>NZ_JACART010000132.1:0-2244 GCF_013386445.1 Pseudomonas sp. P7759
TGATCAACGTGATCCTCAAGGCCGACACCAGCGGCACTTCGGTGACCAACGTCGGCCAGGGGTATGACGGCAAGAAACAGACCGTGCAACAAAGCCTCAACAAGGGGTTCGAGATCGGCAACGGCGGCATTGTCCAACTGGCCCTGGACGCCCGCAGCCAGAATGACGACAACAAGGCCAGCGCCAACGGCTACACCTACGCGCAAGCCTACGAGCAAGCCGGACGCTCGACGTATGGTGGCTACGGCACGCCCAAGACCAACCTGCTGACCCTGGGCTACAACGCCGAGCTGCCGATCGACGACAGCTTCAGCCTGTACTCCTTCACCACCTATTCACGCCGCAAGGCCGAGCAGGGCCAGAACTTCCGTCTGCCGACCATCACTAACACCATCACCACCGGGCCTAACGGTTACCCCGGTGGCTACACGCCGACCTGGTTCATTGATGAAGACGATTTCCAGGCCGCATTCGGCGGTAAAGGCACGGTAGGCGAGTGGGACTGGGACTTGTCCACCACCTATGGGCGCAACGATGCGGAGCAGGGCACCACCCACAACCAGAACCCGTCGCTGGGCGAGGCCACGCCGAATCACTTCACCTCCGGCACCTGGATTTCCACCGAGCTGACCACCAACCTCGACTTCAAGCGCGGCTTCGATATCGGCCTGCAAAAGCCCTTGGACCTGAGCGTCGGCTTTGAACATCGGCGCGATACCTACGAGGTGCAGGCCGGCGACTATGAGTCCTATGCCAATGGCGGCTACTGCGTGGCGCCGGGCAATTGCGCGTCGTCGGGCGCGCAGGTCACCAACGGCATTTCGCCGGATGAAGAAAGCAGCGCCTCGCGCAATAGCCTCGCCAGTTATGTCGATGTGGGCTTCAACCCAGTGCCGGACTGGTACGTCGGCACGGCGTTTCGCTATGAGCACTACAACCAGGGCGTCGGCGCCACCCGCAGCGGCAAGTTGACGACCCGCTATGACTTCAACCCGCAATTCGCCGTGCGCGCCACGGTGAGCAACGGCTTCCGCGCTCCGTCTTTGGCCAACAGCCTGTTCAGCGCGCGGTCGACCACCTATGGCGTGGTCGACGGTGTGTACCAGTCGATCAACTACGGCGTGCTGCCCGTAGGCTCTGCCGCCGCACAAGCCCTCGGCGCCCAGGAGTTGAAGCCGGAGCGCTCAACCAACTTCAGCCTCGGTTTCACCCTCACGCCCACCGACCGCCTGAGCTTCACCGCCGATGCCTACGTGATCAACCTGCGTGACCGCATCACCCTCACCGGCACCTTGCTCGGCCCCGAGATCACCCAGGTATTGCAGAACAACGGCATCAACTCCACCTCCGGCGGCCAGTACTTCATCAACGGCGCCGACACCCGCACCAAAGGCCTGGACCTGGTCAGCAACTACAGCCAGGACCTCGGCCAGTACGGCGCGGTGAAGTGGACCGCTGCGTTCAACTGGAACCAGACGCGGATCCTCAACTACAAGGAATCCACCAACATCCTGGGCACCTCCTACGAGTTGATGAACCGCGAGGCGCGCAACCTGATCACCGGCGTGCAGCCCAGCACCAAGCTGATCCTCGGTGGCGACTGGAGCATCGACCGCTTCAACGTGAACCTGGCCCTGACCCGCTACGGCTCCTACAAAGAGGTCAACTCGTCGGCCAATCGCGACCTGGACCGTATCTACGCCGCCAAATGGATCACCGACCTCGACCTTGGCTACAACCTCACCAAAGACCTGAACATCGCTGTCGGCGCCAAGAACCTGTTCGACATCTACCCCAAGAAACAAGGGGTGCCGAGCAGCACCATGGTCCGCAGCTACGGCGTCTATTCGCCCTACGGTTTTACCGGCGGGTACTACTACACCCGCTTGACCTATGCCTTCTGAGGCCGAGGAATTCACCATGCCCATCGTCGCCAAACCCTATGACCTGATTGACTCGCCCAGCCCGGTGCGCCAGGCCCGTGTCTCCACGCCGATCAAGGCCCTGCACGTGGTGCCCGCGCGGCACCCCTGGCGCTGGGCCGGGTCGATCTTCGCAGCGCTGGTACTGCTGGCCATCGTGCATTCCCTGGCCACCAACCCGCGCTGGGAATGGGGTGTGTTCGGCCAGTGGTTCTTCTCGCCGTCGGTGCTGCGTGGGCTGGGGCAGACGCTGTTGCTGACGCTGCTCAGCACGGTGTTCAGCATCATTCTCGGTACCGCGCTGGCGTTGGCGCGGTTGTCG
>NZ_JACART010000133.1:0-1342 GCF_013386445.1 Pseudomonas sp. P7759
CGCCCAGGACAAGCTGGCGCGCATGGACCAGGCCATCGGTGAAATGAAGTACGTCGAGGTGGACGCCCTGGCCGACCAGATCGAAGCCGACGCCAGCCTGGCCGAAGCCAAGGCCAATGCCGTGCGTAAACAACAGGTCTTGAAGCAGGCGCGAGAGGGCATCCAGGTGCTCAAGCAGGAAATGCTCAACGCCCCCGCGACTACCCACTGAGGATCCAGCCATGCGTGCCATTTTTTTCATCCCTGTGCTTTCGGCCCTGAGCCTGGCGTTTGCCGGTTGCGCCACGCCGCCGGAAAACACGCAATTGCTGCAAGCGCGCAGCCAGTTCTCCAGCCTGCAACAGAAGCCGGAATCCAACACCCTGGCGGCGGTTGAAACCCGTATCGCTTCCAACGCGCTGGACCGCGCCAACCAGGTGTCGTTGCACGACCGTACCGACCCACAGCTCGACCAGCTCGCCTACCTCGCCACGCAAAAAATCGCCCTGGCCGAGCAGACCATCGTCGGCCGCAAGACCGATGCCCAGCTCGACAACATCGCGGTCGACCGTACCCAGGTTCAGCTCGACGTGCGCACCGCGCAGCTCAAGGCCTTGCAGGCGATGAAAGCCCAGCCGACCGAGCGTGGCCAGGTCATCACCTTTGGCGACGTGCTGTTCGATACCGGCAAGGCCGATTTGAAGGCAGGCAGCCAGCGGGACTTCCAGGGGCTGGCGAACTTCCTGGTGCAGAACCCGGAGCGTCAGGTGCGGGTAGAGGGTTTCACTGACAGCGTGGGGGGCGATGCCTACAACCAGAGCCTGTCCGAGCGCCGTGCCCAAGCGGTCGCGCGCGGTTTGCAACGGCTCGGCGTGGGGATCGAGCGGATTGCCGTCATTGGCTACGGCAAGCAGTTCCCGGTCGCCGATAACCAGAGCGCACAGTCACGCCAGTTGAATCGCCGTGTGGAAGTGATCGTGTCCAACGACGCTTCGGCGGTCAGCGCACGTCGCTGAGCCTGACAGATCGTTATGCAGTACTCGGATAACGGCGTTTGTTAGAGATCATTAATTTTAATAATTAGCATAGATCTACAAAGCCTTTCACAAGCCCTGCCTACGGGCATTAAGGTCATTCTCCACAGGCCACCGCGGCCATCCACGGAGGAATACCTTGATGCCCACCTCACCTCGGCAACTCAAATTCGGCGCCATTCTCACCGGCGTCGGCACCGCACAAAACGAATGGCTGCACCCGCAGATCCCCGGCGATGCCAGTGTGGATATCGACTGGTACCGCGCCCAGGCACAGCAGGCCGAAGCGGCCAAGTTCGACCTGGTGTTCATCGTCGACAGCCCCTACA
>NZ_JACART010000134.1:0-476 GCF_013386445.1 Pseudomonas sp. P7759
ACCACCAAACCCATCGGCCAAGGCACCGGCCTGGGCCTGTCCATGATCTACGGCTTCGCCCAACAATCCGGCGGCCAAGTGCACCTGCACTCCACCGAAGGCGAAGGCACCTGCGTGTCCCTCTACCTCCCACGCCACCACGGCGCTGCACCGGGGGATGAACTGGCCCCAGGACAAGTGGATATCGAAGTCGCCCAACACGGCGAAACCGTGCTGCTGGTCGACGACGAATCCACCGTGCGCATGCTGCTCGCCGATGTACTGGGCGAGCTGGGTTACACCGTGATCGAAGCCGCCGACAGTGCGGCGGGGCTGAAACTGTTGAGGTCGGATGTGCATATTGATTTGCTGGTGACGGATGTGGGGTTGCCGGGGGGGATGAATGGAAGGCAGATGGCGGAGGCGGGGATGGAACTGCGGCCGGGGTTGAAGACGTTGTTTATTACGGGGTATGCGGAGAATGCGGTGATGGGGTA
>NZ_JACART010000135.1:0-2345 GCF_013386445.1 Pseudomonas sp. P7759
AAGTCGATCTTCAGCAAGTTGACTCAATACGGGTTCACCGGTTGGGCCGTGCTGGAGTGGGAGTGTTGCCTGAAAGACTCTGCACAAGGCGCTGCCGAGGGCGCGGGGTTCATCCGGGATCACATGATCAATCGAAGCCAAAAGGCCTTTGACGATTTCGTCAGCGTGGCCAGCGACGCGGCTTCCAACAGGCGCTTGTTGGGCTTGCCAGACGCTTGAGTTGCACCAGTTTTTTCCAATAACAATAAGACGGTGACGGTTATGACGTGGATGAGTGCGCGCTTGAGCGCCATGATGTTTCTGCAATTCTTTATCTGGGGTGGCTGGTTCGTCACCCTGGGCACTTTTCTGTCCAGCCAGTTGGGCGCCAGCGGCAGCCAGATTGGCATGGCGTTCTCGACACAGTCCTGGGGCGCGATCATTGCGCCGTTCGTGATCGGGCTGATCGCTGACCGTTTCTTCAATGCCGAACGCATTCTGGCGGTGCTGCACCTAGTGGGGGCGGTGTTGCTGTATCAGCTCTACCGGGCGCCGGATTTTGCCGCGTTCTACCCCTACGTGCTGGCCTACATGATGATCTACATGCCGACCCTGGCCTTGGTCAATTCCGTTGCCTTCCGGCAGATGCGCGACCCGGCGCTGGAGTTTTCGCGCATTCGTGTATGGGGCACCGTGGGCTGGATTGTTGCGGGTGTGGTGATCAGTTTTGTGTTCGCCTGGGACTCGAAAGCCGCGATTGCTTCCGGTGGCCTGCGCAACACCTTCCTGATGGCGGCGCTGGCGTCCCTGGTGCTGGGTGTCTACAGCTTCACACTGCCGAAAACGGCACCGCTGAAAGCCGACACCACGCGAACCGGGGTTAAACAGATCCTCGGCCTGGACGCCTTGGGCCTGTTGAAAGACCGCAGCTACCTGGTGTTTTTCATCGCCTCGATCCTGATCTGTATCCCGCTGGCATTCTATTACCAGAATGCCAACCCCTTCCTCGCCGATATCGGCATGACCAACCCCACGGCGAAGATGGCCATCGGGCAGGTCTCCGAAGTCCTGTTCATGCTCCTGCTGCCTTTGTTCATTCATCGCTTCGGTATCAAGACGGCCTTGCTTATGGGCATGCTGGCGTGGGCCTTGCGCTACGTGTTGTTTGCCTACGGTAACAACGCCGACCTGGCCTTTATGCTATTCACCGGTATCGCCCTGCACGGTATCTGCTACGACTTTTTCTTTGTGTCCGGGCAGATCTACACCGATGCCAAAACCCCTGAGCGCTTCAGAAGCTCGGCCCAGGGCCTGATTACCCTGGCCACCTACGGCGTCGGCATGCTGATCGGTTTCTGGGTAGCGGGCCATGTCTCCGATTATTACGCGACACCTGCGGGTCACCTGTGGCAGAGCATCTGGTTGTTCCCGGCGTTTTTTTCCCTGGGCGTGGTGGTGGTATTCATGTTTGCCTTTCGCGATGCACGACGACCGGAACCGGCGCGTGCCAAGGGTTGAGGGGCTAACAAGCCTGGCCAACGAATCTTAGAGACTGTCGGGGTCTCCGAAAAACATCTGAATCCGCGACCGCAACCACCGTTCACCCGGATCATTATCCTGCGACCCACGCCACGCCATGTGCAGCTCAAAACTGCGCACTGGCAACGGCGGATCCTCCGCGCGCAAGCCACCCGCCGAGGTCAGCGCCTCAGCGGCATAGTCCGGCACAGTAGCCAGAATATCCGTGCCGGCCAGCAAGGTACCCAAGCCGTTGAACTGCGGCACGGCCAATACCACGTGGCGTTTGCGGTCGAGTTTTTCCAGTTCTTCGTCAATAAACCCGCTCAAGTCACCAGCAAACGACACCAGCGCGTGGGGGCGGGCGCAAAAGTCGTCCAGGCTGAGGGAGCCCGGTACGCTGTCGGCGCGCAGCAGTTTCGGCAGGCTGCGGCGCAACACTTTGCGCTTGGCATTGGCCGGCAGGTCGGCGGTGTAGCTGACGCCGATGGAGATTTCGCCGGAAGCCAGCAAGCCCGGCATCAGGATATAGTTGACGCGGCGCACCACCAGCACGATGCCGGGGGATTCCGCACGAAGGCGTTTGAGCAGCTGGGGCAGCAGGGCGAATTCCACGTCATCGGACAGGCCAATTCGGAACACTGCCGTGCTGGTGGCCGGATCAAACTCGGCGGCGCGGCTGACGGCGGTGGAAATCGAGTCCAGGGCCGGGGAGAGCAGGGCGAAGATTTCTACCGCCCGGGCCGATGGCTCCATGCTGCGGCCGGTGCGCACGAACAAAGGGTCATCAAACAGCCCGCGCAGGCGTGACAAGGCCGCGCTGATGGCCGGCTGGCCGAGGAACAATT
>NZ_JACART010000136.1:0-341 GCF_013386445.1 Pseudomonas sp. P7759
CAGCGCATCACGGCCCTGTTGCTGGTGGGCGTTGCCTTGATGCTGGCGCGGGGCTTTGCCCACTGAGTGTTGAGCTTATGAGCGGTAGTGGCGATCTGCCGTTGCCCTGATAGACTCCAGGCATTCCTCCAGGATCTCACCCCACCATGTCAGCTGCAGAAGGCACCGGACTTCCGCTCGCTTCACGGCTGTACAAATCCCGTACCCTCGGGCTGACGCTCGGTTTTGTGTGTGTGGTGTTCGGGATGTATCCCCTGGCCCCCGCTTGGTGGGTGTGGGCCTGGATGGTGCTCAACGCCTTTGCCTGGCCGCATATGGCTTTTCAGTTGACGCTGCGCAGC
>NZ_JACART010000137.1:0-394 GCF_013386445.1 Pseudomonas sp. P7759
CGGTAAGGCCACCGTCGATGACAATGCTTTGCCCGGTCAGATAGCTCGACGCGTCACTGGTCAAAAACTGCACCAGCGACGCCACTTCATCCGCCCGCCCTACCCGGCCCAACGGAATCGCGCGCGCCGCTTTGGCCAAGCCTTCCGGCCCCAGCGAGTTCTTTGCATCCAGCGACTGCGGCGTCTCGATCAACCCTGGAATCACCGCATTGCAACGAATGCCCTTGGCCGCCAATTCCACCGCCAGCGACCGGCACAACCCCGGCACGCCAGCCTTGGCCGCCGCGTAGTGGCTGTGTTCCTGCCAGCCATACACGCCGCCGGCAATCGACGAAATCGCCACCAGCGCGCCGCCTGCATGCATATGACGGGTTGCCGCGCGGAAGGTGCGCAT
>NZ_JACART010000138.1:0-687 GCF_013386445.1 Pseudomonas sp. P7759
GTCAATGGGCGGATGGCCAGGCGCACGGCGATCCAGGTGCAACCCAGCAACAACGCGAGTTGCAGCACCAGCACCACCGGCAGCCAATAGGCGACAGGCAGCATGGTGGGGCGCACGTCGATACTGATGGGGCTGCCATCGGCGAGGGTCAGGTGCGCCTGGAAGTGTTTCTGCATGCCGGGGATGTCGCGAAAGGTCAACGCGTAGTGTTCGCCCAGCGCATCCGCGATGGAGGTGGCGGCCATGGGCACATCATCGCTGCTCATCGGTTCGCCGGTTTCGCCAGCATTGAGCAGGTAGCGGTAGTTCTGACGGTCGAGACGCGGCAACCAGCTGGCGCGTTCGTTGGCCGGCAGGCGGTCGAGAATGGCCACCGAGGTGGACACATCGTTTTCCAGGTTGCCCAGCATGGCGGTGCGCGCACTGATGTAGCGCTCATAGAACTGCGCACTGAAGGACAAGCCATGGGCGCACACCAGGCTGATCAGGAAGATCAGCGACAACTGTGACGCCAGGGTACGCGGCCAGCCAAACCTTAAGCTCATTGCTCGGCCCCGAGGATTTCCACCGGCAGCGAGAACACGTAGCCCTCGCTGCGCACGGTCTTGATGTAGGCCGGTTCGCGGGCATCATCCAGCAGGCGTTGGCGCAGGCGGCTCACCAGCAGGTCGATGGAGCGGTCGAACA
>NZ_JACART010000139.1:0-173 GCF_013386445.1 Pseudomonas sp. P7759
GCAGGTCGATGGAGCGGTCGAACAGGTCGGCGTCGCGGCCTTGGGTCAGGTTGAGCAACTGGTCGCGGTTGAGTACGCGCTGAGGGTGGTCGAGGAACACCCGCAGCAGCCGGTATTCGGCACCGCTCAGGGCCACCAGGGTGTCGTCCTCGTCGAGCAGGTGGCGGGCGGTG
>NZ_JACART010000139.1:318-467 GCF_013386445.1 Pseudomonas sp. P7759
CACCCGCAGTTCGCGGCACAGCTGCAAGCCATCGTCGCCGGGCATCATGATATCCAGCACGATCAGGTCCACTGGCGTGGTGTCGAGGAAGCTACGCATCTGGCGGCCGTCGGCGACCACGGTGGTACGCATGCCGTTTTTCTTCAGGT
>NZ_JACART010000015.1:0-130266 GCF_013386445.1 Pseudomonas sp. P7759
GAGTTTTCCGTTTCGACTGCACCGGAAGTGGGGCGAATTATAGAGAGTTACAATTCGCCGTCAACCGTTAATTACGCTTTTGTTGCAGAAAGTGGCTTTTTCGCAATAAGGCGCGGAATCCGGCGCATTACAGGCGGGATCCGTAGCACCAGGAGCAGCGCACCTATAGAGGCATAGATAGCCCATTCCTTGAGATCCGCCCGCACAATCCACAACATGTGAAGCAAGCCAAGCCCCAGAATCACGTACACCAGACGATGCAGCTTCTTCCAGCGACTGCCCAATCGGCGTTGACTGTAACGATTCGACGTCACCGCCAGCACCAACAGCGACAGGAAACCCAACGCCCCTACAATTATGTAAGGCCGCTTGCGCAGCTCCACACCCAGTTGCGACCAATCCAACCCAAGCACAAACACACAATAAGCAGCCAGATGTAGCACGACATAAGCAAAGCACCACAACCCAAGCTGCCGGCGTACCGCAATCCACCCTGCCCAACCGCTAAGCTTCTGCAACGGCGTCATTGCCAGGGTGATCAACAACAGTATCAACGTGCCGAGCCCCAGCCGGTCAACCAACACCTTGCCCGGATCCGGCCCCAGGACAGAACTCCAAGCTTCATATAACCAGAACAACGGCCAAACCGCCGCCGCTATAAAGACGCCAATACGCCAGATCGGGTAGCGCATCAGTAATTTTTCCGCAGGTCGAGATCGGTATAAAGAGAGGCCACCTCATCCGAGTAGCCATTGAACATCTGCGTCTCGCGCACATTGGGACTGAACAACCCACTCGGCAGACGACGCTCCCGCGCTTGAGTCCAGCGCGGATGGTCAACCGTAGGGTTCACATTCGCATAAAAACCATATTCGTCCGCTGCAATGCTCTGCCAGGTGGTTTTCGGCTGCTCGCTTACAAGGCTGATGCGAACAATCGACTTCACACTCTTGAAGCCATACTTCCATGGCACGACCAACCGCAGCGGCGCGCCATTTTGGTTAGGCAATTCACGCCCATACATCCCCACAGCGAGGATCGCCAGGGGATTCATCGCCTCATCCAGACGCAGTCCCTCTACATAAGGCCAATCGATCAAGCCAAAACTCGAACGCTGCCCCGGCATGCTCTTGGGATCCTGAAGGGTTTCAAAACGAATGTATTTGGCCTTGGAAGTCGGCTCAACCTGCTTGAGCAACGCAGAGATCGGAAAACCGATCCATGGAATAACCATCGACCACGCTTCGACGCAGCGCAGCCGGTAGATACGCTCTTCTAACTGATACGGCTTCATGAAGTCTTCCAGGGCATAACGGCCTGGCTTCGCAACTTCGCCATCAATCACCACACTCCATGGCTCGGTCTTGAGTGAGCCCGCATTGGTTGCCGGGTCGCCCTTGCCTGTACCGAACTCATAGAAGTTGTTGTAGTGGGTTGCATCCTTGAACGGCGTGATCGCTTCTTCCTTTACCGTGATCGCCTGCCATTTCGTTCCCGGCAGTTTCTCGGTAAACCAATTCGGCGCCTTGCCCGGTTCAACATCAGCGTAACGCGCGGCCTCATCGGCACTCGCCCAACGCGGCAGGCTGCTGGCTGCGATGCCAGCAAGCGCACCACCGAGCAAGCTACGGCGAGAGAGGTAGAAGGATTCAGGTGTGACGTCCGATTCGTGGCAATCGGACGCTTTAGGCAATTTGATTAACATGGCAACTCCGCAGCATTGGAGAACTGATGCACCAATAGACTGCGGAGTATGGGGGAAATTACATTAAGGCAATGTTTTGTCGCGCCGCAGGTGCAGCAAGTACTGAACCGGACCTGAAGCGGCGTAGACCAGGAACGCCAGCAGCAGAATGCGCGGCGGATCACTGAAGACCACGGCAAAGACCAGCACCACTGCCAGAATCGCCACGAAAGGCACACGCCCCTTCAAGTCCAACTCCTTGAAGCTGTTGTACTTGATGTTGCTGACCATCAGCATGCCGGCCGCAGCCACCATCAAGGCCACCAGGAACGACATCTTCGAACCCTGGATGCCGTAATCGCTGAATGCCCAGACAATACCTGCCACCACACCTGCAGCGGCCGGGCTCGCCAAACCGATGAAGTAACGCTTATCGGCAGTCCCCACCTGAGTATTGAAGCGCGCCAGGCGCAAAGCAGCACCCGCGACATAGATGAAGGCAACCATCCAACCGACCTTGCCCATGTCACCCAGCGCCCAGGCAAATGCCAGCAACGCGGGCGCAACACCAAACGCGACCATGTCCGACAACGAGTCGTACTCGGCACCGAAGGCACTTTGCGTATTGGTCATGCGCGCGACACGACCATCCAGGCCGTCGAGCACCATGGCGACGAAGATAGCGATGGCAGCAAAACCGAAATACTTGCTGGCACTCGCCGCATCACCCGCCGCCAGTGCGCTTTGGGCGCTCATGGAGTTGATGATGGAGTAGAAACCGGCAAACAGGTTCGCCGTGGTGAACAGGTTGGGCAGAAGATAGATGCCACGATGCCGGACCTTGCGACCTTCCGCATCATGCCCTTCTTCGACATGCTCATCGATCGGTAGCAGGCTTTCGGCGTCAGAGGCCTGGCCTGGCTCTTCGGGACGTTCGGTCATGGACTTTACCTTGCAACGGTGTGAAAAGAATTCGACAAATACTTGCGGCGCGTGTTCGCCCGCAAACGATGCAGCTTTATACCAGAACCTGCCCCCAAACGAAAAAACGCGGCCTAAGCCGCGTTTTCCGTTGACACGTACGACTTAGTTTTTGGCTTTGTCGACGATCTTGTTGGCACCGATCCACGGCATCATGGAGCGCAGTTGCTCGCCGATGACTTCGATACCGTGAGCGGCGTTGTTACGACGCTTGGCGGTCATCGAAGGGTAGCCGGTAGCGCCTTCGCTGATGAACATTTTGGCGTATTCGCCGTCCTGAATACGTTTCAGGGCGTTGCGCATGGCCTGACGGGACTCGGCGTTGATCACTTCCGGGCCGGTCACGTATTCGCCGTACTCAGCGTTGTTGGAGATCGAGTAGTTCATGTTGGCGATACCGCCTTCGTACATGAGGTCAACGATCAGCTTCAGTTCGTGCAGGCACTCGAAGTAAGCCATTTCTGGCGCGTAGCCCGCTTCAACCAGGGTTTCGAAACCGGCTTTTACCAGTTCGACGGTACCGCCGCACAGAACGGCTTGCTCGCCGAACAGGTCGGTTTCAGTCTCGTCCTTGAAGGTGGTTTCGATGATGCCGGTACGACCGCCACCGACGCCAGCAGCGTAGGACAGTGCCACGTTCTTGGCGTTGCCCGATGCGTCCTGGTAGATCGCGATCAGGTCAGGGATGCCGCCGCCTTTGACGAACTCGGAACGCACGGTGTGGCCCGGTGCTTTCGGCGCGATCATGATCACGTCGAGGTCAGCGCGCGGCACAACCTGGTTGTAGTGGATCGCGAAGCCGTGGGAGAAGGCCAGGGTGGCGCCCTTCTTGATGTTCGGCTCGATTTCGTTCTTGTACAGCGCGGACTGGAACTCGTCCGGGGTCAGGATCATGACCAGGTCGGCAGCAGCAACGGCGGAAGCAACGTCAGTCACTTTCAGGCCGTGGGCTTCAGCCTTGGCAACAGTGGCCGAGCCTTTACGCAGGCCAACAGTCACGTCAACGCCGGAATCTTTCAGGTTGCAAGCTTGCGCGTGACCTTGGGAGCCGTAGCCGATGATGGCGACTTTCTTGCCCTGGATGATCGACAGGTCACAATCTTTATCGTAATAAACTTTCATGAGGTTCCTCTATATATCCAGGCCGTAAGGCCATTCGCTAATTTGGGTTAGATGCTGAGTACTTTGTCGCCACGGGCAATCCCGGTGACACCACTGCGTACCGTTTCCAGAATCGAGGCCGTCCCGATCGACTGGATGAAGCTGTCCAGCTTGTCGCTTGTACCGGTCAGTTGAACGGTATAAACGCTGGCGCTCACATCGACGATCTGCCCGCGATAAATATCGGTAGTGCGCTTGATCTCGGCACGTTGGGCACCCGTGGCCTTGACTTTAACCAGCATCAGCTCGCGCTCAATGTGGGCACTTTCCGACAGGTCGACCAGCTTGACCACTTCGATCAGCTTGTTGAGGTTCTTGGTGATCTGTTCGATCACCTCATCGTGGCCCACAGTGGTCAACGTCAGGCGCGACAGAGTCGGGTCTTCGGTCGGAGCCACGGTCAGGCTTTCGATGTTGTAGTTGCGTTGCGAAAACAGACCGACAACACGAGACAGAGCGCCGGGTTCGTTCTCCAGAAGCAGGGAGATAATGTGCCGCATGATTAAGTACGCTCCGTCTTGTTCAGCCACATGTCGCGCATAGAGCCGTCTTTGATCTGCATCGGGTAGACGTGCTCGCTGGTATCCACCTGAATATCGATGAACACCAGGCGGTCCTTCATGGCGAACGCCTCTTCCATCTTCGGCTTCAGATCTTTCAAATCGGTGATGCGAATGCCGACGTGGCCATAGGCTTCAACCAATTTTACGAAATCCGGCAACGATTCCATGTAGGAGTGGGAGTGACGGCTGTTGTAGCTCATATCCTGCCATTGACGAACCATGCCCAGCACGCCGTTGTTCAGGCAAACGATCTTCACCGGAAGGCCGTACTGCAGGCACGTCGACAGTTCCTGGATGTTCATCTGGATGCTGCCCTCACCGGTGACGCACGCCACGTCGGTGTCCGGGAAGCTCAGTTTCACGCCCATGGCCGCAGGGAAACCAAAGCCCATCGTGCCCAGGCCACCGGAGTTGATCCAGCGGTTAGGCTTGTCGAACTTGTAGTACTGCGCGGCGAACATCTGGTGCTGGCCTACGTCGGAGGTCACAAAGGCGTCGCCCTTGGTCACTTCGCACAGGGTCTCGATCACGGTTTGTGGCTTGATGATGCTGCCGTCGCCCTTGTCGTAAGGGAACAGGCCGCGATCACCGCGCCATTCGTCAATCTGCTTCCACCAACTGGCGACGGATTCCTTGTTCGGCGTCTCGCCAATGTCCTTCAGCGCGGCAACCATTTCGGTCAGTACGCTTTCCACAGGACCTACGATCGGCACATCGGCCTTGATGGTCTTGGAGATGGACGCCGGGTCGATGTCGATGTGGATGATCTTGGCATTCGGGCAGAATTTGCTCGCGCCGTTGATTACTCGGTCATCGAAACGTGCGCCCACTGCCAGGATCACATCGGCGTGGTGCATGGTCAGGTTGGCGGTGTAGCTGCCGTGCATGCCGAGCATGCCGACGAACTGACGGTCTGTGCCCGGAAATGCGCCAAGGCCCATCAAGGTGTTGGTCACGGGCAGGTTGAGCAGCTTGGCCAATTCGGTCAAAGGCGCGGAACCGCCGCCCAGAATCACGCCACCGCCTGAGTACAACACAGGACGCTTGGCCGCCAGGAGCATTTCTGCCGCCTTGCGGATTTGCCCGGAGTGCCCACGAACAGCCGGGCTGTAGGAACGCAGCTTGGCTTTCTTCGGGAAGATGTATTCGAATTTTTCCGCCGGGTTGGTCATGTCTTTCGGGATATCGACCACGACAGGACCCGGACGACCGGACTGTGCGAGGTAGAAAGCCTTTTTCATGACTTCCGGGATTTCCGAGGGATGCTTGATCATGAAGCTGTGTTTCACGATCGGCCGGGAGATACCGATCATGTCGGTTTCCTGGAATGCATCGGTCCCTACCATGGTGCTGGGCACCTGGCCGGAAATGATCACCATCGGGATGGAGTCCATATACGCAGTCGCGATGCCGGTAATGGCATTGGTTGCGCCTGGGCCGGACGTTACCAGTACCACGCCGGCTTTACCGGTGGCACGGGCGTAACCGTCAGCCATATGGGTCGCGGCCTGTTCGTGGCGAACCAGGATGTGGGTAACAGCCGGTTCCTTGAACAGTGCGTCGTAGACATGCAGCAGAGCACCACCTGGGTACCCGTAGATATAGTCGACGCCTTCGTCACGCAAAAAGCGGACGAGCATCTCACCACCAGATAAAAGCTCCACGTTGTTCACCTCTAAAACGCCAGAATACCGTCCGTTGAAAACCGACGGGTCTTAATAGGTTTACTTCTCAACAGAGCATGAGCGACGGTGGTCGCCGACTACGTCAGCACTGACTGAGCAAGTATTGGGATCGTCCCAAGTGTTGCGGGCTTTTCCCACCCAGCGCGAGGTAACGCGTTGCGGGTGTAACAGGTCGGCGCGGATGTGCGCCTCATGATCTGCTGAGCGGGCCTGCTTCTGGCAGTCCCGATACAGCGGACTTTAGATTCTTCTGTTTCAGGCCCTTCAAGTCAAGCAATAATTGCGCTTTTTTCCAACTAAGCGCATGAGAACGTAGGAGAAAGGGCTTTGAGGAGGGATAAAACTCGCCTGAATGTCGTCAAGCGGTAGAAATGTGCGCAAGACTGCCGGAAAACCCGGCAGTCAGGCAATTAACGAGCGTCGACGATCAATTGGTCGAACTTTTTCAGCGCGTTACGCAAGCCAAGGCTCTCTTGCGGGCGGTCGGCATAGACCATCTCGGCCATTTCCAGAATGCCCGAGGCATTGGGCAGCGGCAGGTCCTGTTCGAGGATCTGCTTCATGCGCACCAGGAAGATCCACTGCAGCCACTGGTGAAAATCCAGGGTATCCACGGAAAAGGGCTCGACACTGCTGAGCGCCTCGGCGCTGGGGGACACATCGTCCCACCAGCCCTGCACGCGCAACTCTCGCTCAATCAGCAACAACTGTTCGGCGATAGCAGGAAAGCGTGCATCCATCAGAGGCTGACCTTGGCTTTTTGACGCGCCTGGGCAGCGCCAGCGGCATCGCCTTGTGCGGCACGCGCGTCGCCAATCAACGCCCACAGGCTGGCTTGCAGGTCGGGACGGCCGTTGGCGAGCGACAAGCCGCGACGGGCGAACTGCTCGGCCTGCGGTGCATCACCCTGGGCCATGCGTACCTGGGCCAGGCGATACAACACTTGCGGCTCCCGTGGCGCAACGCGTTGGGCACGCTCAAGGCTCGACGACGCACCGTTCAAATCGCCACCCGCCTGTTGTTGCTGGGCAGTGGTCAACAAGGCCAGCACCGGGCCATCCAGCTGCTCATCAGCCGAAAGGCCACTGCCGCTGGACGAGGATGGAATGCCACTCGGCGTCGATGGCATGTTGTAGGTGCCCTGGTTGATCGGGGCCGCCTGGATCGGCGTGGTATCGATCGGGCCGGAAGTGCTTGGCCCTGGTGTCCACGGCTCGGCGCTGATTGGTGCCGATGTCGCTGCGCCACCGCCTGGCACCATCACTACCACACCCGAATCCTGCGGCACGGCCTGTGGTTTGGCTTGGGCAGGACGATTGGTCACGGTCTGGCGGAAACCGCCATTGGCCGAAATCCGATCGTTATTGGAGACGGCCGTGCTCGAGTCCACCACGGGAATGGAGCCGCGCTGCACGCTGGAGCAACCGCCGAGCAAAGCCAGAGCTGTAATAGCTGGAAACAACCACTTGTTCACTTGAAACCCTCTTTGCTTAATTCATCCAGCCCTTGACCCAATCCATCACCGATTCCGCATCTGCAGGGGCACTGCCACCGCACGCGGCGCCGGGTGGCGGTTCGCTGCCGCGAATATACGGCATCTGCACCGCGCCCGGACAGTTGGCATCGGAGCCCTGCCCCGTGTGTGGATCGATCCAGGCCTGCACGATGTTATCCGGCTGCGGCATATTCAACGGCAACGGGTCGGCCTTACGCATGAAACTGGTCCAGACCTGCAGCGCACCGGTCGCACCGGTGAATGGCGTCTTGCCGTTATCGTCACGCCCCAGCCACACCACTGCCAGCACATCCTGGCCGAAACCGGCAAACCAGCTGTCACGCGAATCGTTACTGGTGCCGGTTTTGCCCGCCAACGTCAGGTTCGCCGGCAGCACGCTGTAGACCGAACGCCCGGTACCTTCACGCATCACGCGCTGCATGGCGTTCTGGATCAGGTAGATGGAACCTGCGTCAAACCGCTGCTGAATCTGGAACGGGTAGCGTTTGAGCGGCTCGCCCTCGGCGGTCAACACGCTGCGGATCCCGCGCATCGGTGTATTGAAGCCACCGTTGGCGAGGGTCTGGTACATGGTCGCAACTTCCATCGGCGTCATTGCGCCAGCGCCCAGCAGGATCGACGGGAAGGCCGGGAACTCACGGGTGACGCCCAGTCGCGCGATGGTCTTGAGGACATTCGGCACGCCGACTTCAAGGCCGAGTCGCGACGTGGAAATGTTGTAGGAGTGCGCAATCCCCTGATACAGGAACACCGTACCGTGGGAGCGACGGTCGAAGTTCTGCGGCGTCCACACCTGGCCATCAGCCCCTTTGACCGACAGCGGATCATCCGACAACCAACTGGTCAGGGTGTACTTGCTCGGCTTTTCCAAGGCGGTCAGGTAAACGGCGGGCTTGACCAGCGAACCGATCGGCCGCACCGCATCCAGTGCGCGGTTGAAGCCGGCAAAGCTGGCCTGACGGCTGCCGATCATGGCCTGTACTTCACCGGTCTCCGGGTTGGTCACCACCATGGCCGCTTCGACTTCATCAGAACCTTTGCGGCCCGTCAGGCGTTTGAAGGTGTCATTGACCGACGCTTCGGCTTTCATCTGCAGGATCGGGTCGAAACTGGTGAAGATCCGCAGGCCTTCTTCGGTCAAGTCTTCGTCGCGGTAGTCTTCACGCAGTTGGCGTTTGACCAGGTCGATAAAGCCTGGGAAGGAGCTGTCTGCCAGTTTGCCGCGAGTGGTTACACCCAGTGGCATTTTCTTGGCCGCGGCGACTTGCTCAGCGGTGGCGACACCCTGCTGCTCAAGCACGTCGAGCACCAGATTGCGACGCTCCAGCGCACGCTCGGGATTGCGGCGCGGGTTGTAGTAGGACGGTCCCTTGACCATGCCCACCAGCAACGCGACCTGGTGCAACTTCAGTTCGGACAGCGGCTGACCAAAGAAGAACTGGCTCGCCAAACCGAAGCCGTGCACGGCGCGCTGGCCATCCTGACCGACGAATACCTCGTTGAGGTACGCCTCAAGGATTTCCTGCTTGCTGTAGTGCAACTCCAGCAGCATCGCCATCATCGCTTCGGTGAGTTTGCGGGTCAGGCTGCGCTCGTTGGTCAGGTAGAAGTTCTTGACCAATTGTTGCGTCAGCGTACTGCCGCCCTGAGTCATCTTGCCGCCGGAGGTGTTCACCCAGACCGCGCGGGCGATCGACTTGGGCGAGACACCCCAGTGATGGTAGAAATCACGGTCTTCAACGGCAACCAGGGTTTCCAGCAGGTATGGAGGCACCTGATCGAGCTTGATCAGGATGCGATCTTCAAGGTTTTTCGGGTAAATGCCGCCAATCATCAGCGGTTCGAGGCGAACCACCGGCAACTTTGAACCGTTGAGCGACGACAGTTCGGCTACATAATCGCCCGAGAAGCGCACGCGCACCGGCTGGGCTTTCTCCAGGCCTTCGTAGAACTGGAAGCCACGGGTATTCAGGTCGACGGTGTTGCCACTGACGGCGGCCGCACCGGGACCGTTGCTCACGGGTTCGCGGCGGTAGCCCAAGGCGTCGAGTTCGGTAAGGAAGTCGTCCTTGCTCAGCTTCTGGCCGGTGAACAGTTCCAGCGGGCGTGCGTACACCTTGGCCGGAATGGTCCAGCGCTTGCCAGAGAACTTCTCCTGCACCACGGCATCGAGATACACCGCAAAGCCAGCGAGTACTACCAGGCCTACCAGGCCGAGCTTGAGCGCCCAGCCCAGCCAAGGGCGCAGGCCACGGGAAGGAGGTTTTTTACGGGAACGGGGAGATCGGGTTCGAGTCATGGCGGCGGATTATACGCACTTTATTGATGATCAACATGAGCCGGACAGCGGTTTGCACGACCGCTCGTAGCGGCCATAATGCCCGCCATGTTTTTCCCCAGACTTTGAAGGATCGCCCGTGAGCCAGTCCCTGATCGCTGCCCTGCAAAACCCGGCTTTATACCCTCACCCGGTTGAAGCGTTTCAAGTCATCGAAACCCATATTTCCTGGGTCGTCCTCACCGGCCCGTATGCCTATAAGCTGAAGAAGCCGATGAACTTCGGCTTTCTCGACTTCACCGACCTGGAAAAGCGCGGTCACTTCTGCCGCGAAGAACTGCGCCTCAACCAGCGCCTGACCGAAGATTTGTATCTTGAAGTGTTGCCGATCACCGGCAGTGCCGAAGCCCCGCAATTGGGCGGCGATGGCCCGGTCGTCGAATACGCGCTGAAAATGCGCCAGTTCCCGCAGAGCCAACTGCTCAGCACCTTGCAGGCCAACGGTGAACTGACCAGCGCGCACATCGATGAGATGGCCAAGCAAATCGCGCACTTCCACCTCACGGCGCCAAAAGTCCCGCAGGAACACCCGGCCGGCACTCCGGATGAAGTCATGGCACCGGTTCGCCAGAATTTCGACCAGATCCGTCCGTTCCTCAGCGACAAGGCCGACCTGGCTCAGCTGGACGCCCTGCTGGCCTGGGCCGAAAGCAGCTTCGAGCGCCTCAAGCCGCTGTTCTCCCAGCGCAAAAAAGACGGGTTTACCCGCGAATGCCACGGAGATATTCACCTGGGCAACGCCACCTTGATTGATGGCCATGTGGTGATCTTCGACTGCATTGAGTTCAACGAGCCGTTCCGCTTCACAGATGTATATGCCGACACCGGCTTCCTGGCCATGGACCTTGAAGATCGGGGCCTCAAGTCCCTGGCTCGCCGCTTTATCAGCCAGTACCTGGAACTGACCGGCGACTATCAAGGCCTGGAAGTACTGAACTTCTATAAAGCCTATCGCGCTCTGGTCCGCGCCAAGATCGCGCTGTTCAGCATGCCGAGTGAAGCCAGCCCGGTGCAACGCGCCACGACCCTGCGCCAATACCGCAACTACGCCAACCTGGCAGAAAGCTACAGCACCATTCCGTCGCGCTTCCTGGCCATTACCCACGGTGTGTCGGCCGTCGGTAAAAGCCACGTGTCCATGCGGCTGGTGGAAGCCCTGGGCGCCGTACGCCTGCGTTCGGATGTGGAGCGCAAGCGCCTGTTCGGCGAACAACAGGTGGCAAACACGCCACAGGCCGGGATCTATGCGGCCGACGCCAGTGCGGCAACTTACGCACGCTTGAATGAAATCGCCGATACCGTGCTACGCGCCGGTTACCCGGTGGTGCTGGATGCGACCTTCCTTAAACGCGAACAACGCGATGCAGCGGCCAAAGTAGCCGAGGCCACCGGCGCCCCGTTCCTGATCCTGGATTGCAATGCGCCGCAAGCCGTTATCGCCAGTTGGTTGGCACAACGTCAGGCGGACAAAAATGATCCTTCCGACGCGACACTGGCGGTTATCGAAGAACAGCAGGCCAAGCGTGACCCGCTGACTGCCGAGGAATTGCTCCTCAGCAAACGGGTTGAGACCAATGAAAGTGGCACCCTCGATGCGCTGGTGGCGCATATTCGTCAGCGCCTGCCTGGTCTGTAAGAAAAATTTCTTGGTCGTGTCGTCTACTTAGGGGGCACGGCCAAGCAATAGTGGCACTATAATGGCGTCATAAATCCAACAGGAGTCGCCGTCATGAGTCACCCCAAGCTTCTTGATACGCCGCTTTACTCGCTCCTGCATAAAGACGATATCCGTGGCTTCAACCAGGAACGCCCGAAAGACGGGGTCATCGACATGCGCGGTGGCGACTTCCGTGGGCTGGATTTGCGTGAGCTGAACACCGCTGGCGTGGATTTCACCGATGCCTATTTCCGCTCCGCCGACCTGCGCGGCCTGGACCTGCGTGACTGCCCACTGGAAGGCGCCAGCCTGGCCCATGCGCAGATTTCCGGCACCTACTTCCCGCCAGAACTGACCGCCGACGAGATTCTCATGTCGGTTAATTTCGGTACTCGCCTGCGCTACCGCACCCGCTGAAACGCTCTGCTTAAGCCCCGGTTCGCTCAGCCGAGCCGGGGACTTCCCTCCTGCCTGACCTCGCCATTCTTATAAGCTTTAGGCCGTTTCCGACTAAAGAACTACGCTTTTCCTACTGAGCGCTACACTCCTTTGCAGGCTTGCCTGGTCTCGATACCCACCGCACCATTCGGCCGTCGCAAGGAGGCTTGATGAACGATGAGCTGCAACACCTGAAAAACCTCGGCAAGACGTCAGCACAGTGGCTGCATGCGGTGGGCATCCACAGTGCGTCGGACTTGCGTCGCCTGGGTGCGGTCGATGCTTACCGGGCCGTCCGGACACGCGGGTTTCGCGCCTCGAAAGTATTGTTGTATGCAATAGAAGGGGCCTTGATGGATGTGCACTGGAATGACATTCCTGCCGAGCGCAAGGAAGCGTTGAACCGCCAATTGGACGCGTTATCGGCACGCCAGAAGAATTAGCTCGTCGATTAACCCCAGCATTTACAGGCATTGCGAACAGGCGTTTGAGAAAACGCAGAGAACATGCAAAAACAAATGTTGACTCTCAAATGAGAATCGTTATGATTATCACAACTGGTCGCGAGATCAGCCGATAACTGAAAGACCATTGGTTCGGACTCTCAGATTATCTCCTCATCAGGCTAATCACGGTTATTTGACCCGGCTCTTGCCGGGTCTTTTTTTGCCTGTAAAAAAGCCGACTTCAGCGCGCAATGATCAGCGGATGCCCACGCTCCGGATGGGGCTGCACCAGCACATCCAATCCAAACACCGCCTTCAACGGTTCAGGTTGCATTACCTGCGCGGGTGTATCCAAAGCATGCGGGCGCCCTGCTTCCAGCAGCAGAATCCGATCGCAGTAGCGCGCTGCCAGGTTCAAGTCGTGAAGGATCACCAACACCGCCGCCCCTCGATCAGCAAAGGTACGAATGGCTTGCAAAGTGGTGTGTTGATGCAAAGGATCCAGCATCGACGTCGGCTCATCCAACAGCAACGTCTGCCCTGCCTCGCCCGGCCATAACTGCGCCAGCACCCGTGCCAGGTGCACCCGCTGGCGCTCGCCACCGGACAACGCCAGGTAGCTGCGGCCGCTCAAGTGGCCGACATCTGCCGCCTGCAGGGCCGCCTCGATGATCTGGTCATCGCGGACTCGCCCGGTCTGATGAGGCAAGCGCCCCATGCCGACCACCTCTTCGACACGGAAAGCAAAGTCCAGCGTCGAACTTTGCGGCAATACCGCCAGGCGTTGTGCCCGCTGCGCACCGCTCCACTCACTCAACGGGCGTTGATCCAGCCACACATTGCCTTGGTCGGGGTGCAACTCACCACACAACCCACCGAGCAGCGTACTTTTGCCCGCACCATTGGGGCCCAGCACGCCAAGTACTTCCCCTGGTAATAGGTCGAGGGTGACATCCGCCAACACGGCTTTGCGACCACGACGGATCTGCAGGTCTTCCACACGCAGCATCAGGCACGCCCCCGCAACAACAGGTAAAGAAAAAACGGCGCGCCGATAAACGCAGTGACGATACCGATCGGCAATTCAGCCGGCGCCAGGGCAAGCCGTGCGACCAGATCGGCAAACAACAGCAAGCTCGCACCTGCCAGAACCGATGCCGGCAACAACACGCGATGGTCCGGCCCCGCCAGCAAACGCACCAGATGCGGCACCACCAGCCCTACAAAACCGATCATGCCCGCGGCAGCCACCGCTGCCCCGACGCCCAGCGCCGTGCAGAAAACCAATTCGCGCTTGAGCCCTTCCACATCGATGCCGAGATGATTGGCCTCCGACTCACCCAGCAGCAAGGCATTCAACGCCTTGGCCCGGCGCGGCAACCACAGCGCCACGCCCGCGCTCACCAGCAACAATGGCCATAAGCGCGAATAGCTCGCGCCGTTGAGGCTGCCCAGGTTCCAAAAGGTCAGCGTGCGCAAGGTGGCGTCGTCGGCCAGGTAGGTGAACAGACCCACGGCCGAACTGGCGAGCGCCGTGAGGGCAATGCCGGCGAGCAGCATCGTCGCGACGTTGGTCTGGCCGTTACGCCGCCCCAGTCGATAGACCAGTGCAGTCACACCCAGCCCACCCAGAAATGCACACAGCGACAGAAGATAGGGGCCAAACGCAGCCGGCAAACCGCCGAAAAACGAACCCCCGACAATCGCTACCGCCGCCCCCAGCGCAGCGCCACTGGAAACCCCCACCAGGCCTGGATCAGCCAAGGGATTGCGAAACAGCCCCTGCATCGCCACCCCAGACAAGGCCAACACACCACCGACGGCCAAGCCCAGCAACGTGCGCGGCAAACGGATCTGCCCCAGGATCAGCTCAGCCTGCTCCAGCCCTTGAGCCTCAATCGGCAACCCCATCAAGCGCAAGGCGGCCTTGAGCGTATCCAACAGGGGCAAGCTGACCGGCCCCAGTGCCAGCGAAAGCCAGATCGCCAAAACACACAATAGCGCCAGCCCAACAAACAGCGTCTTCGGTTTTACCAGAGTGGTCATTGGGCTGGCTTGGCCTGGGACAGGTAGAACCCGGCA
Source organism: Pseudomonas sp. P7759 (assembly GCF_013386445.1). NCBI lineage: Bacteria > Pseudomonadati > Pseudomonadota > Gammaproteobacteria > Pseudomonadales > Pseudomonadaceae > Pseudomonas > Pseudomonas sp. P7759. The sequence goes on from NZ_JACART010000015.1 coordinate 14,552, forward strand.
GACAGGTCCGCGAGGCTTTGTGGTAAACGCGGCCCAAGCCCGCCGACCAGCAATGTAGGGTCTACCTCAAATACCCGCCCAGCCTTGGCCGCCGGCGTGGACGCCAGGATCGGGTTTTCTTTGAACAGCGCCGCACGCGCCGCATCCCCGGTCAAGGCACGATCCGCAAACACCAACACATCCGGGCTCAACCCCGCCAACGACTCCACCGAAAACGGCTTGTAGCCGGTATGGGTGGCCAGGTTGCGTCCGCCCGCCTGCTGCAACATCCAGTCAGCCGCCGTGTCTTTACCCGCGATCAGCGGCTTGCCGCCTGCATGACCCAGCAACAGCAATACGCCGGGGGCCTTTTGGGTGCTCTGAGCCTTGGCGACCCAGCGCTTCTGCTGATCCAGCGCTTGCTCATATCCGGTAAACAATTCGTTGGCCCTGGCCTCTGCGCCCAGCAACTTGCCCAGGTGCTGAAGGTTGCCCTTCAACGTCGGCAAGTCAGGCTGCGCGGAAAACATCTCCACCTGCACGCCCGCGCTGCGGATCTGCGCAAGGATGGGCGGCGGGCCCATTTCTTCAGTACCCACCAACACCTGCGGACGCAGACTCAAGATGCCTTCAGCCGACAACTGCCGCTGGTAGCCAATGCTCGGCAACGCCTTAAGCGACTCCGGATGCCGGCTGGTGGTGTCTACCCCCACCAATTTCGCCTCACCGCCCAAGGCCGTCACCCATTCCGACAGGGCCCCACCGGCACTCACCCAACGTTGTGGCAGTTCAGAGGCTTGCGCCCCAGGGTTGACCAGCAGTCCGACAACAAGCGCAATAGCACTGGCACTCAGGCGCATAACAGGGTTTCCTTCCAGGGGCAGGGCCGCTCAAACGCTCATCAATGTGACAGATAATCCCTGCCCCGCATCGTATTGAGCGCCCGGTCAGCCAACGGGCGAAGCCGGCATTTGATAATTGTTTGCATTTGAACGTCAAGGCACTTAAGGACTGAAATGAAGTTTCTCTGCTCCTCCGATACCCTCGAGCCAGACAGCAGCCTCGGTTTTGAAATCGATGGTTGCAAATTGTTGGCCGTGCGCCGGGACGGCGTTGCCTACTTCTATATCAACCGTTGCCCCCATCGCGGCATTCCACTGGAATGGCAGCCCAACCGGTTCCTCGACGACAGCGCCAGCCTGATCCAGTGCGCCACCCACGGCGCGCTGTTCCTGATCGAAAGCGGCGAGTGCATCTCCGGCCCTTGCGCCGGACAAAGCCTCACCGCCCTGCCCGGCCGCGAAGACGCCCAGGGGCTGTGGGTGGAACTCTAGTCGAGCAGCACGTCCAGGCGCCGGTCCACGCATATTTCTTCGGATGTCACGCGCACGCCATACGCCAGTACCTCCACCCCGGCCGCCTCGGCTTCACGCAAGGCCGCAGCGTAGCCGGCGTCGATTTCCACGGCCGGACGCACTGCATCAATCCCCGAGAGATTGACGCAATACAACTGCACCGCCCGCACACCGTCACGCGCCAGATGGGCCAGCTCGCGCAAATGCTTGGCGCCTCGCTGGGTCACCGCATCGGGGAAGGCGGCCACCGAAGTACCGTCGAAACCCAGGGTCACACTTTTGACTTCGACGTAGGCCGCGCCGTCGGGATAGTCCAAACGAAAGTCGATGCGGCTTTTCTCCTGACCGTAAGGTACTTCACGCTTCAAGGCGGTGAAGCCGTTCAGCTCGGTGATGACACCCGCATGCAACGCTTCCTCGATCAGTTGATTGGCACGCGCCGTGTTCACACACGCCAAGCGGCCCTGGGGCGTCTCGGCAATTTCCCAGGTGCCGGGCAACTTGCGCTTGGGGTCGTTGGAGCGACTGAACCAGACCTGCCCACCTTCGACCATGCAATTGAGCATCGAGCCGGTGTTGGGGCAGTGAATGGTCAGCAACTCACCGGTAACGGTTTCGATATCGGTAAGAAAACGCTTATAGCGACGAATCAACCGCGCTTCTTCGAGGGGAGGATGAAAGCGCATCAGCCTTGCCAGCTCCGCAAGCCACGGGCGATCCGCTCCACCGCTTCCTGTAGCCGATCGAGGTTTTGGGTGTAGGCAAAACGCACATGGTGGCCGGCTTGGTAGCGGCCGAAATCCAAGCCAGGGGTAAAGGCCACATGTTCGGTTTCGAGGAAGTGGCGGCAAAATGCGAAGGCATCACCGCCGAACGCGCTGATATCAGCATACAAATAGAACGCGCCTTCCGGCTCAACCGCGATACCGAATCCCAGCTCGCGCAAGGCGGGCAGCAAGAAATCGCGACGGCGGCCGAATTCAGCGCGGCGCTCTTCGAGAATGCTTAGGGTTTGCGGGGTAAAACAGGCCAATGCCGCGTGCTGCGCCATGCTCGGCGCACTGATGTAGAGGTTTTGCGCGAGCTTCTCCAACTCACCCACCGCCGCCGGTGGTGCCACCAGCCAACCCAGGCGCCAACCGGTCATGCCGAAATACTTCGAAAAACTATTCAGGACGAACGCATCGTCGTCGACTTCTAGCACGCTGGCCGCATCGGTGCCGTAGGTGAGGCCATGGTAAATCTCATCCACCACCAGATGGCCGTTGCGCGCCTTGATGGCAGTTGAAAGACCGGCCAATTCATCACGGGTGAGAATCGTGCCGGTCGGGTTGGCTGGCGATGCCACCAAAGCGCCCACACTGTCCTGATCCCAATGCTTGGCCACCAGGTCGGCGGTCAACTGATAGCGCACCTCAGGGCCGACCGGAACTAGTTGCGCCGCCCCCTCCACCAAGCGCAGGAAGTGGCGGTTGCAAGGATAGCCAGGGTCGGCGAGCAGCCAATGCTTGCCCGGATCCACCAGCAAACTGCTGGCGAGCAGTAATGCGCCAGAGCCGCCGGGAGTGATCAGGATGCGCTCGGGGTCCACGCTCAACCCGTAGCGCTGCTGATAGAAACCGCTGATAGCCTCGCGCAACTCAGGCAAGCCACGGGCGGCGGTATAGCGCGTCTTGCCGTTGGCCAACGCTGCCTGGCCGGCCTGGATGATCGGTTCGGCGGTGGTGAAGTCCGGCTCGCCGATTTCCAGATGGATCACGTCATGGCCGGCGGCCTGCAGCTCATTGGCGCGCGCCAGCAATGCCATGACATGAAAAGGTTCGATGGCGCGACTGCTCGCACTGTAGGGCTGAGCCATTAGCCTTCCTTAACGGTGAGGACAAAATCTGGATTCTACCGAACCCGCGCCGTAAAACATGTTCTATTGCCTGCCCGACGGCAGGTGTCGTCCGGGCAAGCGCCAGCAAAACGACTAAAATCTACATCTGAGGCAACACATACCCAGCAACGACGGGCTGATGCAGTTTGCAACCCCATTGCCGTGGGCCTCGACAACCGGGAGTGGCGCACCCCGAATCTATCTGGTAAGTTCGCCCGCTTGCAGCCGCAGGGCCGGCAGGTGTCGGTGACGTTGCAATCCTGCGCAATGGATTAGAAGAGTGAGAGGCGGTCTATTCATGTCCACCCAAGCAAAGCAACAGCAGACTCAAGGCCTCAATGGCTTCGAACCTTACGTAGAAAAGAAAGGTGAGGAGTACATGGGCGAGCCCATGCGCGAGCACTTCACCAAAATCCTGAACAAGTGGAAACAGGACTTGATGCAGGAGGTCGACCGCACGGTTGACCATATGAAGGACGAAGCAGCCAACTTCCCTGATCCGGCCGACCGTGCGAGCCAGGAAGAAGAATTCGCCCTTGAACTGCGCGCCCGTGATCGCGAGCGCAAGTTGATCAAGAAGATCGACAAGACGCTGCAGCTGATCAAGGACGAAGAATACGGCTGGTGCGAATCCTGCGGTGTCGAGATCGGCATCCGTCGCCTGGAAGCCCGCCCAACCGCGGACCTCTGCGTAGACTGCAAGACCTTGGCTGAAATCAAGGAAAAACAGGTCGGCAAGTAATCCAGCCGAACTGAACGAATGGGGCGTGCGAACGCTCCATTTTTGTTTCTGGCGTTTACCGAATTTCCAGTAGTATCCGGCCCATGACAGCCTCTACCTATATCGGGCGCTTTGCCCCCACACCCAGCGGCCACTTGCATTTCGGCTCCCTGGTCGCCGCCCTCGCCTCCTACCTCGACGCCCGCGCCAACCACGGCCTATGGCTGATGCGTATGGAAGACCTCGACCCACCCCGTGAAGAACCCGGCGCACAGGCAGCAATCCTGCACGCGCTGGAAAGCTATGGCTTCGAGTGGGACGGTGCACTGGTCCGACAAAGCGAGCGGCACGAGGCCTACGCCAAAGTCCTGAACGACCTGTTCAACCACGGCCTGGCCTACGCCTGCACCTGTTCACGCAAACAGCTTGAACCCTACAACGGGATCTACCCGGGCCTGTGCCGCAATGCTGGCCACGACCAGCAAGACGCCGCCATCCGTTTGCGTGTTCCCGAGCTTGAGTACCACTTTACCGACCGCGTCCAGGGCGAATTCCGACAGCACTTGGGCCGCGACGTAGGCGATTTCGTCATCCGTCGCCGCGACGGCCTGTACGCCTATCAACTGGCGGTGGTACTCGACGATGCGTGGCAAGGTGTGACCGATATCGTGCGCGGTGCCGACCTGCTGGACTCGACGCCTCGCCAGCTCTACCTGCAAGAACTACTCGGCCTGCGCCAACCGCGCTACCTGCACGTGCCACTGATCATCCAGCCGGACGGCAATAAACTGGGCAAATCCTACCGTTCGCCGCCGTTGACACCTGACCAGGCCACGCCTTTGCTATTGAGGGCATTACGCGCCCTAGGCCAGCAACCCGGCGACGAACTGTTGCACGCCAGCCCGCGGGAATTGCTGCATTGGGGCATTGCGCACTGGGATGCCACGCAGATCCCGCGCACACTCACGCTGGCCGAAGCGCAATTGAGCTGAAGGCGCTTGCAGCTTGCCAAGCATCCGTTACCATCGCCGCACGTTTTTACACAGAGGCCAACATGTACATCTATCGATTGGTCCTGCTGTTGGTCGTCGGGATCTACCTGTTCTCCCCCGCCATCATGGATTGGTGGATCGACGCCACGGGCGCCTGGTATCGCCCTTATCTGCTGTGGTTGATCCTGATCGTCGTGACTTTCATCCTGCAGAGCCAAAAAGATGCCGATGAGCTTTAGCCTCACCCAGATGCTGCTGATCAGCGCCGCCTACCTGGCCGCGTTGTTCGGGGTGGCCTGGATCAGTGAGCGCGGAATGATTCCGCGGGCGATCATTCGCCATCCGTTAACCTACACCTTGTCCCTCGGTGTGTACGCCAGTGCCTGGGCGTTCTATGGCACCGTGGGCCTGGCCTATCAGTACGGTTATGGCTTTCTGTCCAGCTACCTCGGGGTGTCCGGCGCGTTTCTGTTGGCGCCGGTGCTGCTGTACCCGATTCTGAAGATCACCCGTACCTACCAATTGTCTTCCCTGGCCGACCTGTTTGCCTTCCGCTTTCGCAGCACCTGGGCGGGCGCGCTGACCACCGTTTTCATGCTGATCGGCGTGCTGCCATTGCTGGCCCTGCAAATCCAGGCGGTGGCCGACTCCATCAGCATCCTGACCCGCGAGCCGGTGCAACATCGCGTAGCGCTGGCCTTCTGTGCGCTGATCACCCTGTTCACGATTTTCTTCGGTTCGCGCCATATCGCCACCCGCGAAAAACATGAAGGCCTGGTATTTGCGATTGCCTTCGAGTCGGTGATCAAGCTGATCGCCATCGGCGGCGTCGGCCTCTATGCGCTCTACGGCGTGTTCGATGGCCCACAGCAGCTTGAGCTTTGGTTGCTGCAAAACCAGACCGCCCTCGCCGCCCTGCACACGCCTTTGCAGGAAGGCCCATGGCGCACGCTGCTGCTGGTGTTCTTCGCCTCGGCCATCGTGATGCCGCACATGTACCACATGACATTCACCGAGAACCTCAACCCGCGCTCGCTGGTCAGCGCCAGCTGGGGCTTGCCGTTGTTCCTGCTGCTGATGAGCCTGGCGGTGCCGCTGATCTTGTGGGCCGGCCTGAAACTGGGGGCCACCACCAACCCTGAATACTTCACCCTCGGCATCGGCATTGCCGCCAACAGCCCAGCCTTGGCGCTGCTGGCTTATGTGGGTGGATTGTCAGCGGCGAGCGGGCTGATCATCGTCACGACCCTGGCACTGTCCGGCATGGCGCTCAACCACTTGGTATTGCCGCTGTACCAGCCTCCGGCTGAAGGCAATATCTACCGTTGGCTGAAATGGACACGCCGCGCGCTGATCGTCGCGATCATCATGGCCGGCTACGGGTTCTATCTGTTGCTGGGCGCCGGGCAGGACCTGGCCAACCTGGGCATTGTCGCGTTTGTGGCCACCTTGCAGTTCCTCCCAGGCGTACTGTCGGTACTGTACTGGCCGACCGCCAATCGCCGGGGCTTCATCGCCGGTTTGCTGGCCGGGATCCTGGTGTGGGTCGTGACCATGCTGCTGCCGCTGGTCGGCAATCTGCAGGGCTTCTACATCCCGTTGTTGAACATGATCTACGTGCTCGATGACACCAGTTGGCACATGGCCGCGATTGCCTCCCTGGCCGCCAACGTCCTGATGTTCACCCTGATCTCGTTGTTCACCAACGCCAGCCCGGAAGAAACCAGCGCCGCCGAAGCGTGCGCGGTGGATAACGTGCGTCGCCCACAGCGCCGCGAATTGCACGCGGCCTCGCCCCAGGAGTTCGCCACGCAACTGGCCAAGCCACTGGGTGCCAAGGCGGCGCAAAAAGAGGTCGAACAGGCGCTGCGCGATCTCTATCTGCCGTTCGATGAGCGGCGCCCCTACGCGTTGCGCCGTCTGCGTGATCGCATCGAAGCCAACCTGTCCGGGCTGATGGGACCGAGCGTGTCCCAGGACATGGTGGAAACCTTCCTGCCCTACAAGGCCGGCGGCGAAAACTACGTCACCGAAGACATCCATTTCATCGAGAGCCGGCTGGAGGATTACCACTCACGCCTCACCGGCCTCGCCGCCGAACTCGACGCCCTGCGCCGCTACCACCGCCAGACCCTGCAGGAGCTGCCGATGGGCGTGTGTTCCCTGGCCAAGGATCAAGAGATCCTGATGTGGAACAAGGCCATGGAAGAACTCACCGGCATCGCCGCACAGCGCGTGGTCGGTTCACGCCTGAACACGCTTGGCGATCCCTGGAAAGAATTGTTGCAAGGCTTTATCAACCTGCCCGACGAGCACTTGCACAAACAGCACCTGGCGCTCGACGGCCAGACCCGTTGGCTCAACCTGCACAAAGCCGCCATCGACGAGCCCCTGGCACCCGGTAACAGCGGCCTGGTGTTGCTGGTGGAAGACCTGACCGAAACCCAGATGCTCGAAGACAAGCTGGTGCACTCCGAGCGTCTGGCCAGCATCGGCCGGCTGGCGGCGGGCGTGGCCCATGAAATTGGCAATCCGATCACCGGTATCGCCTGCCTGGCGCAGAACCTGCGCGAAGAACGCGAAGAAGACGGCGAAATCACCGAAATCAGCGGGCAGATTCTCGAACAGACCAAGCGCGTCTCACGCATCGTGCAGTCGCTGATGAGCTTCGCCCATGCCGGCGCCCATCAGAATCAGGACGAAGCGGTGTGCCTGGCCGAAGTGGCGCAGGATGCCATTGGGCTCTTGGCCTTGAACCGGCGCAATTTCGAAGTACAGTTCTTCAATTTATGCGATCCCGACCACTGGGTGGATGGCGACTCACAACGCCTGGCCCAAGTGCTGATCAACCTGCTGTCCAACGCCCGTGACGCCACTCCGGCCGGCGGTGCGGTACGCGTCAAGACCGAGGCTTTCGAACATACGGTCGATCTGATCGTCGAAGATGAAGGTAGCGGTATTCCACAGAACATCATGGACCGATTGTTCGAACCCTTCTTCACCACCAAGGACCCTGGTGAAGGTACCGGTCTGGGCCTTGCACTGGTCTATTCCATCGTTGAAGAGCATTATGGACAAATCACCATCGACAGCCCGGCTGACACCGAAAGCCAACGCGGCACCCGTATTCGGGTGACCTTGCCGCGTCATGTCGAAGCGACGTCCGCTGTGAACTGAGACCGTCGAGAGAATTGAATCAATGCCGCACATTTTGATCGTCGAAGACGAAACCATTATCCGCTCTGCCTTGCGTCGCCTGCTTGAACGTAATCAGTACCAGGTCAGCGAAGCCGGCTCGGTGCAGGAAGCCCAGGAGCGTTTCAGCATTCCCACGTTCGACCTGATTGTCAGTGACCTGCGCCTGCCTGGCGCGCCTGGCACCGAGTTGATCAAGCTTGGCCAGGGCACCCCGGTGCTGATCATGACCAGCTACGCCAGCCTGCGTTCGGCGGTCGACTCCATGAAGATGGGCGCGGTGGACTACATCGCCAAGCCTTTCGACCATGACGAGATGCTTCAGGCCGTGGCCCGCATCCTGCGTGACCGCCAGTCGGCCAGCAGTGCTCCCGCCGAACAACGGCCAGCCGGCAAAGCTGCCGACAAACCGGGCGTGGACAACAGCAACGGCGAGATCGGCATCATCGGCTCATGCCCACCGATGCAGGACCTCTACAGCAAGATCCGCAAAGTAGCGCCGACTGACTCCAATGTCTTGATCCAGGGCGAGTCCGGCACCGGTAAAGAACTGGTGGCCCGTGCCCTGCACAACCTGTCCAAGCGTGCCAAGGCGCCGATGATTTCGGTGAACTGCGCAGCGATCCCCGAATCGCTGATCGAGTCCGAACTGTTCGGCCACGAGAAAGGCGCATTCACCGGCGCCAGCGCCGGTCGTGCGGGCTTGGTCGAAGCGGCGGACGGCGGCACGTTGTTCCTTGATGAAATCGGTGAGCTGCCGCTGGAAGCCCAAGCGCGGCTGTTGCGTGTGCTACAGGAAGGCGAAATTCGCCGCGTAGGCTCGGTGCAGTCGCAAAAGGTCGATGTGCGCCTGATCGCGGCCACTCACCGCGACCTCAAGAGCCTGGCCAAGATCGGCCAGTTCCGTGAAGACTTGTATTACCGCCTGCACGTGATCGCCCTCAAGCTGCCGGCCCTGCGTGAGCGTGGCGCCGACGTCAACGAGATCGCCAACGCGTTTCTGCTGCGCCAGAGCGCGCGTATCAACCGTACCGACCTCAAGTTCGCGCCAGACGCCGAGCAAGCGATCCGGCATTACTCGTGGCCGGGTAACGTGCGGGAGCTGGAGAATGCGGTGGAGCGTGCGGTGATCCTGTCGGAGAGTCCGGAGATTTCCGCCGAACTACTGGGCATCGATATCGAACTGAGCGACTTGGACGACGACGATTTCATCGGTCTGGCCCCACAGCAGGGCGGTAGCAATACCAGCCATGAGCCGACGGAAGATTTGTCACTGGAAGATTATTTCCAGCATTTCGTCCTTGAGCACCAGGACCACATGACCGAGACCGAACTGGCGCGCAAACTGGGCGTGAGCCGTAAATGCCTGTGGGAACGCCGCCAGCGCCTGGGCATTCCACGGCGCAAGACCGGTGTGGCCAGCGAAAGCTGAGGGCGCGCCGCTACAGGTAACACCCACCGATGTGAAAAAACTGTTACCGCGGATATTTCGCGTAACAAAAGCCGGGGCTTACGGTAACGAAGCCCCGGCTTTTTTTGGCCCGTCAAAAACCAAAAACCACCTCAACCCCCCGTTTTTGCTGGGCGGCGCAAAAGTTGGCACGCACCCTGCTATATGCTTAGTACAAAAACAATAACAAGCTTTGTACAAGACAATAAAAATAAGACGAATCGACTCACGCATAACAAAAACAACACGGCGGAGGCGCAGCTAACTGATTCTTTTGGAGAGGCGTTGCATTTGGGGCTTGCCCCGCAACCAGGCCGAGAACAACAAAAACTGCCCTAAGGCAGAGCCTGAACTGGTTGGATCGTAGATCAGCAACACAGCGACCAAAGCAATCCGTTTGCTCTTGACTCCCGATTGGGAGTGTCATGAAGGTGAAGCTTCATGGCGAGGGCGATCAACAAAAACAAGAAGCCCGAAATCAATAATAAAAATAGAGCACGCAACTACTTCTGGGGGAGCTTCGGCTCCCCTTGTAGTTTCCGGGATTTGACCTTTCAAGGCTTATGGCGCAATGCCTGTAGCTTGTTCCTACACCATCCCCTGACTAAATGCTAGAATCCCCGCCCATCATGCGGTCATTCTTCGTTATGGCCGAACATTCCTTCAAACAGTGCATCCCATGCTGAAGAAGTTGTTCCAGTCATTCCGTTCTCCCTTGCGTCGTACGCAACACAAACGCAGCACGCCTGAAGTGCTCAACAGCAGCCAGCATTCGCTGCAGCGCGCTCAATTCAGCCGTTATGCCGTGAATATCGTCGAACGCCTGCAGAACGCTGGCTACCAGGCTTACCTGGTCGGTGGCTGTGTGCGCGACATGCTGCTCAATATCACGCCCAAGGACTTCGACGTCGCCACCAGCGCCACGCCTGAGCAAGTGCGTGCCGAATTCCGTAATGCGCGGATCATCGGCCGACGCTTCAAGCTGGTGCATATCCACTTCGGTCGCGAAATCATCGAAGTCGCGACGTTCCGTGCTGGCCACCCGCAAAACGATGAAGAGGAAGACACCAATCAGTCCTCCCGCAACGAGAGCGGGCGCATCCTGCGCGACAACGTCTACGGCACCCTGGAAGAAGACGCGCAACGCCGCGACTTCACCATCAACGCCCTGTATTACGACCCGGTCAGCGAGCGCATCCTCGATTACGCCAATGGCGTACACGATATTCGTAACAACCTGATTCGCCTGATCGGCGACCCGGTCCAGCGTTACCAGGAAGACCCGGTACGCATGCTGCGGGCCGTGCGGTTTGCCGCCAAGCTGAACTTCGGCATTGAGCGTCATACCGCCGCGCCGATTCGCGAACTGGCACCGATGCTGCGGGAGATCCCGTCGGCACGCCTGTTCGAAGAAGTGCTCAAGCTGTTCCTCTCGGGTTATGCCGCCGACACCTTTGAAATGCTGGTGGACCTGCAGTTGTTCGACCCACTGTTCCCGGCCAGCGCGGAGGCTTTGGAATACAACCCGACGTACACCCACACCTTGATCAGCGAAGCGCTGATCAACACCGACCTGCGCATCAAGCAGAACAAGCCGGTCACCCCGGCGTTCCTGTTTGCCGCCTTGCTGTGGCCAGCGTTGCCCAAACGCGTACTGCGCTTGCAGGAGCGCGGCATGCCACCGATCCCGGCTATGCAGGAAGCTGCGCATGAGCTGATCGCCGAACAGTGCCAGCGCATCGCCATTCCGAAACGTTTCACCATGCCGATCCGCGAGATCTGGGACATGCAGGAGCGCCTGCCACGCCGCAGCGGCAAACGCGCCGACCTGTTGCTGGACAACCCGCGCTTCCGCGCCGGCTACGACTTCCTGCTGCTGCGTGAAAGCGCTGGCGAGCAGACCGATGGCCTGGGCGAATGGTGGACCGATTACCAGGACGCCAATGACAGCGAGCGCCGCGACATGATTCGTGACCTGGGCAGCAAAGGCGACGGCGAGGGGCCGAAGAAGCGTCGTCGCAGCGGCACCAAGCGCAAGCGCAGCGCGGCCGACACCTCGGGCGAATAAACGTGGAACGCATCTACATCGGCATGGGCAGCAACCTGGCGGCCCCGGACCAACAATTGCGCAGCGCTATCGAAGCACTGGCGCAATTGCCGGGCACCACCGTCGCCGGTGTGTCCGCGTTTTATCAGAGTGATTCCCTGCTTCCAGGCCAGCCGCGCTACACCAATGCCGTTGCCGCCCTGGACAGCGATCTGGCGCCCCTTGAGTTGCTGGATGCACTGCAAGCCATCGAGAACGATCAAGGTCGCGAACGTCTTGAGCGCTGGGGCCCGCGCACACTCGACCTGGACATCTTGCTGTTTGGCGATCGCCTGATCGATGAACCGCGCCTCAAGGTCCCGCACTATCAGATGCACCTGCGTGCTTTTGTGCTGTATCCGTTGGCCGAACTGGCGCCCGCCCGCCTGGCGTTACCCGACGGCCAAACCCTCGATGATTTGTTGGCAGCCTGCCCGTTTGTCGGTCTGGAACGCCTCACAGTTGCTGAATCGCGTCAGTAACAGCGGTAACACCGTCATCGTAACAATGCGGTAACACATCCAATTGACTTCCCGTGTCCTCCTCACGACTATAGGCGTCCCGCTGCCGCCAACCCGGCGCTAAAGGGCGCAATCCAGGCCATATAAGCACTGCTCTCAAGACCGTGCGCCTGTATAAACGAAGACTCACGCGCGTTACTCGCTGTTTCCAAGCGCCTGAATGAGGACCCCTTTCATGCCAGACATTACCCTGACCACCTTGCAGAGCCTCAAGCTCAAAGGTGAAAAAATCGCCATGCTGACCTGCTATGACGCCACCTTCGCCCACGCCAGTTGCCAGGCCGGGGTTGAAGTGTTGCTGGTGGGCGACTCCCTGGGCATGGTTCTTCAAGGGAATGACAGCACCCTGCCCGTCACCACCGATGAACTTGCGTACCACACCGCCAGCGTCAAACGCGGTAACGACGGTGCGTTCATCATCGCCGACCTGCCGTTCATGGGTTACGCGACACTCGAACAGACCTTCCAGAATGCCGGCAAGCTGATGCAAGCCGGTGCGCACATGATCAAAGTCGAAGGCGCAGTGTGGCTGGCCGAGTCGATCCGCCTGCTGGCGGAACGCGGCGTGCCGGTGTGTGCACACATGGGCCTGACGCCACAGTCGGTGAACATCCTCGGCGGCTACAAGGTACAAGGCCGCAATGAGGCCCAGGCGCGACAGATGCGCGCCGATGCCATCGCCCTGGAACAGGCGGGCGCGGCAATGATCCTGCTCGAATGCGTGCCGAGCGAACTGGCGGCAGAAATCACCCAGGCCGTGAAAGTGCCGGTGATCGGGATTGGCGCAGGCTCGGCCACCGATGGCCAGGTGCTGGTGCTGCACGACATGCTCGGCCTGTCGATCAGCGGCCGTGTGCCGAAGTTCGTGAAGAACTTCATGGCCGGCCAGGACAGCATTCACGCTGCATTGAGCGCCTACGTCGCCGAAGTCAAAGGCGTGACCTTCCCTGGCGCTGAACACGGATTCTCTGCATGAACACCGTAAGAACCGTACGTGAACTGCGGGCCGCCGTGACCCACGCCCGCAATGCCAGCAAGCGTATTGGCTTTGTGCCGACCATGGGCAACCTGCACACAGGCCATGCCACATTGGTGACCAAGGCCGCCCAGCAGGCGGATTTCGTGGTGGCCAGCATCTTCGTCAACCCGCTGCAATTTGGTGCTGGCGAAGACTTGGACAAGTATCCGCGCACACTCGCCGCCGACCAGGAAAAGCTGCTGCAAGCGGGCTGCAACCTGCTGTTCGCGCCCACTGTCGAGGAAATGTACCCCGGCGGCATGACCGGCCAAACCCGCGTCAGCGTGCCGCAATTGTCTGAAGGCCTGTGCGGCGCCAGCCGTCCGGGGCATTTTGAAGGCGTGGCGACGGTGGTCAGCAAGCTGTTCAACATGGTCCAGCCGGACATGGCGGTGTTTGGCCAGAAGGATTACCAGCAACTGGCCGTGATCCGCGCCATGGTCCACGACCTGAACATGCCGATCCAGATCATCGGCGAGCCCACCGTGCGCGCCGACGACGGCCTCGCGCTGTCGTCGCGTAACGGTTACCTCACCGACGAGCAACGGGCCATTGCGCCGGTGCTGTACCGCAGCCTCAGCCAGATTGGCGCCGCGATCCAAGCCGGTGACCACGACTTTGCCAGGCTGCGTGCCGAACAGGTCCAGCAAATCGAAGCCGCCGGATTGCGCCTCGACTACCTCGAAGTGCGTCAGGGTGTGCATCTGCGTCCGGCCACGGCCGAGGATCGGGATATCGTGATCCTCGTAGCCGCCTATCTCGGCGCTACCCGACTCATCGACAACCTGCACCTGACCCTCGACTGACCCCTTTCAGTCACCCTCCTCGCTGCGTCAATAAAAAGGGCCGGTATAAAAAAGTACCGGCCTTAGCGCAGACAAAGCCAAGACATATCGACACGCTAGGTTTAATGTAATCGCCCTGCGCTATGGTTAGCGCTGTCCGGAACCCAATGCTTGATCAAAGACTGGACGTTCCGGGCTTAGAAGTGTCCTAAAGGCAGTCCCCGTAATAAAAGGAAACCCGCAGCGATGGCGTACTACCGCACTCCTCATGACGTTACCGCTCTGCCCGCCTGGCAAGCGCTCAATCAACATCGCCAAGCCATGCAGGATTTCAGCATGCGCGAAGCGTTCAATGCCGATCCTCAGCGTTTTTCCCAGTTCACCCTGAGCAGCTGCGGACTTTTCCTCGATTACTCGAAAAACCTGATCACCAGCGAAACCCGCGACCTGCTCGTGGGCCTCGCCAAAGAAGTCGGCCTGAAAGACGCGATCAACTCGCTGTATGCCGGCGAGCCGGTCAACTCCTCCGAAGGCCGCCCGGCCCTGCACACCGCCTTGCGCCGCCCGGTAGGCGACAAGTTGTCGGTGAACGGCGTGAACATCATGCCGGACGTGCACAAGGTACTGAACCAGATCACCGACCTGGTCGGCCGCATTCATGATGGCCTGTGGCGCGGCTACACCGAGAAGCCGATCACCGACGTGGTGAACATCGGTATCGGTGGCTCGTTCCTCGGCCCGGAGCTGGTCTCCGAAGCGCTGTTGTCCTACGCCCACAAAGGCGTGCGCTGCCACTACCTGGCGAACATCGACGGCAGCGAGTTCCACGAACTGACCATGAAGCTGCGCGCCGAGACCACGCTGTTCATCGTCTCGTCGAAATCCTTCAACACCCTGGAAACCCTGAAAAACGCCCAGGCCGCCCGCGCCTGGTACCTGGCCCAAGGTGGCTCGGAAGCCGAGCTGTACCGCCACTTCATCGCCGTATCGAGCAACAACGCGGCGGCGGTGGCCTTTGGTATCCGTGAAGAAAACATCTTCCCGATGTGGGACTGGGTCGGCGGTCGTTACTCGCTGTGGTCGGCCATCGGCTTGCCGATCGCCCTGGCTATCGGCATGTCCAATTTCAAGGAGCTGCTGTCCGGTGCCTACACCATGGACCAGCATTTCCAGAACGCACCGTTCGAACAGAACATGCCGGTGCTGCTGGGCTTGCTGGGCGTGTGGTACGGCAACTTCTGGGGCGCGCAGAGCCATGCGATCCTGCCGTACGACCACTACCTGCGTAACATCACCAAACATTTGCAACAGCTGGACATGGAATCCAACGGCAAGAGCGTGCGCCAGGACGGCACCCCCGTCGCCACCGATACCGGCCCAGTGATCTGGGGTGGCGTAGGTTGCAACGGCCAGCACGCTTACCACCAGTTGCTGCACCAGGGGACCCAACTGATCCCGGCCGACTTTATCGTGCCGATCGTCAGCTTCAACCCGGTGTCCGACCACCATCAGTGGCTGTACGCCAACTGCCTTTCCCAGAGCCAAGCGCTGATGCTCGGCAAGACCCGCGCCGAAGCCGAAACCGAGCTGCGCGACAAGGGCATCCCGGAAGACGAAGTGCAAAAACTTGCACCGCACAAGGTGATCCCGGGCAATCGTCCGAGCAACACCCTTGTGGTCGAGCGCATCAGCCCGCGTCGCTTGGGCGCTCTGGTTGCCATGTATGAGCACAAAGTGTTCGTGCAGAGCGTGATCTGGGGTATCAACGCCTTCGACCAATGGGGTGTGGAGCTGGGTAAAGAGCTGGGCAAAGGCGTCTACAACCGCCTGACCGGCGCTGAGGAAACCCTGGCCGACGATGCGTCGACCCAGGGCCTGATCAACTACTTCCGCGGTCGTCACCGCGGCTGATCCAGGTATGGCAGGGCCAACGTCCGTTTGGACGTTGGCCTTGAACCCTCCCCTTGCAGGGTGCATCTTTATCACTTGTGGCTAAAACAAGAATAAGGATCGCTCATGTTCGATATCAGCACGTTCCCCACCGCCGATGCCGTCCGCCGGGCTGCGCAACTCAGTCAAGAGGACTATCAGCGCCTCTACCGCCAATCCATCGAACAACCGGACACCTTCTGGGCTGAACAGGCCAAAGGCTTTCTCGACTGGATCACCCCGTGGCACACCGTTCACCGCTCCGACATCATTACTGGCGCCGCCCAGTGGTTTGCCGGCGGCCAACTGAATGTCAGCTACAACTGCATCGACCGTCACCTGGCGCAACGCGCCGATCAGCCGGCCTTCATTTGGGAGGGCGATGATCCTGCCAAATCTTCCAACATCACCTACCGCCAACTGCACCAGAACGTCAGTCGCCTGGCCAATGTGCTGAAAAGCCGTGGCGTGAAGAAAGGCGACCGGGTGTGCATCTACATGCCGATGATCCCGGAAGCGGCCTACGCCATGCTCGCGTGTACGCGGATTGGCGCAGTGCATTCCGTGGTGTTTGGCGGCTTTTCGCCGGATGCCTTGCGTGACCGTATTCTCGACGCCGACTGCCGCACGGTGATCACCGCCGACGAAGGCGTGCGCGGTGGCAAGCCGGTGGCGCTGAAGCAGAATGTCGACAAAGCCCTGGCCAGTTGCCCGAATGTGAGCACAGTACTGGTGGTGGAACGCACCGCAGCGACCGTCAACTGGAGCGAAGGCCGCGACCTTAAGTATCAACCGGCCCTGGATGCGGCCAGCGACGACTGCCCGCCTGAGCCGATGGACGCCGAGGACCCGCTGTTCATCCTCTACACCTCCGGCAGCACCGGCAAACCCAAAGGCGTGCTGCACACCACCGGCGGCTACCTGCTGCAAGCCGCGATGACCTTCAAATACGTGCTCGACTACCGCGACGGCGAGGTGTTCTGGTGCACCGCCGATGTGGGCTGGGTCACCGGCCACAGTTACATCGTGTACGGCCCGCTGGCCAACGGTGCCACTTCGCTGATGTTCGAAGGCGTGCCGAGCTACCCGGACAGCTCGCGCTTCTGGCAAGTGATCGACAAGCATAAGGTCAACATCTTCTACACCGCGCCCACCGCCTTGCGTGCTCTGATGCGTGAGGGGCATGGCCCGCTGGAGAACACCTCTCGCGCCAGCCTGCGCCTGCTGGGCAGTGTCGGCGAACCAATCAACCCGGAAGCCTGGGACTGGTACTTCAATGCCGTCGGCGAGCAGCGCTGCCCGATCGTGGACACCTGGTGGCAGACAGAAACCGGCGGCATCATGCTCAGCCCCTTGGTCAGCACGCAGCGCATCAAGCCCGGCTGCGCGACCCAGCCGATGTTTGGCGTACAGCCCGTGCTGCTCGACGAACAGGGTAAGGAATTCAGCGGGGCCGGCAGCGGCGTGCTGGCGATCAAAGCGAGCTGGCCCGGACAGATCCGCAGCGTGTACGGCGATCCGCAGCGCATGATCGACACCTATTTCAAACCCTACCCCGGCTACTACTTCACCGGCGACGGCGCACGCCGTGACGACGACGGCGACTACTGGATCACCGGGCGCATCGACGATGTGATCAACGTGTCCGGCCATCGCATCGGCACCGCCGAGGTGGAAAGCGCGCTGGTGCTGCATGACCTGGTGGCCGAGGCCGCCGTGGTGGGCTACCCCCATGACGTCAAAGGCCAGGGCATCTATGCGTTTGTCACGCCCATGAATGGGGTGGAACCCGACGATGCGTTGAAAAAACACCTGCTGGAGCTGGTCAGCAAGGAAATCGGCAGCTTTGCCAAGCCGGAACTGATCCAATGGGCGCCGGCCTTGCCGAAAACCCGCTCCGGCAAGATCATGCGCAGGATTTTGCGCAAGATCGCCTGCAACGAACTCGACAGCCTCGGTGATACCTCGACCCTGGCCGACCCGAGTGTCGTAGAGGGCTTGATCGACAAACGCCTGAACCGATAGGAACCCCTGAGTCGCCATGGAATTTATCCGCAGCCGTATCGAAAACCAGTTGATGAGCCTGACTGGCCTGTCGCTGGGCCAACTGGACCTGGAAAACCCCAAGGGCGACCCCGGCTTGTTCGGGCCCGACTCGGTGAGCTGGCAAGTCCATGGCGACTTCAGCAGCATGCTCATCGGCGGCATCAGCGCCTTGATGCTGCAAGCCTTGCACCCATTGGCCCTGGCGGGCGTGTGGGACCATTCCAACTTTCGTCAGGACATGCTCGGGCGCTTGCGGCGCACCTCGCAGTTCATCTCGGGCACGACATTTGGTTCGCGCAAAGACGCCGAATGGCTGATCGAAAAAGTCCGCACCATTCACCTGCAGGTGGTCGGCCATGCCCCGAACGGGCGACCTTACGCGGCCAGCGACCCGGAGTTGCTGACCTGGGTGCATGTGGCGGAGGTCAGTAACTTTCTCGCCGCCCACTTGCGCTATCGCAACCCGAATCTATCCGGTCGAGACCAGGACCGTTACTACAGCGAAATTGCCTTGGTCGCCGATCAGCTGGGCGCGCGGCATGTTCCGCGTTCTCGGCAGGAAATTTCGGATTATCTGGCCCGCATCCGCCCGCAATTACTGTGCGACGATCGCAGCCGCGAAGTACTGCGCTTGCTCTTGAATGCGCCCTCCCCGAGCCTGCTGGCCAAGCCCTTTGGCAGCCTGATGATGCAGGCCGGGATCGACCTGCTGCCGGATTGGGCCAGCGCCATGCTCGACCAGCACCAAAGCCCGCTGCAACGCCAGATGATCCGTGCCGGGGTCAAGCGCAGTGCGCCGATGCTACGGTGGGCGATGCGCAACGGTTCGGTGCAACGCGCCCATCGGCGGATGGGGTTGATGTAGGCGACGGCGCATAGCTGTTAAACTTCGCGCCCTCATTTCCCCAGCAAGGCGCGCTCCATGTCTCCTCTGAATCAGGCGCTGCGCGCCGCCCTCAATCATCGCCAAGACCTGATCCATGAGCTGCACGCCCAAGGCACCGACTGCTACCGCCTGTTCCATGGCAGCCAGGAAGGCGCCGGCGGCCTGACCATCGACCGCTACGGCCCGCAATTGCTGGTGCAGAGTTTTCACCAATCCCTGGAAACCGCAGAACTGCTGGACCTGCATCAACAGGTCAACCAGTACGTGGGCTTGGAACTGTTGCTGGTGTACAACGACCGTTCCCGTGGCAATTCACGCATCGACCGCGAAGACACGGTTTATCGTGCCGAGCCCGCTGCGTTGGAGGACAAGGTGGGACATGAGTGGGGCCTCAATTACCGCGTGCGCGGCCGCCATGCCGGGCAGGATCCGCTGTTGTTCCTGGATTTGCGTAACACCCGCGGCTGGGTCAAGGCCCACAGCGCCGGCAAAAGCGTGCTGAACCTGTTCGCCTACACCTGC
Source organism: Pseudomonas sp. P7759 (assembly GCF_013386445.1). NCBI lineage: Bacteria > Pseudomonadati > Pseudomonadota > Gammaproteobacteria > Pseudomonadales > Pseudomonadaceae > Pseudomonas > Pseudomonas sp. P7759. Next base: position 33,916 of record NZ_JACART010000015.1, read on the forward strand.
GGCGTCGGCCTGAGCGCGGCGGCCGGTGGGGCGCGTGAGGTGTGCAATCTGGACTTCGCCGAGGGCAACCTGGCGGTCGGGCGCGAAAATGGGCTGCTCAACCCGCAATTGCCGACTATGGAATTCGTGCAGTCGGATTACTTCCCGGCGATCCGCCAATTGGCCGGCCTGCCGATCACCCAGCGCCGCGGGCAGAAGCTGCCGAGTTATCCGCGCCTGGAACAGCGTCAATACGATCTGGTACTGCTCGACCCGCCGGCGTGGGCAAAGAGCGCTTTCGGCACCGTCGATTTGCTACGCGATTACCAGAGCCTGCTCAAACCCGCACTGCTGGCCACCGCCGACAATGGCGTGCTGATCTGCTGCAACAACCTGGCGAAAGTCAGCATGGAGGACTGGCGCGAACAGGTGCTACGTTGCGCAGAGAAGGCCGGGCGCCCCGTGCGAGACTGGAAAATCATGACCCCTGGCGCGGACTTTCCCTCGCAGGACCAACAACCCCCGCTGAAAACCCTGATACTGCAGCTGTAAGACGTTTCCCAAAGGACCCGTTCTTCGGAACCGAAAACCCGTGCCATACTCCAAGGCACTCCTGTTTGACATAGATGGCGCCGCCCCATGCCCAAAGGATTGATTCGCGCCGCTGGCGCCTTGTTGACCGCCCTTGCCCTGTACAGCTTGCTGGGCTTTTTGATTCTCCCTGGCGTTGCCCTTCGCATTGCCAACCAGCAACTGGCCAATTACGCCACGGTGCCGGCGCGGATCGAGCGGATCGAGCTCAACCCGTTCAGCCTGGAGGTGACGGCATGGGGGTTGAAAATCGGTGAGCCGGGCAAGGAACAGGTGGGTTTCGAGCGTCTCTACGCCAACCTGCAGATCGACAGCCTCTGGACTCGCGCCCTGCACCTGGCCGATGTGCAACTGGACAAACCCAAGACCGAGTTGTTGTTCGACAAGTCCGGCCAGTTGAACCTCGCGCAGTTGTTCAAGCTGCCGCCCAGCGAGCCCACCCCGACCGATCCGAATGCCAAACCGTTTCCGCTGCGCATCGACAGCATCAAGCTGGCGGGCGGCTATGTGCATTTCGAAGATTTGCGTCCCAGCGAACCCATCGAATTCCTCTACGACAAGCTCGACTTCGAGCTGAAAAACCTCAGTACCCTGCCTGAAGACAATGCCGACATGACGTTGGTAGCGGCCGGACCTGCAGGCGGACAGATCGACTGGAAAGGTAATTTCAGCCTGGTGCCGATCACCTCCGAAGGCACGTTGAAAGTCACCGATGGCAAGATGAAAGCCTGGTGGCCGTATGTACGTGACGCGCTGCCATTGGTGCTGGAAGACGGTGTGCTCAACTTCAGCACCGAGTACAAGTTCAGCCTGGCCAAAGAGACAGAACTGAACCTGACCAACACCTCCGCCAGCATCGCGCCATTTGCCATCAAGGCACCGGATGGCCGCCCACTGGTGCGCCTGGAACGCCTGGACGTCAGCGAAACCACGGTGGACCTGGCCAAACAACAGGTCGTCGTCGGCAAGATCCGCAGTAACAAGCTGGAAACCTGGGCGGCGCTGGAAGCGGACGGGCAACTGGACTGGCAGAAACTGTTCGCCAGCCAACCGAGCAAACCGGCCAAGGCTCCGGAGCCGGCCACCGCACCGGCCACTGCCGATTCGCCAAAGGCTGAACCTGTTGCGCCAAGCAAACCCTGGCAAGTACTGCTCAAGGACGTGCAACTGCGTAACTATCAGGTGCATTTGGCTGACCGCCAGGCCAAGCCGGCGGTCGCGCTGGAAGTGGGCCCGCTGAACGTCGATGTGCAGAATTTCGACAGCCTCAACCAGAGCCCCTTCACGTTGAAAGTCGACACGGGCGTGGGCAAGCAGGGCAAGGTTCAGGCGACCGGCGAGGTTAACCTCAACCCGGTCAGCGCCAAGCTGAAAGTGAATACCCAGGACATTGACCTGCGGGTCGCCCAGTCCTATATCAGCCCGTTCATCCGTCTGGAACTGCGCAGCGGCATGCTTGGCAGCAATCTCGATGTGAACCTGAAAAGCACTGATCCTTTGAAACTCCAGGTCACAGGCAGAGCGCAGGTCGACCAGTTGCACACCCTGGACACCCTCAAGACCCGCGACTTCCTCAAATGGCAGCGCTTGGTGCTCGAAGGCGTGAACTATCAGCACGGCGACAGTCTGTCGATCGACAAGGTCAACCTGCTGCAGCCGTATGCACGTTTCATGATCAACGATGACCGCACCACCAACGTGGATGACCTGTTGATCCCGCAACCCGCCGACAAGACACCCAAGCCTGCCAGCAAGGAAAAGCCGTTGGGCATTCGTATCGGCCAGATTGCGATCAATGACGGTTCGGCCAACTTTGCCGACTTCAGCCTGACACCCAACTTCGCCACGGCGATTCAACAACTCAACGGGCAGATCGGCACCATCGACAGCCGCCAGGCCAAACCGGCCAGCGTCGATATCAAGGGTAAGGTTGACCGTTATGCGCCGGTGACCATCAAGGGCAGCGTAAACCCATTCGACCCGATGGCGGCGCTGGATATCGCAACCAGCTTCAAACGCGTAGAGCTGACCACCCTGACGCCCTACTCCGGCAAGTTCGCCGGTTTCCGTATCCGCAAGGGTCGCCTGAACCTCGACCTGCACTATGTGATCACCAAGGGTCAGCTGAAGGCCGAGAACAAAGTGGTGGTCGAGCAACTGCAACTGGGAGAGAAAGTCGACAGCGCCGATGCCGTGGACTTGCCGATTCGCCTGGCAATCGCCTTGCTCAAGGATTCCGACGGCAAGATTTCCATCGAACTGCCGGTGACAGGCGACCTGAATAACCCGCAGTTCAGTGTGATGCCGATTGTCTGGCAGACCCTGCGTAACCTGGTGGTGCGTGCAGCGACGGCGCCCTTCAAGTTTATCGGCGGGTTGGTGACGGGCGGCGGCTCGGAAGACCTCGGCAATGTATCGTTCGCCGCTGGCTCAAGCGAATTGAACAAGGATGCCGAAGGCGCCCTGAACACCTTGGCTAAAGCACTGAAAGAGCGCCCTACCCTACGCCTGGAGATCGAAGGCACAGCGGCAGCCAGCAGCGATGGACCTTTCCTTGCCGCTCAGCGACTGGAACGTGAATACCAGTACAACTACTACAAGATTCTTCAACGTCGTGGCGACAAGGTTCCAGCCCAGGCGTCCCTGCTTGTCGTGCCCGAAAAGGAAAAAGCGCCGTTGCTTGAAGGCATCTACCGCACCCGCCTGAAACAGCAACCACCAGCCGAATGGAAAGACCTGAGCAGCGATGATCGTAGCGCCAAGCTTCGTGACGGCGTGATCAAGTTCTGGAGTGGCAGTGATGTGCTGCTGCGCCAACTGGGCCAGGACCGCGCCAGCACCATCAAGGACTACCTGGTGGACAAAGGCCAGCTGGAAGATGACCGGGTGTACTTCATTGATGCCAACTTGGGCCAGGCCGAGAAGGATGGCCGGGTCGTTACACCTATGCATCTGGACGCCGAATAACTCAAAGCAACACAACTCTAAATGTGGGAGCGGGCTTGCCCGCGAAGGGGCAGCGTCAGTTGACAGATTCGTCGACTGACCAACCGCCTTCGCGGGCAAGCCCGCTCCCACATTTGATTCTCATGTATTCCAGCCCTTAATAGAACAGGCCCCGACACAAGTGCCGGGGCCTGTAATGACCACATCCGTGTGGTCCGTCGCATGAACTCCAGAGGTGCATCGGGTGGATATCTAACTCACCCTAAGCCGCCGCTATCCAGTCCAAACGAAACGGGTGCGTTACTCTGCTTTCAGGCCGTCGGCCGATACAGCTTTAACGCCTTTGATTTTCTTGGTGATGTTCACCGCGGTAGTTTTCTGAGCTTCAGTGACGGCTGCGGTCGAAGACAGGGACACTACGCCTTTATTGGTTTCGACTTTGATGTCGGTACCCGGAATGCCTTTCTCGGTAACCAGGTCAGCTTTTACTTTGGTGGTGATCCAAGTGTCCGAAGTGGACTCTTTGGCACCGGCTGCTGCGCTTTTGGTTTTGTCGACGTTGTCAGCCTTGGTAGCGCCGCCAGCCATCAGGCCGTCAGCCGAAACGGCGGTCACACCTTTAATTTTCTTGGTGATTGCTACAGCAGTAGCTTTCTGTGCGTCGGAGATAGCGACTGTCGAGGACAGGGAAACCACGCCTTTGTTGGTTTCAACCTTGATGTCCGAACCAGGAATACCTTTCTCGGTCAGCAGGTCAGCTTTCACTTTGGTGGTGATCCAGGTATCTGAGGTGGACTCTTTAGCCTTGGTCACTTCACCGGCCGCCAGCGTCATAGGGGCTTGGGAAGTCTGAGCAAAGGCTACGTTAGCACCCATGGCCAGGGTCAGAGCGGTAGCAGTAGCGAGAGCGAACTTCTTCATACGAGTAACTCCTGTTTTATTAAAAGTCTGCAGTACGTAAACCTTGATGCTGCAGCGTTAACAGGGATATTGCAGGCAGTGTGCCAAGTCTTGTAAGCCAATAAAACCCATATAAAACAAGTACTTATAAAAACAAGCATTTTTCGGAATCGTGCAAGTTGCATGAACGTCATCGTGACTGCATGCAAGTTGCGGCTTTTGGTTTCGGCTAAGCAGCTGATTTACCGTCACTTTCCAGCGCCCATAAAAAAAGGACTCCGAGGAGTCCTTTTTTTCAGCGCAACGCTTGGGGGTAGTTAAACGCCCGAAGCCTTCGCTGCTGCAACGTCCTTGATGGACAGCTTGATACGGCCGCGGTTGTCCACGTCCAATACCAGCACTTCCACTTCCTGGCCTTCTTTCAGGATGTCAGTCACTTTCTCAACGCGAGCGTCGCTCAGCATGGAGATGTGAACCAGACCGTCCTTGCCCGGCAGGATGTTGACGAATGCGCCGAAGTCGACGATGCGCTCAACCTTACCGACGTAGATCTTGCCGATCTCGGCCTCAGCAGTGATGCCCAGAACGCGCTGACGTGCTGCTTCAGCCGCTTCCTTGGTTTCGCCGAAGATCTTGATCGAGCCGTCGTCTTCGATGTCGATCGAAGCCTTGGTCTCTTCACAGATCGCACGGATAGTCGCGCCGCCTTTACCGATGACATCACGGATTTTGTCGGTGTCGATTTTCATCGCGATCATGGTCGGAGCATTTTCCGACAGTTCGGTACGGGACTGACCAATGATCTGGTTCATCTGACCGAGGATGTTCAGGCGCGCTTCCAGGGCTTGGCCCAGGGCGATTTCCATGATTTCTTCGGTGATGCCCTTGATCTTGATGTCCATCTGCAGCGCGGTCACACCTTTGGCGGTACCGGCTACTTTGAAGTCCATGTCGCCCAGGTGGTCTTCGTCACCCAGGATGTCGGTCAGGATGGCGAACTTCTCGCCTTCTTTAACCAGGCCCATGGCGATGCCGGCAACCGGCGCCTTCATCGGCACGCCCGCGTCCATCAGTGCCAGGGAAGCACCGCAAACGGAAGCCATGGAGCTGGAACCGTTGGATTCGGTGATTTCCGACACAACACGGATGGTGTACGGGAACACGTCGGCAGCAGGCAGCATGGCGGCGATCGAACGACGGGCCAGACGGCCGTGACCGATTTCGCGACGACCAGCGCCACCCATGCGACCACACTCGCCCACCGAGAACGGAGGGAAGTTGTAGTGCAGCATGAACGGGTCTTTTTTCTCGCCTTCCAGGGTGTCCAGCAGCTGTGCGTCACGGGCGGTGCCCAGGGTCGCAACTACCAGAGCCTGGGTTTCACCACGGGTGAACAGCGCCGAACCGTGAGTCTTCGGCAGAACGCCGACTTCGATGTTCAGCGGACGTACGGTACGGGTGTCGCGACCGTCGATACGTGGCTTGCCGTTAACGATGTTTTCGCGAACGGTGCGGTATTCGATTTCACCGAAAGCCGCTTTGACGTCGCTGGAGGAAGGCTGGCCTTCTTCACCGGACAGCTTGGCCACAACCTGATCCTTCAGCTCGCCCAGGCGAGCGTAACGGTCGGCCTTGACGGTGATGGTGTAGGCGTCGGAGATGGCAGCGCCGAACTCGGAGCGGATAGCGCCCAGCAGTTCGGTCGCTTCAGCTTGTGGAGCCCAGGTCCAGGTTGGCTTGGCAGCTTCGGCAGCCAGCTCGGTGACAGCCTTGATAACAGCCTGGAACTCGTCGTGGGCGAACAGCACGGCGCCCAGCATCTGGTCTTCGGTCAGCTCTTTGGCTTCCGATTCAACCATCAACACGGCTTCCGAGGTACCGGCAACGACCATGTCCAGGCTCGACGCTTTCTGTTGCTCGTAGGTCGGGTTCAGCAGGTAGCCGGTGCTTTCATGGAAAGCAACGCGGGCTGCGCCGATCGGGCCATCGAAAGGAATGCCGGAGATGGCCAGGGCAGCCGAGGTACCGATCATCGCAGCGATGTCCGGATCGGTCTTTTTGCTGGTGGAAACGACGGTGCAGACTACCTGCACTTCGTTCATGAAGCCTTCTGGGAACAGCGGACGGATCGGACGGTCGATCAGTCGGGAAGTCAGGGTTTCTTTCTCGGAAGGACGGCCTTCACGCTTGAAGAAGCCGCCAGGGATCTTACCGGCAGCGTAAGTCTTTTCCTGGTAGTGAACGGACAGAGGGAAGAAGCCTTTGCTCGGGTCAGCGGTCTTGGCGCCAACAACGGTCACCAGAACGGTCACGTCGTCGTCAACGGTAACCAGCACTGCGCCGGAGGCTTGACGGGCGATACGGCCTGTCTCGAGGGTAACGGTCGACTGACCGAACTGGAATTTTTTGATAACCGGGTTCACGGTGTCCTACCTTCTTTGTGGCTCTTGGGGGAACTTGTCTTCTTGCGAAATTCTTGGGCAATGTCGGGAATCGGCCCGAACCTGGTCCAGGGGTAAAACGTGTATCCAGATAAAACTTGAGGCTGGGAGCCTACCATGCGCCAGCGGGAATCCCACTGACACACGGCAGACAACCAACCTCTAGCGCAATCGCTTATTAGCGACGCAGACCCAGGCGACCGATCAGAGTCTGATAACGACCCAGATCCTTGCCTTTCAGGTAGTCCAGCAGCTTACGGCGCTGGTTTACCATGCGGATCAGACCACGACGGGAGTGGTGATCTTTACCGTTGGCCTTGAAGTGACCTTGCAGCTTGTTGATGTTGTGGGTCAGCAGTGCAACTTGCACTTCTGGCGAACCAGTGTCACCAACAGCTTGCTGATAGTCAGCAACGATTTGTGCTTTTTCTTGAACGTCGAGAGCCATGAGGCAATCCTTTTTTCAGGAAACCACCCAAAGGGCAGTTTCAACAGGCCAGGGACAAATCCCTGTATCTAAAAATGAGTGTTGACCGTGCCTGTTAACAGCCACACTCGTTCGGTCATTCTGACCGAATCAGTCGACGCGGCGCGATGCGCCCGTCTTCGCTCACTTCACCGATACCGATGAAGCGACCGTTATGATCCTGTACCCGCACCATGCCGAACTTCGGGGCATCCGGGGCACGTACCGGCTGGCCGTTGAGCCAGTAGAACGCGCTGTGCTCCGAGAAGTGCAGCAATGGCCAATCCAGCAAACCGCTGTCCGATGGCATCAGGAAGCGATCAACCGCTTCGTTGCCACCTTCGGCGTGTACGGCTTCCAACTCTTCCAGCGTGACCGTCTGCGCCAGGCTGAAAGGGCCGGCCTGGGTGCGTCGCAGTTCTGCAACGTACGCACCGCAACCGAGCTGTTCACCGATATCTTCCACGAGGGTACGGATATAGGTGCCTTTGCTGCAGTCCACGGCCAGGCGGGCAGTGTCGCCTTCACAGGCGAGTAACTCCAAGCGCGCAATAGTAACAGAACGCGGTTCGCGCTCCACTACTTCGCCCGCACGTGCCAGCTTGTAAAGAGGCTGGCCATCACGCTTGAGCGCCGAGTACATCGGCGGTATCTGACTGATTTGCCCACGAAAACCGGGCAAAGCCGCTTCAATATCAGCACGACCAACGGTCACATCGCGAACCTGCAGAACATCACCTTCGGCGTCGGCCGTGGTGGTGGTCTTGCCCAATTGCATCAGGGTTTCGTAACCCTTGTCGGAATCGAGCAGGTATTGCGAGAACTTGGTGGCCTCGCCAAAGCACAACGGCAGTACACCGGTGGCCAAAGGATCGAGGCTGCCGGTGTGCCCGGCCTTTTCGGCGTTGAGCAGCCAGCGGACCTTCTGCAAAGCCGCATTGGAGGTAAAGCCAATGGGCTTGTCGAGCAGAATGATGCCGCTGACGTTGCGACGGATACGTTTGACCTGAGCCACCGCTTACTCCTTGGCGTCTTCAGGTGTGGACGGGTGCTGACTGTCTTCAGCCACGGCGCGCTCGATCAGTGCCGACAGGTGCGCGCCACGCACGACGCTTTCGTCGTAGTGGAAATGCAACTGGGGAACACTGCGCAGCTTCATTTCACGGGCCAACTGCATGCGCAGGAAACCCGCAGCCGAGTTGAGCACCTTGATGCTTTGCGCGATCTCTTCGCTGCTGTCCTGCCCCATCACGGTGATGAAGATCTTGGCGTGCCCCACGTCACGGCTCACTTCAACGGCGGTGATGGTGACCAGGCCAACGCGGGGGTCTTTGACTTCGCGACGGATCAGTTGGGCCAGCTCGCGCTGCATCTGATCGCCGATACGCTGGGTACGGCTGTATTCTTTTGCCATGTCTTGTTACCTGTTACTGCCACACGGTGAAACCCGTGGGGTCTGAAAGCGGCAAACGCCCGGCCTGACAAAAGCCAGACCGGGCGTTGCGTTTAGAGTCCGTACGCTGCGCGGGGCATTTGCATGCCCACACGCGGCGTGGCTCCGGAAGTGCGCGAGTTAGAGGCTGCGAGCAACCTGAACCTTCTCGAAGACTTCGATCTTGTCGCCCACCTTGACGTCGTTGTAGCTCTTGACGCCGATACCGCATTCCATGCCGGCACGTACTTCGGAAGCGTCATCCTTGAAGCGGCGCAGGGATTCCAGCTCGCCTTCGAAGATAACGATGTCTTCACGCAGTACACGGATTGGACGGTTACGGTGCACAACACCTTCGATAACCATGCAACCGGCGATCGCGCCGAATTTCGGCGAGCGGAACACGTCACGCACCTCGGCCACACCCAGGATGTTCTCCCGGACGTCGCTGCCAAGCATGCCGGTGAGGGCTTTCTTGACGTCTTCGATGATGTCGTAGATGACGTTGTAGTAACGCATGTCCAGGCCTTCCTGCTCGACGATCTTGCGAGCGCCAGCATCGGCACGCACGTTGAAGCCGAACAGTACAGCGTTGGAAGCCAGTGCCAGGTTGGCGTCGGATTCGGTGATACCACCGACACCGCCACCGACAACGCGCACTTGCACTTCGTCGTTACCCAGGCCATTCAAGGCGCCGTTCAACGCTTCGAGGGAACCACGTACGTCAGATTTGAGGACGATGTTAAGCGTCTTCTTCTCTTCCTGACCCATATTCTCGAAGATGTTTTCCAGCTTGCCGGCGTGAGCACGGGCCAGCTTGACTTCACGGAACTTGCCTTGACGGAACAGAGCCACTTCACGGGCTTTCTTCTCATCGGCAACCACGCTCATCTCGTCGCCAGCGTCCGGGGTACCGTCCAGGCCGAGGATCTCGACCGGGATAGCAGGACCTGCTTCCTTGATTGGCTTGCCGTTCTCGTCGAGCATGGCACGTACACGGCCGTAGTTCGAACCGACCAGCACCATGTCGCCTTGGCGCAGGGTACCGTCTTGAACCAGGACGGTTGCAACCGGGCCACGGCCCTTGTCGAGACGGGACTCAACCACAACGCCACGGCCAGGAGCCGATGGAGTAGCGGTCAGTTCCAGAACCTCGGCTTGCAACAGAACGGCTTCGAGCAGTTCGTCAACGCCGGTACCCATCTTCGCGGAGACCGGTACGAATGGAGTGTCGCCACCCCACTCTTCGGAGGTCACGCCGTGAACCGACAGTTCGCTACGGATGCGATCAAGATCGGCGCCCGGCTTGTCGATTTTGTTCACTGCGACTACCAACGGAACGCCAGCTGCCTTGGCATGCTGAACGGCTTCGATGGTTTGTGGCATCACGCCGTCGTCCGCTGCAACCACCAGGATCACGATGTCGGTCGCCTTGGCACCACGGGCACGCATCGCGGTAAATGCGGCGTGACCAGGGGTGTCGAGGAACGTCACCATGCCACGGTCGGTTTCAACGTGGTACGCACCGATGTGCTGGGTGATACCGCCGGCTTCGCCCGCAGCCACCTTGGCACGACGGATGTAGTCGAGCAGGGAAGTTTTACCGTGGTCAACGTGGCCCATTACGGTCACAACCGGTGCACGGGAAACCGCCTCACCTTCAAACTTCAGGGACTCGGCCAGGGAATCTTCCAGGGCGGTGTCGCTGACCAGGGTCACTTTGTGGCCCAGCTCTTCAGCAACCAACTGGGCAGTTTCCTGGTCCAGTACCTGGTTGATGGTGGCCGGAGTGCCCAGCTTGAACATGAACTTGATGATTTCAGCTGCCTTGACCGACATCTGCTGGGCCAGATCGCCCACAGTGATGGTCTCGCCGATCTTCACTTCACGCACGACAGGGCCGGTTGGGCTCTGGAAACCGTGGGCGTTGCGTTTCTTCAGCTTGGCCTTGCCGCGACCACCACGACGGAAGCCATCGCTTTCTTCGTCGGTAGTACGTGGGGCAACGCGTGGAGCAGGCGCCTTCTCTTTGACCGAGGCACGATGCGGAGCGTTTTTGCGCTCGCCATCGCCACCACCACCGCGACGATTGTTATCGTCAGCACGCGGCTTGTCCGGACGACGAGGTTCGTCGCGCTTGCGAGCGTCAGCAGCAGGTGCTGGTGCAGCGGCAACCGGAGCGGCCTCACGCACAGCTTCTACAGGAGCGCTAGGCGCGGCGACCGCTTCAGTGGCAGCAGGTTGCGCAGCAGCAGGCTGGCGACGCGCTTCTTCTTCGGCGCGACGCTTGGCTTCTTCTTCAGCCTTCTGACGTGCAGCATTTTCTACTGCGCGACGTTCTTCCAGTTCGCGTTTGCGCTCGGCTTCGATTTCTTCCGGGCTGCGCTGTACGAAGACTTTCTTCTTGCGTACTTCAACGCTGATGCTCTTGCTACCAGCAACACGCAGGGTGCTGGTGGTTTTGCGCTGCAATGTAATCTTGCGCGGTTCTTCCACTTTCGCCTTGTGGCTGCTCTTCAAGTGAGTCAGCAAAGACTGCTTCTCACTGTCGCTCACACCTTCATCGGCGGCGGTGTGCGGCAGACCTGCCTCACGCATCTGCTGCAACAGGCGCTCTACCGGTGTTTTGACCTCATCGGCCAGTTGTTTCACCGTGACTTGCGTCATGCACTTCTCTCCTCAGGCCGCGCCTAGTTACTCGAACCAATGGGCTCGGGCGGCCATGATCAACTTGCCGGCACGATCATCGTCAATGCCGTCGATGTCGAGCAGATCGTCAATAGACTGCTCGGCCAGGTCTTCGCGGGTAATTACGCCGCGCACCGCCAGTTCCATCGCCAAATCCTTGTCCATACCCTCAAGCGAGAGCAGGTCTTCGGCCGGATGGGCGTCTGCCAGCTTTTCCTCAGTAGCGATGGCTTTAGTCAACAAACGATCCTTGGCCCGAGCGCGAAGCTCGTTGACGGTGTCTTCGTCAAAGCCGTCGATGTTGAGCATTTCTTCCAACGGTACGTAGGCAATCTCTTCCAGGCTGGTGAAGCCTTCATCTACCAGCACCTGTGCCAGGTCTTCATCGACTTCGAGCTCTTCGATGAAGTTGCGCAGGATGTCACCGGTTTCAGCTTGCTGCTTAGCCTGGATGTCCGATTCGGTCATCACGTTCAGGGTCCAACCGGTCAGTTGGCTGGCCAGACGCACGTTCTGACCACCACGACCAATGGCCTGAGCCAGATTGTCTGCGCCAACGGCGATGTCCATTGCATGGGCATCTTCGTCAACGATAATTGCCGCCACTTCAGCCGGCGACATGGCGTTGATCACGAACTGCGCCGGGTTATCGTCCCACAGGACGATGTCCACACGCTCACCGCCCAATTCGCCCGACACTGCCTGGACGCGCGAACCGCGCATACCGATGCAAGCGCCTTGCGGGTCGATGCGTTTGTCCTTGGAGCGAACCGCGATCTTGGCGCGCGAACCCGGGTCGCGGGACGCAGCCATGACTTCGATCAGGCCTTCGGCGATTTCCGGCACTTCGATACGGAACAGCTCGATCAGCATTTCCGGCGCGGTACGCGACAGGATCAACTGAGGGCCGCGGTTCTCGGTGCGGATTTCCTTGAGCAGCGCACGCAGGCGCACGCCGACACGGAAGGTTTCGCGAGAAATGATGTCTTCGCGGGCCAGCAACGCTTCGGCGTTGTTGCCCAGGTCGACGATCACGTTGTCGCGGGTGACTTTTTTAACGGTGCCGGAGATGATTTCACCCAGGCGCTCGCGATAAGCGTCAACGACTTGAGCGCGCTCGGCTTCGCGAACCTTCTGCACGATGACCTGTTTGGCGGTCTGTGCAGCAATACGGCCGAATTCGATCGATTCGATCTTTTCTTCGACCACATCACCGACCTTGGCACCAGGATGCGTTTGCGCAACCTTGCTTGGCCAGGTTTCGATGGCCGGATCATCAAGATCGGCTTCTTCGACGACCGTCCAGCGACGGAAAGTCTCATAGGCACCGGTGTGGCGGTTGATTTCCACACGCAGATCAACTTCGTCTTCAAAACGCTTTTTGGTAGCAGTGGCCAGGGCCAGCTCCAGCGCTTCAAAAATCACGTTTGCCGGTACGCCCTTTTCATTGGATACCGACTCAACAACCAGCAGTACTTCTTTGCTCATCGTACGCCTCGCCTTTCGCAAGCCATTGGATCCGCGGGATCCGCGTCTCAGTCAAAACTGGGAATAATGTTGGCCTTGTCGATCATATCGATCGGCAACAGGAACTCATGGTCTTCTACCTGCACCACGACATCCTGTTCTTCTACACCGCGCAGAAGGCCCTGAAAGTTGCGTCGCCCTTCAAAGGGAGATCGCAGCTTGATCTTCACTTGTTCACCGGCAAATTTTGCAAACTGCTCAATAGTGAACAGTGGGCGTTCCATGCCTGGCGAGGAAACTTCGAGGGTGTATTCAACGGAGATTGGATCTTCAACATCCAGCACACCGCTGATCTGACGGCTGACAATGGCACAATCGTCCACCAGCACGCCGCCCTCTTTATCGATATAAACGCGCAACATTGAGTGGCGACCTTGAGCCGAAAACTCAATACCCCAGCATTCATAGCCTAGGGCCACGACCACCGGGGCCAGCAAGGCCTGCAACTCTTCTAGCTTGCTCGACACCTGAACCCCCTCGTGCATGTATGTGCATGCTGTGCAAAATAAAAAAATGGGCGAAACGCCCATCCTTGAAACGCCGTCGAACAGCGGCGTTGAAAGTGTCCAGCTAACAAAAAGCCCCTTAAAAGGGGCTCCGCTAAAACTGGTTGCGGGGGCCGGATTTGAACCGACGACCTTCGGGTTATGAGCCCGACGAGCTACCAGACTGCTCCACCCCGCGACAAAGCTGGGGCGGAAGTATACGACCGATCCCTTACAGGGTCAATGTAACCTTCCACCTACAAGAAAGCCCGCAACAGCGGGCTCTCCTGATAATTGGTACCGAGAAGGGGACTCGAACCCCTACACCCTATGGGCACAACCACCTCAAGGTTGCGTGTCTACCAATTCCACCACCTCGGCAATACAGCGTTTACAACCCTTCTTACTTCTGCTCTTGAGCTGGAGGTACGTCAGTCGCTGGAGTAGCCGACTTTTGCTCTTGAAGCACCGGGACATCATCAGAAGCCGGTTTTGCTTTTGGTACTTCCAACACTGCTGGGTTTGGGAGACCTACTTGAGTCAGCACATGAGCTTTCTCTTTAGCAAAGTAACCTAGCCCCAAGCTGGTTATGAAGAAACCGGCGGCAAGTATAGCAGTAAACTTACTAAGAAAGGTAGAGGAACCTTGGCTTCCGAACACAGTATTTGAAGCACCTGCACCGAAAGACGCACCAGCATCCGCACCTTTACCCTGTTGCAACAAAACCAGGGCAACTACGCCCAGGGCAGCCAACAGATGAAAAACGACTACGACTGTTTCCAGCATTTTTTCAGTTTCCCGCGGCGCGACAGATCGCACCGAACTCATCTGCATTCAGGGAAGCTCCACCAATGAGCCCCCCATCGATATCCGGCATGCCGAACAGTTCGACCGCATTGGCCGCCTTCACGCTGCCGCCGTATAGAAGACGCACACCTTGTGCGACTTCAGAATTCTCTGCCGCCAACTGCGCGCGGATGGCTGCGTGCACATCCTGCGCCTGTTGCGGTGTAGCAGTCAGCCCGGTGCCAATGGCCCAGACCGGCTCGTAAGCAATTACTGCCTTTGCAAACGCACCAACACCCAGCTCCTCGATGATGCTGCCCAGCTGACGCGAGACAACTTCAAGAGTCTTGCCCGATTCGCGCTGCTCCAGGGTCTCCCCTATGCACAACACCGGAATCAAGCCACAAGCCTGTGCCGCTGCGAACTTGCGATTGAGTGTCCCGTCACGCTCGCCCATCATCTGACGGCGCTCGGAGTGCCCGACAAGCACATAGGAACAACCCGCATCAACCAGCTGACTCGGCGAAATCTCACCGGTCAACGCACCTTGCATCGGCTCCACCGCAGAGTTCTGCGCGCCGACCTGGATCGACTTGCCTTTCAGGCCATCAACCACTTGGTTGATATGCAAGCAAGGCGGGAACACCGCGACATCAACACCGCTCGGCAAGGCCAAGTGACGAAGGCCATTGATCAGCTCAGCGACACTGGCGCGGGTACCGTGCATCTTCCAGTTACCAGCTACCATAGTGCGACGCATGCTGTACCTCGTCGGTCAAAGTGGGCGCAGATGTTACCCAACCACATCATCACTGGCAAGCCGAATTCAGGCGCAAACTTCAGTTACCAGTTTTGCCAGGTCTTCGGCATGGCCGCGAACCTGTGTTTCGTCATCACCTTCGACCATGACACGCACCAGAGGCTCTGTGCCGGACTTGCGCAACAACACGCGGCCACGCCCCGCCATAGCAAGGGTTACGCGCTCGCACGCCTCTTTGACAGCCGGGTGCTCGATCGGGTTTTCGCCGCCGCCAAAACGCACATTGAGCAGCACTTGCGGACATTTGCGCAGCGCCTGGCGTGCCTGGGCAAGACTTTCTTCGCGGCGACGCAACGACAGCAGAACCTGCAGCGCAGCGATGATCGCGTCACCCGTGGTGGTGTGCTGGAAGCACACGACATGCCCGGAGTTCTCGCCGCCCACCAGCCAGTTACGCTCCAGCAGCTCAGCGATCACGTAGCGGTCACCGACATTGGCGCGCACGAAAGGAATACCCAGATCCGCCAAGGCCAATTCAAGCCCCAGGTTGCTCATCAGCGTACCAACGACACCACCTTGCAGCTTGTTGCGCTCATGCATATCGCGCGCAATGATGAACAGCAGATCATCACCATCAACAATGGCGCCGGTGTGATCCACCATCAAAACACGGTCACCGTCGCCGTCAAACGCAATGCCCAGGTCAGCATGTTCAGCAAGGACCGCAGCCTGCAATTGCTCCATGTGGGTGGAGCCGCAGTTGTCGTTGATGTTCAACCCATTAGGCTGAGCCGACAGCACGGTTACATCCGCCCCCAATTCCTTGAACACACTGGGCGCCACCTTGTAGGTAGCGCCATGGGCGCAATCGACCACAATCTTCAAGCCGGCAAAATTGGTGCTGCTTGGCACGCTACTCTTGCAGAATTCGATATAGCGGCCAGAGGCGTCATTGATGCGCGACACCTTGCCCAACTTGCTGGACTCAACCACCGTCATCGGTGCATCCAGCAGCTCTTCAATCATCAACTCGATCTCGTCCGGCAGCTTGGTGCCCTGACCCGAGAAGAATTTGATGCCGTTGTCATCATGCGGGTTGTGCGAGGCACTGATCACAATACCGGCTTCAGCGTGGAAGGTACGCGTCAGGTAAGCGATCGCCGGCGTCGGCATGGGCCCCAGCAACATGACATCAGCCCCCGCTGCAGACAGACCCGCCTCCAGCGCAGACTCAAACATGTAGCCCGAGATGCGAGTGTCCTTGCCCACCAGGATGCGGCACGCGCCCATGCTTCGGAACGCCATACCCGCCGCCCAACCCAGCTTGAGCATGAAATCAGGAGTAATCGGAAATTCGCCGACCCGACCACGGATACCGTCGGTGCCAAAGTATTTTTTAGTCATAAGTGCTCCATCATTCTTATTCGGCTGATTCTACCGCGGCAATCATACGCACTACATCCACTGTCTCGGCAACATCATGCACACGTAATATGCGCGCCCCCTTGGTGACAGCAAGCGCCGCCAGCGCAAGACCGCCGTACAAGCGCTCACCCACTGGTCGATTCAGGGCCAGGCCAATCATGCTCTTGCGTGAAACGCCGACCAGCAGGGGGCGACCAAGGGCATGCAGGGATTCCATGTGTTTGAACAAACTCAGATTGTGCTGCAGGGTCTTGGCGAAGCCGAAGCCAGGGTCGAGGATGATCTTTTCTGCGGCAATTCCCGCGACTGCGCATTGAGCGACTCGCTCCGCGAGAAAACCACTCACCTCACCGACAAGATCATCATAGTGCGGGCTGTCCTGCATATTGCCGGGCTCACCCAGCATATGCATCAGGCACACCGGCAATCCGGTGGCCGCAGCCGCATCCAGAGCCCCGTCACGCTGAAGAGAGCGCACATCGTTGATCAGCCCCGCCCCGAGGCGCGCAGTTTCGCGCATCACGGCTGGCGTCGACGTATCAACCGAGATAATGACATCCAGTTCACGCGCAATGCGCTCGACGATCGGCGCCACCCTCTCCAGCTCTTCCAAAGGGGATACAACGCGAGCTCCAGGCCGGGTCGATTCGCCACCGACATCAATCAATGTCGCGCCCGCCGCAACCATTGCCTCAGCATGGCGCAATGCAGCATCGAGCTGGCTGAAGCGGCCGCCATCGGAAAAGGAATCGGGAGTGACATTGAGAATGCCCATGACATGCGTATGGGCCAAATCAAGAACCCGGTTGCCGCAAGGCAACCGGGTGGAGGACAACACAGAAGTCATTTCAAACCTTAGACGTCAGCTGCCGGACCGCCGATCGGAGTTTCAGGGCGTTCGTTCTGAACCACTGGCGGCGTGCCAGAGGTGCCCGAACCGCCTTCCCAATCGCGAGGCTCGCGGGGTGCGCGACCGGCCATGATGTCGTCGATCTGGTCGGCATCAATGGTCTCGTACTTCATCAGCGCATCCGCCATGGCATCCAGCTTGTCGCGGTTGTCCGTCAGGATCTGCTTGGCCGTGCCGTAGCACTGGTCAATGATACTGCGCACTTCGGAGTCGATCAGCTTGGCAGTCTCACCGGAGAAGCTGGCGTTTTGACCACCACCACCGCGACCCAGGAACACTTCGCCTTCTTCCTCGGCATACATCAAAGGACCGAGTTTTTCCGACAAGCCCCACTTGGTCACCATGTTCCGTGCAATCTGGCTGGCACGCATGATGTCGTTGGAGGCACCGGTGGTGACCCCGTCAAAGCCCAAGGTCATTTCTTCAGCAATCCGACCGCCATACAACGAGCAGATCTGGCTGATCAGTGCGCGCTTGGAGAGGCTGTAGCGATCCTCTTCCGGGAGGAACATGGTCACACCCAGCGCCCGACCACGAGGAATGATCGACACCTTGTAGACCGGATCATGCTCAGGCACGACGCGACCAACAATAGCGTGACCGGCTTCGTGATAAGCGGTGTTCTGCTTCTCTTTCTCGGACATGACCATGGATTTGCGCTCGGCGCCCATCATGATCTTGTCTTTTGCCAGTTCGAATTCTTTCATTTCAACGATGCGCTTGCCGGTGCGAGCCGCAAACAGCGACGCCTCGTTGACCAGGTTGGCCAGGTCAGCACCTGAGAAGCCTGGCGTGCCACGGGCAATCACGGCCGGAGCCACGTCGTCACCCATTGGCACTTTGCGCATGTGTACTTTCAGGATCTGTTCGCGACCACGGATATCCGGCAAGCCCACCACAACCTGGCGGTCGAAACGGCCCGGACGCAGCAACGCGGGGTCCAATACGTCCGGACGGTTGGTTGCAGCGATGACGATAATGCCATCATTCATTTCAAAGCCGTCCATCTCAACCAGCAACTGGTTAAGGGTCTGCTCACGTTCATCATGACCGCCGCCCATGCCAGCACCACGATGGCGACCAACGGCGTCGATTTCGTCGATGAAGATGATGCACGGTGCATGCTTTTTAGCCTGTTCGAACATATCGCGAACACGGCTGGCACCAACACCGACGAACATCTCGACGAAGTCAGAACCGGAAATGGTGAAGAACGGCACCTTGGCTTCGCCGGCAATCGCCTTGGCCAGCAAGGTTTTACCGGTACCCGGAGGACCGACCATCAGTACACCGCGAGGAATGCGGCCACCCAGGCGCTGGAACTTGCCTGGATCACGCAGGAACTCGACCAGCTCACCCACTTCTTCCTTGGCTTCGTCGCAACCGGCAACGTCAGCCAGGGTGGTTTTCACCTGATCTTCGGAGAGCAGGCGTGCCTTGCTCTTGCCGAAGCTCATCGGCCCGCCCTTGCCTCCCGCACCGCCTTGCATCTGGCGCATGAAGAACATGAACACGGCGATGATCACCAGGATCGGGAAGCTGGCGACCAGCAATTGGGTCCAGATGCTCTGCTGCTCAGGCTGCTTGCCTTCGACCACCACGTGGTTATCCACCAGGTCGCCGATCAGACCGTTGTCCTGGATCGCCGGACGAATGGTCTTGAAGCTGTCGCCATCGTTGCGTTTGCCGGTGATTACGTAGCCATCAACCGCTACGCGCTCGACCTTGCCATCCTTAACTTGCTGGATGAAGTCGGAATAGTTGAGGGTCTGCGGCTCGTTAGGGCTGGAGAAGTTGTTCATCACCGTCACCAGGACAGCCGCGATGATCAACCACAGGATCAGATTCTTTGCCATATCGTTCAATTAACTACCCTCTGAAGCAAGCTCCGCTACTGGCGCGCGCTTCGCATGATATTCACCGGCCTAACTTACTACATTACCTACAACTCTGGCAGGCGCCGTCTGTAACCCTTTGTGAAACTTTGACTACACAATATTCGTAAAGCTTCGTGACGAAAGCGATATAAAAAAACCTATCGCCCTCCTCCAATTCCTCAAAAACGCTCTTCACTCGCAGCGCCTTCAACCCCGCGGAAGCCGCGGCACAGCAGGTACTGCTCCCGCGACCTGTCCCGGGAAGAGTCAGGCTTACGCGTTTGCACCTTGTCGAACAGCTTGCGGATGTTCTTGTGGTACTCGTCGAAACCCTCGCCCTGGAAGACTTTCACCAGAAAATCACCACCAGGACGCAAAACCCGACCCGCCAAATCCAGCGCCAGTTCACATAGGAACATTGCGCGCGGCATATCAACGGCCGGTAATCCACTCATATTGGGGGCCATGTCGGAAATCACAAGGTCTACCTGCGAATTTCCCACAGCCTCGAGGATCTGGGCGAGTACGGCATCCTGAGTGAAATCACCATGAACAAAGGTCACATCCGGGATGCTGTCCATTTCCAGGATATCGGAAGCGATCAAGCGGCCCTGCCCGCCAATCAGACGACTGGTCACCTGGGACCAGCCACCTGGGGCGGCCCCCAGATCAATTACGCTCATGCCTGGACGAATCAGTTTGTCCTTGTCCTGGATCTCCAACAGCTTGTAGCTGGCCCGGGAACGGTAGCCGTCCTTTTGCGCCTTTTTGACGTAAGGATCGTTGAAATGTTCTTGTAGCCACTTAAGGCTGGTTTTGGAACGGGCCACGGGCCACCTCGAAAAATAAAACGGGTCGTGATTAACTGGGCGGTCCCGGACTCGCTCGGGTAAACTGGCCGCCGCTTTTTACAAGATCAGACGCAGGGGTCAGATTATGCCGCTCACTCAAGAGCAGAAGAAACAGTACAAATCCATTGGCCACCATCTGAAACCAGTTCTGATTGTGGCAGATAACGGTTTGACTGAAGGTGTGTTAGCCGAATTCGAACGTGCGCTGAACGATCATGAACTGATCAAGATCAAGGTCAACATCCTTGACCGCGAAGCGCGCCTGGCTGCCATTGCAGAACTGTGCAAGGTAGGCAAAGCGGACCTGGTCCAGGTCATCGGCAAGATGGCGCTGCTGTATCGCAAGAACTTCAGCGTCAACAAGCAACTGTCGAACGTACACCGCTTCAAGTAATAAAAAGGGTCACGGGCGTGCTTCGCGCGCCCTGCCACTCCAACCTGGCGCCGGCTGCATCACCAGCACCAGACCGGAAAACCCTAGCACAAGATAGCTGAATAGCTGCCAGCGCAACGCTTCCGGCAGCCAGACATGCACCATGCAATACATTGCACACGCATACAGCGCCATCAACAGCAGTTGCCCGCGAATATCCCGCCACAAACTTCCCAAGCCTTCAGCCTTGACCAGCACCAACGCCTGGAGCGTCACGCACGCCGCCGCAAAACCCACCAGCAACGCACTGAGTAATCCATCGATCTCATCGATCAGCAACGGTGCCAGGCCTATCAGGCCCAGCGCCGGCAACACGCCAATGTGCAGCAACCACAGGCCGCCCACCCAAAGCATCTGGGAGAGTTGCCAAAGCATGGCGCCCGCACGAAGCGGGCGCCGTCTTTCAGACGTGACGAACTTCAACAATCTCGTACTCGGTCACGCCGCCCGGCGTTTTGACAGACACCACATCACCCTCTTCCTTGGCAATCAAGGCGCGGGCCAGCGGAGAACCGACAGAGATCTTGCCGAGTTTGAAGTCAGCCTCATCTTCGCCAACGATGTGGTAGACCACGCTTTCGTCCGTCTCGACGTTGGCGATTTCCACGGTCGTGCCGAAAATCACCTTGCCGGTCTTCGGAATGGTCGTCACGTCGATGACCACCGAGTTCTGCAGGCGGCCTTCGATGTCACGGATCCGCGCCTCGACCATACCTTGCTGCTCGCGAGCAGCGTGGTATTCGGCGTTTTCCTTCAAGTCACCCAGCTCGCGGGCCGTACCGATGTCCTGGCTCAGCTTTGGACGGACGACCTTGGTCAGATGGGCGTGCTCCTCTTCCAGGGCCTTGAAGCCCTGGACGGTCATTGGGTATTTGGTCATGCCTTCAATCCTGCGTGTAGATCCTGCAAGCGACGCACGGTCTTTTCCGGACCGAACTTGAGCGCTTCGCAGATGGCTTCGCCAGCAGCAATGGTGGTGGTGCAGTAGATCTTGTGCTGCAAGGCGTTACGGCGAATGGAGTAGGAGTCCGCGATCGACTGGCGACCTTCGGTGGTGTTGATGATCAGGGTGACTTCGTCATTCTTGATCATGTCGACCACGTGCGGACGGCCTTCCGTCACCTTGTTCACGCGACGCACTTTCAGGCCGGCAGCCTCGATCAGCTTGGCGGTCCCGGCAGTGGCCACGACTTCGAAGCCCAAGTTGATCAGATCACGGGCCACGCCTGCAACCAGTGGCTTGTCATCATCACGCACGCTGATGAACGCAGTACCGCCAGTCGGCAGCACTTCGCTGGCACCCATCTGGGCTTTGGCGAAGGCCTCACCGAAGGTATCGCCCACGCCCATTACTTCACCGGTGGACTTCATCTCTGGGCCCAGGATCGGGTCCACACCAGGGAATTTGGCGAACGGGAACACCGCCTCTTTCACGCTGTAGAAGTTAGGAATGATTTCCTTGGTGAAGCCAATTTCCTTCAGGGTCTTACCGGCCATCACGCGGGCAGCGATCATGGCCAGGGACACACCGATGCACTTGGAAACGAATGGCACGGTACGCGAAGCACGCGGGTTGACTTCGATGACGTAGATGTCTTCGCCTTGCAGCGCCAACTGTACGTTCATCAGGCCGACCACGCCCAACTCCAGGGCCATTTTCTTGACCTGTTCGCGCATCTCGTCCTGGATGTGCGCCGGCAGCGAGTACGGCGGCAGCGAGCAAGCGGAGTCACCGGAGTGAACGCCCGCCTGTTCGATGTGTTGCATGATCGCGCCGATCACCACGTCGGTACCGTCACACACTGCATCCACGTCCATCTCAATGGCGCAGTTGAGGAAGTGGTCGAGCAGCACCGGGCTGTCGTTGGACACTTTCACCGCATCACGCAGGTAGCGCTTGAGTTCTTCTTCTTCGTAGACGATTTCCATCGCGCGGCCGCCCAGTACGTAGGACGGACGCACCACCAGCGGATAGCCAATCTTGCTGGCTGCACGGATAGCTTCGTCTTCGCTGCGCACGGTGGCGTTTGGCGGCTGGCGCAGGTTCAGGCGTTCAACCATTTGCTGGAAGCGTTCACGGTCTTCTGCACGGTCGATCGCGTCTGGGCTGGTGCCGATAATCGGCACGCCGGCTTCTTCCAGGGCACGCGCCAGTTTCAGCGGGGTCTGGCCGCCGTACTGGACGATCACGCCCTTCGGCTTCTCGACCCGGCAGATTTCCAGCACGTCTTCCAGGGTCACTGGCTCGAAATACAGGCGATCGGAGGTGTCGTAGTCGGTGGAAACGGTTTCCGGGTTGCAGTTGACCATGATGGTCTCGTAACCGTCTTCGCGCAGGGCCAATGCCGCGTGTACGCAGCAGTAGTCGAACTCGATACCCTGGCCGATACGGTTTGGGCCACCGCCGAGGATCATGATCTTGTCGCGGCCCGACGGCGCGGCTTCGCACTCTTCCTCGTAGGTTGAGTACATGTAGGCGGTGTCGGTGGCGAACTCGGCCGCGCAGGTGTCAACGCGCTTGTAGACCGGGAAGATCTCCAGCTTGTGGCGGTGGCGACGCAACGCTTTCTCGGTCACACCCAGCAACTTGGCCAGACGCATGTCGGAGAAACCTTTGCGCTTGAGCTTGAACATCAAGTCGCGGTCAATACTGGCAAGACCCAGGGTCTTGACCTTCTCTTCTTCCTTGATCAGGTCTTCGATCTGCACCAGGAACCACGGGTCGATCATGTTCATGCCGAAGATGTCTTCGACCGACAGGCCGGCGCGGAACGCGTCAGCCACGTACCAGATGCGCTCGGCGCCCGGCACGGTCAGTTCGCGCTTGAGGATGCTCATGCTTTCCGGGTTGCTCAGGTCGAGCTTCTCGTCCAGGCCACAAACGCCCACTTCCAGACCACGCAGGGCTTTCTGCAGGGATTCCTGGAAGGTCCGGCCGATGGCCATGACTTCACCCACCGACTTCATTTGAGTGGTCAGGCGTGCGTCGGCTTTCGGGAATTTCTCGAAAGCGAAACGTGGCAGCTTAGTGACGACGTAGTCGATCGACGGTTCGAAGGACGCCGGAGTAGCGCCGCCGGTGATTTCGTTCTGCAGCTCGTCCAGGGTATAGCCGATCGCCAACTTGGCAGCGATACGCGCAATCGGGAAGCCAGTAGCTTTCGATGCCAGCGCCGAAGAACGCGATACACGCGGATTCATCTCGATCACGACCATACGGCCAGTGTCCGGGCAGATACCGAACTGAACGTTGGAACCGCCGGTTTCCACGCCGATTTCACGCAGTACCGCCAGCGAGGCGTTACGCATGATCTGGTATTCCTTGTCCGTCAGGGTCTGCGCCGGAGCAACGGTGATCGAGTCACCGGTGTGCACGCCCATCGGATCGAAGTTTTCGATGGAGCAGACGATGATGCAGTTGTCCTTTTTATCGCGGACAACCTCCATCTCATACTCTTTCCAGCCGATCAGGGACTCGTCAATCAGCAGCTCTTTGGTCGGCGACAGGTCCAGGCCACGAGAGCAGATTTCTTCGAACTCTTCACGGTTGTAAGCGATACCGCCACCGGTCCCGCCCATGGTGAAGGAAGGACGGATGATGCACGGGAAGCCCAGCTTCTCGAGCACTGCGTTGGCTTCTTCCATGCTGTGGGCGATGCCCGAGCGCGGGCAGTCCAGGCCGATGGACTTCATCGCCTTGTCAAAGCGCGAACGGTCTTCGGCCTTGTCGATGGTGTCGGCATTGGCGCCGATCATTTCTACGCCGAATTTCTCCAGGACGCCTTCGCGCTCCAGGTCCAGGGCGCAGTTCAGAGCTGTTTGACCACCCATGGTTGGCAGCAGCGCGTCCGGACGCTCTTTCTCGATGATCTTGGCAACGGTCTGCCACTTGATCGGCTCGATGTAGGTGGCGTCAGCCATGTCCGGGTCGGTCATGATGGTGGCCGGGTTGGAGTTCACCAGGATGACGCGGTAACCCTCTTCGCGCAGGGCTTTACAGGCCTGGGCGCCAGAGTAGTCGAATTCGCAGGCCTGGCCGATCACGATCGGGCCAGCGCCGAGAATCAGGATGCTTTTTATGTCTGTACGTTTTGGCATGGGTTTGTCACTCAAATCCGCAGGTCAGTCGGCAAGCCGTCTTGAACAATCTTTGATGAGCCCGCGGGGGCCACCGGAATCCGGGGCCGCCCGCAGGCCGCTCAGTCAGCGTCGCTTGGCCATCTCATTGATGAAACGGTCGAACAGCGGCGCTACGTCGTTCGGGCCTGGGCTCGCTTCAGGGTGGCCCTGGAAGCTGAACGCGCTCTTGTCGGTGCGCTCGATGCCCTGCAGGGAACCGTCGAACAGCGACTTGTGAATGGCGCGCACGTTGCTCGGCAGGGTGGCTTCATCTACCGCAAAACCGTGGTTCTGGCTGGTGATCATCACGACGCCAGTGTCCAGGTCCTGTACCGGGTGGTTGGCACCGTGGTGGCCGTGACCCATTTTCAGAGTCTTGGCGCCGGAGGCCAGGGCCAGCAGTTGGTGACCGAGGCAGATACCGAATACCGGAATCTCGGTTTCCAGCACGTCCTTGATCGCCTGGATGGCATAGTCGCATGGCTCAGGGTCACCCGGGCCGTTGGACAGGAACACGCCGTCCGGCTGCAAGGCGAGTACGTCGCTGGCAGGCGTTTGCGCCGGCACCACGGTCACGCGGCAGCCACGTTCGACCAGCATGCGCAGGATGTTGTACTTGACGCCGTAGTCGTAGGCCACAACGTGGTAAGGCAGGTCAGCAGCTTCGATGGTCGCATGGCTGTCGGTCTTCAAGTCCCAGACAGTGGAGCGCCACTCGTACTTCTCTTTGACGCTGACGACTTTCGCCAGGTCCATGCCCTTCAGGCCTGGGAAACCTTGCGCTGCGGCAATCGCCGCCTCTTCGGAGATATTGTCACCGACCATGATGCAGCCGTTCTGCGAGCCTTTTTCACGCAGGATGCGCGTGAGGCGGCGCGTATCGATACCGGCGATCGCCACAACATTGTTGGCTTTCAGGTAATCGGACAGCGACATCGTGTTACGCCAGTTGCTCGCGACCAGTGGCAGGTCACGAATCACCAGACCGGCCGACCAGACGCAATCAGACTCGACGTCTTCCGGTGTAGTACCGGTATTGCCGATGTGCGGATAGGTCAGGGTAACGATCTGTTGGGCGTAGGAAGGATCGGTAAGGATTTCCTGATAGCCGGTCATGGCAGTGTTAAACACCACCTCTCCAACGGTCTGACCGTCGGCTCCAATGGCTTCGCCGCGAAAAATGCTGCCATCAGCAAGGGCGAGTATGGCTGGCTTAGTCAAGAAGACCTCCCGTAAATAAAGCCTGAAAGGGCGATCGCAGGTGTAAAAAAGCGGAGTGACGTATGGACACGTCACTCCGCTTATTCACTGAATTATTCTGCGCGCTTTTAGTGAACACACTAAAGCTGTAGCTTACAGAAAAAGGCTTTTTTGGTCCACCGCTAATGAGCCTTAAAGGCAGGGGAATGCGACAGGACGTCGCTTAGCGGGTAAAAACGGGGCCTAAGCATAAGCTTGAGGCCCCGTTTTAGCTACTGATCAGTGCAGATCCAGCACATCGCGCATGTCGTACAGACCAGACGTACGACCTTCCAACCAGAGCGCAGCACGTACCGCGCCCTTGGCAAACGTCATACGACTGGAGGCTTTGTGCGTGATTTCCAGGCGCTCACCTTCAGTGGCGAACAACACGGTGTGATCACCCACTACATCGCCGCCACGCACCGTCGCAAAACCAATGGTGTCACGCGCACGCGCACCGGTATGGCCTTCGCGACCGTACACCGCCACTTTCGACAGATCTCGGCCCAGCGCATCGGCAATCGCCTCACCCATGCGCAGCGCGGTGCCCGACGGCGCATCGATCTTGTGGCGATGATGAGTCTCGATGATCTCGATATCCGCCTCATCCCCCAGCACGCGAGCAGCCAGATCCAGCAGCTTGAGCGACAGGTTCACACCGACACTGAAGTTGGCAGCGAAGACGACAGGAATATCTTTGCCCGCTTCCACCAACAACTGCTTCTGCTCAGCCGTCAAACCCGTGGTGCCGATCACCATGGCCTTGCCCGCCTTGCGGCAGAAGGCCAGGTTTTTCAGCATCACGTCCGGCAGAGTGAAGTCGATCAGCACGTCGAACTCGTCCGCCACCTGCTCCAGATTGCCGGACAACGACACACCGATGCGCCCCAACGAGGCCAACTCGCCGGCATCCGCACCAATCAACGTGCTGCCCGGACGAACGATCGCAGCGGTCAGCCCGGAAGCCGGCGAGCGCTGCTGCACCGCCTCGACCAGCGTCTTGCCCATGCGCCCGGCAGCGCCCATTACGGCTATACGTCGCATACTCAATTCCTTACAGGTCGCCGAAGAAGCGCTTCACGCCATCGAAAAAGCCCGCAGTCTTCGGAGAGTGAGAGTCGTCACCCTCCATCGAGCTGCGGAACTCTTCAAGCAATTCGCGCTGACGGCGGTTCAAGTTGACCGGAGTCTCTACCGCCACACGGCACATCAGGTCGCCAGCACCGCCACCGCGCACTGGCGCAACGCCTTTGCCACGGATACGGAACTGCTTGCCGGTCTGGGTGCCTTCAGGGATCTTGAGCTTGACCCGACCGTCGAGGGTCGGAATTTCCAGCTCGCCGCCCAAGGCTGCATCGACAAAACTGATCGGCACTTCGCAGAACAGGTGCTTGCCGTCACGCTGGAAGATCGAGTGCTCACGCACATTGATCACCACGTACAGGTCGCCCGTCGGACCGCCTTGAGTACCGGCCTCGCCTTCACCCGACAGACGAATGCGATCACCGGTGTCCACGCCCGCCGGCACTTTCACCGAAAGGGTTTTGTACTCTTCGACACGACCTTCGCCGTGGCACGAGTCGCACGGATCGGAAATGATCTTGCCCTGGCCATGGCAGCGCGGGCAGGTCTGCTGCACCGAGAAGAAGCCTTGCTGCATGCGCACCTGGCCAATACCGCCACAGGTAGGGCAGGTAATCGGCGAAGAGCCTTTTTTGGCCCCCGAACCATCGCACGGTTTGCAGTTGACCAGCGTCGGCACACGGATATTGACGCTGGTGCCGCGCACGGCTTCTTCCAGGTTCAATTCCAGGGTGTAGCGCAAATCGCTGCCACGCTGGGCGCCGCCACGCTGACCACCGCGGCCACCACCGAAGAAGTCGCTGAACACGTCACCGAAGATATCGGAGAAGTTCTGACCGCCAAACCCGGCACCGCCGCCACCCATGCTCGGATCGACACCGGCATGGCCATACTGGTCGTAGGCCGCGCGCTTGTTGGGATCAGACAGACATTCGTAGGCCTCGTTGGCCTCTTTGAACATTTCTTCGGATTCTTTGCTATCCGGATTACGGTCCGGGTGGTGCTTCATCGCCAGGCGACGGTAGGCCTTCTTCAGGTCCGCCTCGCTGGAGCCGCGCTCCACACCCAACACTTCGTAATAGTCACGCTTTGCCATAAGTCTTTGCACTCTTATAGGACGTTCAGCCAGACCCTCCTGAGCCTTGCCAAACTCGTTGAGCCCCAATACAGGCCCGGACCCAACTCACGTCAATTCAACGATCCTGGTCATTACTACTTTTAGCCAGGTACCCGGCCAAAAATGCGGTATTTACTGCTCGGAAAGCAGGAGCATTCCCGATCACACCGCCAGCATCCGAACGCTGTCGCATGCTGTAAAAATTCGCATACCCCAGACACGCCAACGCGGGAGCAAGCTCCCGCGCGGCGACATCCTACCAGTCACCGCTTGATAGCGGTCAACCGGGCGACCAACTTACTTCTGGTCTTTGACTTCTTCGAACTCGGCATCGACAACGTCGTCGTGCTTGGCTTCAGGCTCAGCCTGTTGCGCAGCACCGTCAGCTGGCTGACCTTGTTCGGCGTACATTTTCTGCGCCACTGGAGCGGAGACTTTCGACAGCTCTTCGATCTTGGCTTCGATAGCGGCCTTGTCGTCGCCTTTGACAGCGGCTTCCAGGGCAACCACAGCAGCTTCGATTGCAGTCTTCTCTTCAGCAGTCACTTTATCGCCGGCATCAGCGACCATTTTGCGTGTCGAGTGAACCAGTGCATCACCCTGGTTACGGGCGCCAGCCAGTTCGGCAAACTTGGCATCCGCATCAGCGTTGGCTTCAGCATCACGGATCATCTGTTGAATTTCTTCATCAGACAGACCGGAGTTGGCCTTGATGGTGATCTTCTGCTCTTTGCCAGTTGCCTTGTCTTTCGCGCCGACGTGCAGGATGCCGTTGGCGTCGATGTCGAAGGTCACTTCGATTTGTGGCACGCCACGTGGTGCTGGTGGAATCTCGGCCAGGTCGAACTTGCCCAGGGACTTGTTCTGAGCAGCCTGCTTACGCTCACCTTGCAGCACGTGAATGGTCACAGCGCCTTGGTTGTCATCGGCAGTCGAGAACACTTGCGATTTCTTGGTAGGAATCGTGGTGTTTTTCTCGATCAGCGCGGTCATCACGCCGCCCATGGTTTCGATACCCAGGGTCAGCGGGCTGACGTCCAACAGCAGCACGTCTTTCACGTCGCCGGCCAATACCGCACCCTGGATGGCAGCACCCATGGCAACCGCTTCGTCCGGGTTCACGTCTTTACGTGCTTCTTTACCGAAGAACTCGGTCACTTTCTGCTGAACCAGTGGCATACGGGTCTGACCGCCCACCAGGATCACGTCGTTGATGGAACCAACGTCGATACCGGCGTCTTTCAGCGCGATGCGGCAAGGTTCGATGGTGCGCTGAACCAGGTCTTCAACCAGCGCTTCCAACTTGGCGCGAGAAATCTTCACGTTCAAGTGCTTAGGACCGGTGGCATCTGCAGTGATGTACGGCAGGTTCACGTCGGTCGACATGCTCGAGGACAGCTCGATCTTGGCTTTCTCGGCAGCTTCTTTCAGGCGCTGCATCGCCAGCGGATCACCCTTGAGGTTCATGCCGCTTTCTTTCTTGAATTCGTCAACGAGGTAATCGATCAGACGAATGTCAAAGTCTTCACCGCCCAGGAAAGTGTCACCGTTGGTGGCCAACACTTCGAACTGGTGCTCGCCGTCAACTTCAGCGATCTCGATGACCGACACGTCGAACGTACCACCGCCCAGGTCATAAACGATCACAGTGTGGTCGCCTTTGGCCTTGTCCATACCGTAAGCCAAGGCAGCTGCGGTAGGTTCGTTGATGATACGTTTTACGTCCAGGCCCGCGATGCGGCCGGCGTCTTTGGTCGCCTGGCGCTGGCTGTCGTTGAAGTAAGCCGGAACGGTGATCACCGCTTCGGTCACAGCTTCACCCAGGTAGTCTTCGGCGGTCTTCTTCATCTTTTTCAAGACTTCAGCCGAGATCTGCGGTGCCGACATTTTGTTGCCATTTACTTCAACCCAGGCGTCACCGTTGTCAGCCTTGGCGATTTTGTAAGGCACCATCTTGATGTCTTTCTGTACGACTTCTTCGTCGAACTTACGACCGATCAGACGCTTTACCGCGTACAGGGTGTTGTGCGGGTTGGTCACAGCCTGACGCTTGGCCGACTGACCAACGAGGATCTCGCCATCATTTGCGTAAGCAATGATCGACGGCGTGGTACGCGCGCCTTCGGCGTTTTCGATTACTTTGGCTTTGCCGTTTTCCATGACGGAGACACAGGAGTTGGTGGTCCCCAGGTCGATACCGATAATTTTGCCCATGATTTACTCTCCCGAAACTTGAATTTGGTTGCCGCAGCAGTGGTGGCTAACTGCGGTAGCACTTAAACGCTTGACTTATAGATGGGGGCTTTGCAGCGTATTTCAAGCCTGCTCATCAATAGAAGGCGAAACCGGTGCAGGCGCCTTGCTCACGACGACCATCGCCGGGCGCAGCAGGCGACCATTGAGCAGATAACCCTTCTGGAACGTTTTGAGCACGCTGTTTGGCTCCAGGTCATGGCTTTCCTGCATGGCCATGGCTTGGTGATGCTCAGCGTTGAACGGCTCGCCGCCTTGTGGATCGATCGCTTCCAACTGATAACGCTTCAGGGTGTCCTGGAACATTTTCAGGGTCAGTTCGATCCCTTCGCGCATCGGGCGGATGTTTTCGTCGTCCGGGTTGGACAATTCAAGGCCACGCTCCAGGCTGTCGATAATCGGCAGCAAGTCATTGGCGAATTTTTCCAACGCGAATTTGTGAGCCTTTTCTACATCCTGCTCGGCACGGCGGCGGACGTTCTGCAGATCAGCGGCAACACGCAAAGACTGGTCCTGCGCAGCGGCCAATTGCTCTTCGAGCACTTGCACACGAGTCGCCAGCTCATCGCCGACAGCCGAATTGGCGTCTGGAGTTTGCGTATCCTGCGTCTGTTCGTCAGCCATAGTTTTCTCCTTTCAAAATCATGCGCGAACTCAACTCGCGCTTCTGTTCCGGTATATGGGGCCACAATTTCCAGGTTCAAGGGCGCAGGCGTTACCAAAAGTCTTTCGACTGACCTTCATCAATTCCTGCGTGGTCATTCCTGGTTGCGCTTAAAAATATCCAGATTCAAGCAAATCGAGCTAAGCACCAGGATTGTCAGCGCCGGACAAAACACTGTATAAATAACCAGACCTAAAGCCTGGGAGCGGCCGTCATGCTCGTGCACCTGTCCGTACATAACTACGCCATCGTTGAACACCTGGATCTCGAACTGGATCGCGGGATGAGCGTAATCACAGGCGAAACCGGCGCCGGCAAGTCGATCATGCTCGACGCTCTGGGCTTGACCCTGGGTGATCGCGCTGACAGTGGCGTGGTGCGCCCCGGCGCGGACAAGGCCGACATCCTGGCCACCTTCGACCTGGCGGATATTCCCGAGGCTGAGGCCTGGCTGGCCGAACGCGACCTTAATAATGAAGGCCCGTGCATCTTGCGACGGGTCATCACGGCGGAAGGCCGCTCACGCGGGTATATCAACGGTACGCCCTGCCCGCTTGGCGATTTAAAGGCCCTGGGCGAACTGTTGATCGATATCCACAGCCAGCATGAACATCAGTCCCTGCTGAAAACCGATACCCATCGCCGCCTGCTCGATGAGTACGCCGGCGCCACAGACCTGGCCCGCCAGGTGCAACTCGCCGCCCAGCGCTGGCGCCAGACTCGCCAGGAACTGGAGCGACTCTCCAACTCCGGCGATGAGCAACGTGCTCGCCACCAATTGCTCAGCTATCAGCTCGAAGAGCTGGAAAGCCTGGGCCTGGGCGAGACCGAACTGGAGCAGCTTGAGCAGGAACACAAGAACCTCACCAACGCGGAAACCCTGCTGGGCATTTGCCGCCAGGTGGTGGAGCAATGCAGTGAGAGTGACTCCGGCAATGTGCTCAATGCACTGACCGCCAGCCTCAATCGCCTCTCTAGCGTGAACAGCGCCTCCGGCTCGTTGAGCGAGGCCACCACCTTGCTGACCAGCGCACAGATTCAAGTAGAGGAAGCCGTCGGCGAGTTGAATCGCTTCCTGGACCACTTCGATGCCGACCCGGCGCGCCTGCAGGAGATAGAAGAACGCCTCGACACCATCTATACCCTGGCGCGCAAACATCGCATCCAGCCCACCGAAGTGGCGACGATGCAGCAAAAGCTGCTGGATGAAATCGAGACCCTGAACGCCAACGATGAATCCATCGAGCGCCTGGGCGACGAGCTTGCCTCTTTCGCTCGCCACTATCAGGAGAAGGCGCGCGAACTCAGCGACTTGCGCCAGCAAGCAGCGACGAGCCTAGCCAACGCAGTGGAACTAGAGATCCAACGCCTGGGCATGCCTGGCGGGCGCTTTACCATTGAATTGCGCACCAACGCCAGTAACGAACTGCAGCCCCACGGGCTGGAGCAGGTCGAGCTACTGGTCAGCGCCAACCCTGGGCAGCCGCTCAAAGCGCTGGCAAAAGTGGCCTCCGGCGGTGAGCTGTCGCGCATCAGCCTGGCCATCCAGGTGATCACTGCGCAAACCTCTCGGGTGCCAACGCTGGTGTTTGACGAAGTTGATGTGGGGATTGGTGGGCCGACGGCAGAAATTGTTGGCCAGTTGTTGCGACGCCTGGGGGATAGAGGCCAGGTGCTGACAGTCACCCACTTGCCGCAAGTGGCGGCCCAGGGGCATCAACACCTGTTTGTACACAAGGTACGCGGCAGCGATGCCACACACACAGCCGTGTCCAAGTTGAATAAGTCGGAACGCGTTGAAGAAGTGGCGCGCATGCTTGGCGGGATCGACTTGACCAAGGAGTCGTTGGCGCATGCGAAGAAAATGGTCGTGGCAGCAAAGGCCTGACCGGGCAGTTTTCCTTCATTATAGAAAGCACGAAGGCGACCCTGAGGTCGCCTTCGATCGTTTTGCAGAGAAAATCTGCAGCGCTTGTTACTTTTTCTTACGGATGTACAGGACCAGATTATGGTCAACCAGATCGAAGCCATGTTCCTCAGCAATCTTGTGCTGCAGCGCTTCGATTTCCGGGCTGGTGAACTCGATAACCTCATTGGTATCCAGGTCAACCATGTGGTCGTGATGACCACCGTCAGCCAGTTCAAATACTGCATGACCGCCGTCGAAATTATGACGAACCACCAGCCCTGCGGCTTCAAACTGGGTCAGTACACGGTAAACCGTGGCCAGGCCGACGTCCTCGTTAGACTCCATCAGCGCCTTGTAGACATCCTCGGCACTCATGTGACGCTGCTCAGCAGAATCGAGCATTTGTAGAATCTTGACTCGTGGCAGAGTCACTTTGAGACCGGCTTTGCGTAGTTCGCTATTTTCAACCATGGTTAGCTTTCTCGCGGATGCTGCTTCGCAGCTTCTCTTAATACGGGTATGATCGGCGTTTACGTTGTCCCAGCCAAGATAGTGGAAGTCGCCCACCGATGCAAAACACCAAGCTCTTGCTAACCAGTTTCACCTTTGTGGGACTGCTCGCACTCGCCGGTTGTTCATTCCCCGGGGTTTACAAAATCGACATCCAGCAGGGCAATGTCGTCACGCAGGACATGATAGACCAGTTACGCCCCGGAATGACCCGACGGCAAGTACGGTTTATCATGGGTAACCCCCTGCTGACCGACACTTTCCATGCCGATCGCTGGGATTATCTCTACAGCCTCCAGCCTGGTGGCGGTGAACGCCAACAGGAGCGCGTCAGCGTCATTTTCAATGGCAATGACCAGCTTGTCAGCCTGTCCGGTGACTTCATGCCCGGCGTGAGCCGTGATGAAGCCTTGCTCGGCAAGGACAACGGCACCAACGTCACTGCGCCTGCGCAGGAAGGCGAGAAGCCGAAATCCGAAGTACCGGCCAAGCCAGGCTCTCTGCTCGACAAGATCCAGAAAGACGTCGATGGCGTGGAAACGGTCCCCGTCCCAACGCCACAACCTCTGGACACCAGCCCGCAGTAAGTGTGCGGAGCTCAACAAAAAGCCCGGCATGCCGGGCTTTTTGTTGCCTGCCATTTGGCCGACCTAGGAGTTCTGCTGCTTGGTCAGCGCCGCCTTGGCTGCGCGCAACCTGCGTATTTCTTTAGGGTCTGCCAGCAAGGGGCGGTAAATCTCAATGCGATCACCCGCCTGCACACTACGCACTTCAGCGTCCGCGACCACCTTGCCGAATATACCCAAAGCGCAATCAGCCAGATCCAACTCGGGAAAGTGCGCTGCGATGCCCGATGCCTTTACCGCCATGCGCAGGCTGGTGCCAGCCGGCACCGTGACCGCCAGCAGCATCTGGCGATCCACGGCGGCGTACACCACTTCAATCTCAACCATGCAGTTGCTTGGCTCGCTGACAGAATGCATCCACCAGGGTATTGGCCGCCTGATTGAACAAAGGCCCCAGCGTCGCGCGCACGATAGGCCCGGCGTAATCAAAGGAAAGATCCAGGCTGATCTTGCAGGCCTTGTCCGTCAGCGCCTTGAAAACCCACACTCCATGCAACTGAGTGAAAGGTCCCTCCTGCAAATTCATTTCAATGGATTTCCCAGGCACCAGCACATTGCGCGTCACAAAATGCTGGCTCAGGCCGCCCTTCGCCACCCCGACACTAGCGACCATGTGCTCATCACTGCTTTCCAGCACCTCGGCCGTTGAGCACCACGGCAGGAATTCCGGGTAACGCGCCACGTCGTTGACCAGGTCATAGAGCGCCTGTGCCGGATAGGGCAGCAGCGCCGAACGTTGAATATGCGTCGTCATGTGTGCGTTATTTCCACTGCTGAGGCAAAACATCGCGAAAGAAGAGCCCGATCCGCGAAAGAAAAAAACCAGATAACTGCCCGCATTGTCCGGGATTCGTCCAACACGCTCAAGCACGCAGGTTGACCGTAGCCGACAGCCTCGCAACTCCCTATAATGCCGCCCCTATGGCTAAACAAAAGAAACACCCTACAGGGACCATCGCGCAAAATAAAAAGGCGCGACACGATTACTTCATCGAACATCGGTTCGAGGCTGGTCTGGTCCTGGCCGGCTGGGAAGTAAAGAGTCTGCGTGCCAGCAAGCTGCAACTGGTCGACAGTTATGTACTGCTCAAGGACGGCGAGGCATGGCTGCTTGGCAGTCATATCACCCCGCTGACCACCGCGAGCACCCACGTGATTGCCGATCCGGTGCGCACGCGTAAGCTGCTGCTCAATGCCCGCGAACTGGAAAAGCTCGCTGCCGCCGTACAGCAGAAGGGCTATGCCTGCGTCTGCCTGTCCTGGTACTGGAGCAAGCACCTGGTCAAGTGCGAGATCGCCTTGGGCAAGGGCAAGAAGGAATACGACAAGCGCGATACCGAGCGTGAACGCGACTCCAATCGCGAACTGCATCGCGCCGTGCGCAATAAGGGCAAGGAAGACTGATCCTTGCTGTGATGTAGCCTTGGGAGTCGCCCTTGGCTACATCCCCTTGCGCCGCTCCGCACGCGCCACGCGCTGAACTTCCTGACGCACTTCTTCCAACACTTCCTGCACATACAGCAGGTGACGTGTTGAGACATCCCGCGCCTGCTCCGCCCGCCCCTCGATAATCGCCAGGTACAGATCCCGATGCTGACTGATCAGCATGTCGCGGGTTTCCGTTCGCTGCTGATACATGCCGCCGATGTTGGTCACCACGTTACGCTTCAGCAAATCGAATAGACCGCGAATGGTGTGCAGCAACACGGCGTTATGGCTGGCCTCGGCAATAGCCAAGTGAAACCGCGCATCCGCCGCGCCCTCCTCGGCCCGACTCACCTCATCGGACCGGGTGTAGCAATCCTGTAGTGCTTCGAAGGCCGCCGTAAGCCGCTCGCGATCAACCTCCGTCGCGCGCAACGCAGCGTAGTAGGCGCAAGAGGCCTCAAGGGTTTGACGGAACTCCAGCAGATCACGCTGAGCCTCGGGGTTGTTCTCCAACAGGTGCAACAGCGGATCACTGAACGTGGAACCCAAGGATTCGGCCACGTAGTTACCACCGCCCTGGCGGCTGACGAGTAAACCTTTGGCTGACAGTTTCTGGATTGCTTCGCGCAAAGAAGGTCGCGACACCCCGAATTGCTCAGCCAACGCGCGTTCGGCCGGCAAGCGCTCGCCCGACTTCAGCGTGCCCTCAAGGATCATGCCCTCAAGCTGCTCGACGATGTCATCGGACAAACGGCGCTGACGCACCTGATCAAACCCCATCACTTACTCCCCACCATCCCGACCACGCGCCGGGCCTCTATTCTCGCCTATCACAGCGCTTGCAGCACCTATCAGAACGCCCTCATTTCAGCCGATCAGCACACCCTGCCCACTCACTTACGACCAAAGTTTCGCGGGCGGCAAATTGACACACCCCCGCCAAGGCTTTTACTCTAGCCCACAGCGATTGTAAATTGGTAATACCAATTATCCAAGCTGACCAAACAACAACAATCAGGGGCCACCCCACTATGCAAACCTGGCAACAGCTCTACAGCCCACTCGGCAGCCTCGGCCTGTCCGCATTGGCGGCCGTTATTCCGATCGTATTCTTCTTCCTTGCCCTGGCCGTATTTCGCCTCAAAGGCCATGTGGCCGGCAGCATCACCCTGGCGCTGTCGATATTGGTAGCGATCTTCGCCTTCCAGATGCCCGTGGACATGGCACTGGCCGCCGCCGGTTACGGTTTTGCCTACGGCCTGTGGCCCATCGCCTGGATCATCGTCGCGGCGGTGTTCCTCTACAAACTCACAGTCAAAAGCGGCCAGTTCGAGATCATCCGCAGCTCGGTCCTGTCGATCACTGACGACCAACGTCTGCAAGTGCTGCTGATCGGCTTCTGCTTCGGCGCCTTCCTCGAAGGTGCGGCCGGTTTCGGCGCGCCTGTGGCGATCACCGCGGCACTGCTGGTCGGCCTGGGTTTTAACCCGCTGTACGCCGCAGGCCTGTGCCTGATTGCCAACACCGCTCCCGTAGCCTTTGGTGCGCTGGGCATCCCGATTATCGTTGCAGGCCAGGTGACCGGCATCGACGCATTCAAGATCGGCGCCATGACCGGCCGCCAACTGCCGCTGCTGTCGCTGTTCGTGCCGTTCTGGCTGGTGTTCATGATGGACGGCGTGCGTGGCGTACGTGAAACCTGGCCGGCTGCGCTGGTCGCCGGTTTGAGCTTTGCCATCACCCAGTACTTCACCTCCAACTTCATCGGCCCGGAACTGCCGGACATCACCTCGGCCCTGGCCAGCCTGATTTCCCTGACGCTGCTCCTGAAAGTCTGGCAGCCAAAACGCACCGCAGGCGCACAAATCGCTGGCGCTACTTCCAGCGCCGCAGTCACTGCCAGCGCCGGTGGCTTCGGCCTGCCACGCAACACCATCGTCTCGCCCTACAGCCTCGGGCAGATTTTCAAGGCCTGGTCGCCGTTCCTGATTCTCACCGTGCTGGTCACTATCTGGACCCTCAAGCCGTTCAAGGCGATGTTCGCCGCCGGCGGCTCGATGTACAGCTGGGTGTTCAACTTCGCGATCCCGCACCTGGATCAACTGGTGATCAAGGTCGCGCCAATCGTGACCAACCCCACCGCGATCCCGGCCGTGTTCAAACTGGACCCGATTTCGGCGACCGGCACTGCGATTTTCTTCTCTGCGCTGGTCTCGATGCTGGTACTGAAAATCGACATCAAGACTGGTCTTACCACTTTAAAAGAGACCTTCTACGAACTGCGCTGGCCGATCCTGTCGATCGGGATGGTGCTGGCCTTCGCCTTTGTTACCAACTACTCCGGCATGTCCTCGACCATGGCACTGGTTTTGGCCGGTACCGGCGCGGCCTTCCCGTTCTTCTCGCCTTTCCTCGGCTGGCTGGGGGTTTTCCTGACGGGCTCTGATACCTCGTCCAACGCCCTGTTCAGTTCGCTGCAAGCCACCACCGCGCATCAGATCGGCGTCAACGACACGTTGCTGGTCGCCGCAAATACCAGTGGTGGCGTCACCGGCAAAATGATCTCGCCACAATCCATCGCCGTGGCGTGCGCCGCTACCGGCCTGGTGGGCAAAGAGTCCGACCTGTTCCGCTTTACTCTCAAGCACAGCCTGTTCTTCGCCACCATCGTCGGGCTGATCACCCTGGCCCAAGCCTACTGGTTCACCGGTATGCTGGTGCACTAAGACCTGCACGTAATGCCGCCGGATACGATTCCGGCGTCAGCTATTTCTGGAGGACCGATGAGCCTGCCTGCTGCCTTTCTGAGCGACGTCGCACAACTGATCCCGAAAGATCGACGTTTCGACGACCCACTTTCCACCCTCGCTTTCGGCACCGATGCCAGTTTTTACCGACTGATCCCACAACTGGTGATCCGCGTGGAGTCAGAAGACGAAGTCGTCGCCTTGCTGCAACTGGCTCAACGCGACCACATACCGGTGACCTTCCGCGCCGCCGGCACCAGCCTGTCCGGGCAAGCCATCAGCGATTCGGTACTGATCGTACTGGGCGACAACTGGAATGGCCGCGAGATTCGCGGGCAAGGCACGCAAATTCGCCTGCAACCCGGTGTGATCGGCGCCCAGGCCAATGCGTGGCTGGCGCCGTTCGGGCGCAAGATCGGGCCGGACCCGGCGTCGATCAACGCCTGCAAGATCGGCGGAATCGTCGCCAACAATGCCAGCGGCATGTGCTGCGGCACCGCGCAGAACACCTACCACACCCTGGCCGGCATACGCCTGGTGCTGGCTGACGGCAGCCGCTTGGATACCGAAGACGCCACCAGCGTTAAGGCGTTTCGCGAACAACACAGCAAACTGCTTGAGCGGCTGGCGACATTGGGTCGCGAGACGCGGGAAAATACCGAATTAGCGGCCAAAATTCGCCACAAGTACCGTCTGAAAAACACCACCGGGCTGTCGCTCAATGCCCTGGTGGATTTCGATGAACCGCTGGATATCCTCAGCCATCTGCTGGTGGGTTCCGAGGGCACCCTTGGTTTTATCAGTGCAGTCACCTACGACACAGTGATCGACCACCCGCACAAAGCCTCGGCGTTGATTGTGTTTCCCGATGTCGAGACCTGCTGCAACGCGGTCACCGTGCTCAAAACCCAGCCAGTCTCGGCCGTGGAGCTGCTGGACAGACGCAGCATGCGCTCGGTACAAAACAAGCCAGGCATGCCGGCTTTCGTACAGCAACTTTCGGAAAATGCCTGCGCCCTGTTGATCGAGTCCCGCGCGGCATCATCGACTTTGTTGCATGAGCAACTGACGCTGATCATGGCCTCCCTGGCCTCATTCCCGGTAGAAAAACAGGTCGATTTCACCGAAGATCCCACCGAGAACGCGCGCCTGTGGGCAATCCG
This sequence comes from Pseudomonas sp. P7759, assembly GCF_013386445.1. Classification (NCBI taxonomy): domain Bacteria; kingdom Pseudomonadati; phylum Pseudomonadota; class Gammaproteobacteria; order Pseudomonadales; family Pseudomonadaceae; genus Pseudomonas; species Pseudomonas sp. P7759. The sequence goes on from NZ_JACART010000015.1 coordinate 73,275, forward strand.
CAAAGACACCTTCCCTGCCGTCGGCGCCGTGCGCAAAACCGGCACCACCGTGATCATCGAAGACGTGACCTTCCCGGTTGAGCAACTGGCAATCGGCGTCAATCGTTTGATCGCACTGTTCGACAAACATCACTACGACGAAGCGATCCTTTTCGGACATGCGCTGGAAGGCAATCTGCACTTCGTGTTCACCCAAGGCTTCAACAGCGCGGAAGAAGTCACACGCTACCAAGCGTTCATGGACGACGTAGCGCAACTGGTGGCGGTGGAGTTCGGAGGTTCGCTTAAAGCCGAACACGGCACCGGGCGCAATATGGCGCCGTTCGTGGAACTGGAATGGGGCAGCGACGCCTATCAATTGATGTGGCAACTCAAACGCCTGCTCGACCCCAACGGCATCCTCAACCCGGACGTGGTGCTCAGCGAAGACCCGCAAATCCACCTCAAGCACCTCAAGCCGCTACCCGCCGCTGATGAGCTTGTGGATAAGTGCATTGAATGCGGCTTCTGCGAACCAGTGTGCCCGTCGAAAGGCCTGACCTTGAGCCCGCGCCAGCGCATTGTGATCTGGCGAGACATTCAGGCGAAGAAACGCGCCGGTGTCGACACCACTGAGTTGGAAGCTGCGTATCACTATCAGGGCATCGACACCTGCGCCGCGACCGGCCTCTGCGCTCAACGCTGCCCTGTGGGAATCAATACCGGCGACCTGGTGAAAAAACTGCGCAGCCGCGACGCCGACCGTACGAAAACCGCCGAGTGGCTCGCCACCCACTTCTCCACCGCCCTGCAAGGCGCGCGTTTTACCCTGCATGTGGCCAATGGCGCTCGGATGCTGCTCGGCGCACCGCGTCTGACGAAGCTATCGGCCCGCGTGACCCAGCTGTCCAAGGGGCAAATCCCGCAGTGGACCAACGCCATGCCGCAGCCGGAAAAAGCCATCCGTTTCAGCCCGGCAGTGACGGACGAACGGCCACGGGTGGTCTACCTGGCCGCCTGCGTTTCACGTGCCATGGGCCCGGCAGCGGGGGATAAAGAACAAATGTCGCTGTACGACAAAACCCGTGGCCTGCTGGAAAAAGCCGGTTACCAAGTCGTGTTCCCCGACAATCAGGACAGCCTGTGCTGCGGTCAGCCTTTCGCCTCCAAAGGTTACGCCGAACAGGCCGAACACAAGCGCCAGGAACTGATCGGCGCCCTGCTCCACGCCAGCCGTGGCGGGCTTGACCCGATCTACTGCGACACCAGCCCCTGCACCCTGCGCCTGGTGCAAGACTTGGGCGAAACGCGCCTGGACCTTTACGACCCCGTACGGTTTATCCGCACCCACCTGATGGACCGCCTCGACTTCACGCCCCAGGAAGCACCCATCGCCGTGCACGTCACCTGCAGCACCCAACACCTGGGCGAAAGCCAGGCCCTGATCGACCTGGCCCGGCGCTGCTCCAACACGGTGGTCATTCCGGAAGGCATTCATTGTTGCGGGTTTGCCGGTGACAAGGGCTTCACCACGCCGGAACTCAACGCCCACTCACTGCGCACACTAAAAGAAGCGGTGCAATATTGCAGCGAAGGCATCTCCACCAGCCGCACTTGCGAGATCGGCTTGAGCCAGCACGGCGGTATTGATTATCACGGGTTGGTCTACCTGGTTGACCGAGTCACCCAAGCCCGCGCTCATTAATCCTGCAAAAAAACAGAACCCCTGCGCGCCGGCGTAGTCATCTGCATAGGCCTCGACAAACGAGGCTCATCAGTGATGTCGCTGGCAGCCGTTGAACGCCAGCAGCGTCGAGCCCTTTTGCGCAAGGAGATACCCTATGAAGCGTTCCGCTCTTGCTGGCTTGTTCATTACCGCTGCGATGCTGGCTTCCCCTGCTTTTGCGGCGGGCGATAAAGACCTGTGCCAGATCAACCTGGACAAAATCAACAACGGTAAAGCGCTGCTCGCCACTGACACCAGCGGCAAAAGCGGCGAGATAGACACTGCCGTGTCCTCGGCCAAGGCCGCCCACGCAGCTGGGGATGACAAGAAGTGCATCGAGATCACCTCAAAGGCACTGCAAGACCTGCAGAACAGCGAAAAAGGCGGCCAATAGCCCGATCAGTCACGGAAGGACAACCTTCGGGTTGGCCTTCCGTGACGGTTTGGCGTACACTGCAAAGGCTTGTCACTCACTATGAAACAACGAGTTACAAGCACGGGGCCGTTTAGGATTCGACGCCGGTTGCGAAACTTTAGGTGCATGCCGAGTTGGTAACAGAACTCGTAAATCCACTGTTGCAACTTCTTATAGTTGCCAATGACGAAAACTACGGCCAGGAATTCGCTCTCGCTGCGTAAGCAGCCTTAGCCCTGAGCTTCTGGTACCTTCGGGTCCAGCAATCACCAGGGGATGTCTGTAAACCCAAAGTGATTGTCATATAGAACAGAATCGCCGTGCAGTACGTTGTGGACGAAGCGGCTAAAACTTACACAACTCGCCCAAAGCACCCTGCCCTTCGGGTCGCTGAGGGTTAACTTAATAGAAACGGCTACGCATGTAGTACCGACAGCGGAGTACTGGCGGACGGGGGTTCAAATCCCCCCGGCTCCACCACTTCAACATCTAAAGACGTCCACGGACGTCTTTTTTTGTGCCTGCGATCCAGTAAATACGCGGCCTCCAGCGCTTTTATGGTCTTTTGAGAGTTTTTAAGTTCCAGCCATTCGGGTATTCCAGACGGTATTCCAGGCCATCCGGTGCTAATCTTTGGAATACCAAATCAGAGCCTGAGGAAAATCTCATGCCTGCTCAAACCCTCCGCCTCTCCGATCGGCAGCTCAAGGGAGCCAAACCCGCGTCCAAGGATTACGTCCTCACTGACGGTGATGGTTTGCAGCTCCGCGTACGCAGCAACGGCTCGTTGCTTTGGAATTTCAACTACCGCGAACCGGTGACCAAAAAGCGCATCAACATCGGCTTCGGGACCTACCCTGAACTGTCACTGGCGAACGCACGAAAGAAGGCAGTCGAAGCGCGCGAGCTGCTCGCCCAGGGCATCGATCCGAAGGTGCAGCGCAATACGCTGAATGAAGCCAAGCGCGCAGAAACAGAACACACCTTCGAGAACGTGGCCTCCGCCTGGTTCGAGCTTAAGAAAGACTCGGTCACGCCGGCCTACGCTGAAGACATTTGGCGGTCGCTCACGCTACATGTGCTTCCCGACTTGAAGACGACGCCACTCGCGAAAATCACCGCGCCGATGGTGATCGAACTGCTTCGTCCAATCGAAGCGAAAGGCAGCCTGGAGACGGTCAAGCGTCTTAGTCAGCGGCTTAACGAGATCATGACCTACGGGGTGAACTCTGGTCTGATCTTCGCCAACCCACTCAGCGGTATCCGAGCGGTATTCAAGAAGCCTAAGAAAGAGAACATGGCTGCGCTTCCGCCCGAAGAGCTCCCGGAGCTCATGCTGGAGATCGCGAACGCCAGTATCAAACGCACGACCCGCTGCCTGATCGAATGGCAGTTGCACACCATGACTCGCCCTGCCGAGGCGGCGACTACTCGCTGGGCTGACATCGACTTTGAAAGACGTGTCTGGACTATCCCACCGGAGCGGATGAAGAAGCGTCGCCCACACAGCATTCCGTTGAGTGATCACGCTGTCGCTCTGTTGGAGTCACTGAAAACTCACAGCGGCCATCGCGAATTCGTCTTCCCGGCAGACAGAAATCCACGTACCCACGCCAATAGCCAAACCGCCAACATGGCGTTGAAACGCATGGGGTTCCAGGATCGGTTGGTCAGCCACGGCATGCGCTCGATGGCCAGCACCATCTTAAATGAGCATGGCTGGGACCCGGAGCTGATTGAGTTTGCACTGGCGCATGTCGACAAGGATGAGGTGCGGAGCGCCTACAACCGAGCCGACTACATTGAGCGACGACGCCCGATGATGGCCTGGTGGAGCGAGTACATCCAAAAGGCCGCCACCGGCAGCCTGCTCGCCTCAGCATATGGCCAAGCCAGAGACAGGAACGTGGTGCCGATCCGCTAGCGCTGTACAGATGCCATAACGGCAGCGACAACAACTGTGCGCTCAAGATTCGGGGCAAGCAGCCTCGTTTATCCGTTTGTAAGCGCGGGTCCATCCAAACAGGGCTGCAAAGCCGCCCTGTTTGGATGGACCTCACCTAAAAAATCAAAAGCACCAAATCCGCCACTGGAAACCACGGTGTTCCGTACACGCCCAGTACCATTTTCAATTGCAATTCCATGCGAGGCTCATCGCTTGACCCTCTCGGATTGCGAGCGTAGAAAAGACAGTGCAAAGGCTGTCGTTGACAGCACCCCAGGTGACCCGAACCTTCAAGGTCACGCCGCTCTCGCGGTGGTTCTCCCCTAATGGCGATTCGCGTCCGGCAGCTCGCCCGGTCACCTCCTCGGTGATGGATGCCTACTTCAGATCATGGCCCTCGTGCGCCAGACGACACTTCCTACTTCGCTGCCCTGCAGCAACCTATCCGCTTGGCCGAATATTGCGCCAACCTGCGCCCGTCTCTTTCTCCTGGAAAGAGACGGGCGCTCCTACCACTGCTGCAGCTCCTATAGAACGGGGCTTTGCCGCAACGCTCCTCGTGACAATCGGCGTGACAAACACCGAAGTCACCAGCAACAGCGATGCAGATGATGATGCCGCAGACCATGGATTGGACTGCACCTGGCTGACAGCCAGGCATGCCCCTGTCATCGCATCGCTGCCTTCATCCGGCTCAGGATCTCGCGGCGCTGGTCTCGTCAGCCAGTGCAGCCTCCACCCGCCCACCGGTAACGGTGCTAAGGAGGCCGGATCATGAGATGCCCTTGCTCCCGGTCGTAAGGAGCCGCCAGTCCCGCGTTAGAGGATATCCCCACAGGTCGCAGGGGCCTTGATCCCTGATAACACTCAACATTCTTGGCGGGATGACGTGGGGCGAGGATTGGAGATCGAAAGATTAGGTGAGCGATATGGCATTGGTGGGTAGACGCGATGGCCGCAATTTCGGCTACGGCAGGCAATTGAGCTACGCAGGACCTCAGGCGCTGATAGACATGTTCGGCGGTGGCCACTACGGCACGGTCAAAGCGCACTGTGATCGGTGGCAGGCATTCGTCAAATGGTGCCGTTCCGAACAGGGGCCCGGTATCAATGATGCGCGGCAGATTGATCGGAAGGTGTTGGCCGACTATGCAGCGTATCTGCGCGACGTGGTTCGGCGGGGTGAACTCGCCATCAGCACCGCACAAAATCGGCTATCCAGCGTTAACAGGACCATGGCGGCGCTTCGCGGTGATCAGTACGTGAAGTTGCCAAGTCCGAGCAAGGCGTTGGGTATGCAACGCACCGGGGTTCGCCAGTCTGTGCCACAGGGCCAGGACCGCAAGCAGGTTATGCAGATCGTCGATGCACTTTGCCGCCAACATCAGCTACGCGCCGCCGCGATCGTTCTGCTGGCGCGAGCAACCGGCATGCGCTTGCGTGAGGCCATCTTGGCTGATCTGCCTCGGCTAAGTCATGAGGCTAACGACCTAGGCAGTATAAACATTCAGGATGGCACTAAAGGCGGCCGCGCCGGCGCCTCGGCGCCACGTTGGATTGCGGTGGACGACCATGTTCGAGGTGCACTTGGGTTTGCACGGCAGGTGTCGCCGGCGGATAGCCGCAACCTGATTGAGCCAAACGAAAGCTACCTGGATTTTCTGCAACAAATTATCCGCCCTGCGCGGTACATCCTGCAAACACACCACCTTAAAGGCTTCCACGAGCTACGAGCAGCATACGCATGCGAGCGCTATGAGCAAATCACCCAACACCGTGCGCCTATCAATGGTGGCCAATGTTGTCAGATAGATAGCAACCTAGATCGTGAGGCCCGGAGGCAAATCAGTTATGAGTTGGGGCACGGTCGGGTAGACGTGGTCGCTGCCTACATTGGAGCGCGCGCATGACTAAGCCATTCGATATGGATTTGTTCTTGGCTGGTGTACTGACCGGGTCGCACGCCACGCGGCAACGCCATCTGCGGCAGGCGAAAATCATTCAAGCTGAAATCACTGAGCGCTGGCAGCGAGATACGCCATGGGCTTGGCAGAGAAAGCATCTGGATTGGTTTTTGAAGAATCACTTGGAACAGCGTGGTGACTACACACGATATTATTATGTGCTCACCGTCAGATTGATCGCTCGACGCTTAGGGGCGTCGTGGGTTTTCGGTCTTTGAGCAGAGACGGGCCCTCCCCCGAAACCGGCCGCATTCGACCCAGGCGGTGAAAATGCAAACGCTTCCTGAAAGATCGTGCTCCTTAGTGAAATCTGAAAAGGCTGGCTACTCAGCCAATCTAGAAATCACTTGGGAGCGTGAAATTGTAGGTTGTTTTTTTAACCAGTCTTATCGCTCCGGGGTTTTCACACAGCCCAGACCCAAAGGGGCCGTTCGCAAATATCAGCATTTGCCTAAAAAACCTATAGGCATCCGAAGGAGAAGTGCTCGGTGAAGGTCGCGAGCTGGATGCCATCAAAAGGCCGCCATTCTAGTAAAGTCGGGTTAGCATACCGCTGTCAAAAAATTGGAAACGTATGCTATGGAACGCTATTTTCACGTGCAACAGTGCTTTCATGCCGTAGGGCACGGCACATTTTTCACCGGATTGGTATGGGATGAGGCCCGAAGGACGCCGGTGTTCAGTTGGGCATATGACTGCGGCTCCAAGAGCACCACCAGCCTCACCGCGGCTCTAGATGCCGTGAACTCCTCGCCTTTCATCCCCGACCTGATTGATCTATTAGTCATATCTCACTTTGATAATGATCATGTTAACGGAGTGAAGGACCTTTTACAGTCAAAACAAATCCGTTGGCTCGCTGTACCTTACTTGGACTTGTTCCAACAAGCGGAACAAATTGCAATCGGGGACGCGTCATCTTGTTCTGCTTCCACGGCTCTATTTCAGCACGACCCTGTGAGGTGGCTGAAAGTCAACGGCCTCTCTGAACAGGTCAATACAATCATATTCGTCAAAGGTGGTTCTGAAACAAAGACTCCGGATGACGGCCAGAAACCAGATACCCCTCATGGCCCCTTGCCCAAGCCTGAAGGTGCTGAACCTTCGTCTCTTAATGAAATGAATGGCGAAGTAACCTATCCGAATTCATTGGAAGATTTATTTCAGCACCCAGCCATTACTAAGAAATCCGGTATCGCAACAATGGAGCTGAGTCACTCAGTCAGCTTCGGTCTCGGTGAAGTCCCCATTGAGTTTAAGTTTTTTAATTCGAACCAGCCAGATCTCTTTGAGATTGAATCAGGAACGCGGGTGGCACGAATATCGCGGGCACCGATCGAAGTTGTGCAGGCTGAGCTTGAAATAGCTTTGAAGGCCTCTGGGCTTGATAACCCTGCAACGATTGATCGGAAGTGGAGATTTAGATTTAAAGAGGTTTATGAACGCCATTTCGGTCGTTCCGGCATGCAAAAAAACAACATTTCATTGTGTCTCATGGTACAGCCTATCATTGAGGTTGAATCGTGCGGCTTGTTTCCTAACCATGAAAGCATTCTGCATGACTCCCCCAAAAAAACTGATGGCTCAAGCTTGCAGCGGAGTGGCTTACTTTGTCTGGGAGACCTAAAAATAGACTTCCCTACTATTTCATCCATGCAGTGCCATTATGGAATTGATCGCTGGGATAATTTGGCTGTTGTGCAGGTACCTCATCACGGATCTAAAGACTCTTGGACACCTGGCGTCGCGGCTAAATTTGCGTCAGACCATTTTGTTCACTGCGTGCCTGAACGTTCTGGTGGCTATTTTCCGCACAAGTTTGTGAGTGATGATCTAAATAGCCTCCCTACCGCTAAGGTCCATAGAGCCGACTATAGGAATTCGGTAACTCTCAATTACCACTTCCCTCATTGCCCCGTCTAAGCCGAGAGTAGGCAGCAGAAGTCTTTTCTGGTGATACACATAACTTAAACAGCACACCAATCGATTGTACCGCTGTAGGGCTTCACCTCTCTTGCGCTGAGCGTACGTAAGCGCTCAGCGCGATCTCCTTGCGTTGATTGGTAGCTTGATACGCCCACATAAATGATGAGGCAGGTGATATTTCCAAACAGGGGCGAAGATTGTCTGTGACTGGTTCAGGATCACGATCACCGGTATCACTGGCTCGCTTCATGACTTTCCTGAATGACGGCTATTGGCTGATTCTGTTGAAAAAGTCGGATTTTTCAGACTGCCCGCATACTGACCGCTGAAAACGCCTTTTTTTGCGCGCCGCTACGCGAAATCTGAGCCTGGAATCGCCTGCTCAAAGTAAAGATTTCAATCTCAAGCACGTATGTTTTTATCAGAGAAACCATGGCCGACTTTTTCAACAGAATCGGCTGTATGATGCCGTTCGCGAGCGGCCTCAGCGAAGCGCAGACCTAGCGATACCTACCCCTGCGAACCTTCTAAAATGCAAACATCAGGCAGAGCGTTCGGAGCTTTGTATTCATAACGCTCATCGTCAAAGCAGCGCCGCCGTTCATAACTCAGTTCCACCAAACGAAATAATTAGCTTATTTATAGCGACCCTTTGAGATACGCTAAAAGACCTCCAAACTCCAGCCCCTCGAGATCCCTGTCTTCTCAATAATAAACCGTTCTTCTGGTGCCGTTTTAGGGTTGAAAACAGAAGCAACTGACTTAGTTTCTCAAACATCGACTGAAACAACGCAGCGTGCAGACCCGGTATTACTATCTGCTCACTGTTCGGTTGATTACTCGACGCCTAGAAATGAAATGGGGTTTCTACCTTCGAGCGAAAACTGGAGCTCCAATGCGACCAAAGACGAGGCATCGCCTTCAGCGCGCATTGAGAGCTCGAAGAGTTATGCCTCACAACCCATCTGCGGCCTTCTATTTCAAAACCACTCACTCATATGTCCGTACCCATAGACAAACGCCAGCTTTCGGGCCCTGGTCAGACTGACGTAAATGAGCGCACGCTCCTCGTTTTCCTTCTGACGTCTGGTCACCAGATCAGCTGCCTGGCTAACCACGAAGTCCAGGGGGACCAAACCCTTATTCACAGAGAGGATGAATACCGCATCAAATTCAAGCCCCTTCACCCGGTGCATGGTCGCCAGGTTGATGGCACCATCAGGGGTGGAGGCACTGTCACGATCCAGCATATGACAGCGCAGGCCACAGCTCTCGAATGTAGCTTGAATTTCTAGTAATTCCTTGCGGGTACGAGCGATCACGCAGCAATTGTCAGAGGCCAAATCATTGGCCTGAAGGTCCCCTATGACCTGTCGTACCTGCTCAGCCATACCGGCAAAACTCCTGATGACCGGACTAGGTCCGTGCATCAGCGAATGGTAATAAGCGTTGGTATCCTCGCCGCCATCAAGATCGTCCACGGACACACCCTCAAGCACACTAACCGCGACCTTTCGGGTTTCATCCGTAGTACGGTAGTTCACTTTGAGGCGGGAACTGCGACCTCGAATATCGATACCGCATTGGCCCAATATCACCTTGTTCTTGCCATAAATGCGCTGGTGCCCATCCCCGACAATGAACAAATCGTTAGAACTCGGAGGTACCAGAGCACGAATCAGCATGAATGCCTGGGTGCCCATATCCTGCGCCTCATCCACGATAACCGCGCACAGCTCCGGTCGGAGCTCAGCGCGGCCTTCAAGCAGCCGGCGCGCATCGCGATAAGCGTCATCCGGTTCTTTGAGGTAATTGCTCGACAGCAGATGTCGGTAGCGTTCAAACACAGGCCAGATATCGATACGCTGCTGCCTATTCAGTGGCGTGCCGCGACCGATACGTGAAGCGGTCTTGAACTCATCGGCAGTCATGATCGATAGGGGCTGAACCACCCTCGCCCATTCTTCCTGGAAGAACGCCAGACTCAGCTCAGAGCCAGCCGGCTTGTCGGAGTAAGCCTGCTCCCAGAGTTGCCTTTCCTGCTGGGCATTCATCAAAAGCCCATAGTCATAACCCTGCTTCTTCAGGAAGCTGATTACCCAAGCATCCAGGTTGATTACCTCGATACGCTCGCGTTGTGCCGGGCTGCAAATCTTGTTTAGATTTTGCTGAATATCCGTCGCTAGGTTGCGAGTAAAGGTGGTGAACAGCACCTTATTATCTGGATTCGCCACATGCTCGGCCAGCCATTTTGCACGATGCATGGCCACTACGGTCTTGCCAGTACCGGCACCGCCCAGCACTCGCACCGGGCCATTCTTCTTGCCTTCCACCAAGCGCCGCTGCGCCGGGTGGAGAAAAACCCGCCATTTCTCCAGCGACTGATTGAGCACCTCCTGTAGCGCCTCTTCATTTTCTGCCACAACAAAGCACGCGCGAGATTCGGGGCGCGCCAATGCCGTAGTGAAGTCGTCGGTATCCACCTGCTGTGTAACTACCGGAACAACCTCGTTGAAAGCCTCTTCGAAGCTGGCGCCAGCCATCAACATGAATAATCCATCATGTACATCTGCCGGGATCTGCTCATTTAGGCGCGCCGTTTCCAGATCAGCCTCGATCTTCATACTACGCACTAGTGGCAAGGCCTCCTCCGGAACTCCCAACTGAGTCAGCTGACGATCACGGATGGAATCAAACAGCCCAGGCTGTGCAACCATGGCAGGCTGTTCGGGCGCCACCAACTCTTGCTCCTGGACAGTAAATACTTGCAGACTGCCTGTGTTGGGGTTGATCTCGACCTTACGACGCGCCGCCCAAAAGTAAGCCTGCTCGTGGTGGTCTATGTAGAGCATCAGATATAAGTTCTGTTTCTCCACTGTTGCCAGGATGATTCGAACATCTTGGTTCACCCGGATCGAACGCAGTTTGTCATCCCTGAAAGCTGTCAGCTTTTCGTAGTGCAGACCGCCATGTTGCGGGTCCTGCTGGAACAGCATGACCGCCTTGTTAGCCTGAGCTTGCTCGTTCGGCGTGAGCTTCAACAGGCTGTCAAAATATTTGTCCGAAAACGCAACACTAACCATCTCAGGCTCCTGAATTCAATTGGGTGATGGCCTTAACCAGATCCTCGGCGCTGGAAACGATGATCCAACCTGCTTTCTGCAAATACGCCATCGCCGCCTGCTGGTCTTCCAAATGCTCAAGCAGCAGAGCAATTTTCTGCTCGGGCAACAGCAGCTCTGCTTCACCGACCACCTCACCCTGCTCATCCATAACCGCATCGCCGACAACAGCAGACATAGACCAAGCAATCTGATGCTCACTCAAGGCGGTGGCTACGTTCTCATCCAGCAGCTGGAACCAGTTGGGCAACTGGCGTGCTTCCACCGACTCTTCGGCCACCGCACCAACCAACGGCCAGAGCAAGCCTGCTGCTGTCCCATCGTGCTTTGACTGGGGTGTCCAGGCATAAAACAGCGGCAGGAACTGCAGAAAATTCACCGCAGCCCAGAATCTCTGCCATTGATAACGAGCAGCCTCTTCACTGCCTTGCTTCAAGTCATAGCAAAATGACACCAAGGCTTGGTTCAGATCAAACTGTCTGACCAAATCCGCACCGGCAATCAAGCCCAAGCTGATCAGCGCAGCCCCTTGCGCATCCTTGACTTCCACCGCCCCCGCGAGAGCTATCGGTTCTGGTTGCTGATCGGTAAAGCTTACCGGCAAGCCATGGAGACTTTGCAAAAGCTTCGCCCGGACTTCGGCGTCGGCCAACGAAGCAGCTGGCAAGCATTGCAGAATGAAAAATAGCGCTTGCTCCGACAACACTTTCGGATTCTGATCGGCAAGAAAGTGCATGAGTAAGTCGAAGGTGGGCATGCTCAGGTGTTGAGCCGTATTGGCTGTCCCTGTCAATTTTGCCAGCCCCGCGATCGCCTGGTGATGCTGCGCTGGTGAAGTCATACCGGTTAGTAATGGCACATCCGAGGCTTTATCACCGATCACCTTGTTAACGTCATACCAGTTCAACGTCCATACCACGAAACCGGCATGCATCAAGCTTTGTCGCTTGATCAAGTCCTCGCTACTTTTCTGTCCGTGAAATTGGTAGCCATCAAGGAAGATCGCAACTGGCTTGAAACCAGCCGATGCAGGCCAAAGCACGAAATCCGGTCGACTGGCAAACTGGACACTCTCAGCCTTGCCCAGATCAACCTGGGGCTCCACTTCATAGGCCTGCTCGCCGATCGTTAGCCGGTAACCGGTCTTACCGTGAATGATGTCAGCCGATACCCTGACCTTCTGACCGCTGACGCAATCCATACCACTGAATCGCGCAAGCGCCTCGGGGAAACGTGCTTCCAGCTCACTCTCCACCCATGGATTACCGGAGAGGGAACTTAGGGGCTCACTGTTCTGCACCCACTCATGCTCACCTTCGACAATGTCCTTGAGCATTTCCAAGGCTATCGCCTTACTGGTGCTCTCCATGCCATAGGCATTGCGGTACTCCAGTAGGCAGCGATAACAACCATCCATCGTGTGCTCGTAGCAATCACACGTCTCCATGACATCGTAAGCCATCCGGAACACAGCCTGCATGTTCTCAGCCCGGCTCAGTAGCTCATGCAGATACCCAGTCCCGCCGGGCACGGAGTCGTACAACACAATAAAATGTCGACGCTCGTCTGTTTCCCCTATCGGCTCGCTCTGGTGGGCTACTCGCAGATGGTCAACTTTGCCGCCAAACCGTCGTTTGAGTCCCAACTGCAGGGCCGCAACAAAGGAGTTAATCTGCTCTTCAGTCCCCCCCGTTGCCAGTCTTGGCAACAGAATACGTAGGGCTTCCGAGGTAAATTGGCGGTACAGATACAGGCAGTTGTCCAGTCCAAAGTCGTCACCGCCATTGACAAGCTTTTTCACGCCCTTGGCATAGCTACAGCTCTTCAGATGAACCGGCTCGCCCTTGCCTGCCATCACTTTACGGCTCTGCACCGAGCCACACTCGCGACAAACGGCAAAACCGGATCGCTGCAACTGCTCGCCAGCTACCTGGAACATCATCTCCTCGCCGTCACGGCGACCGAAGTTCACCTCAAGGAAAGTCGCCGAGCGGATAAACTCGAAACCAAACGGACGATCCTTATCATCCAAAACCCAAGTGATATGGATATCTGCAGGCTTAAAATCGATCAGCATCTGCTTACTAAAAAATACCGGCTCCCGATCATCCGAGTTGTCGTTCAACAGCGCATCGCGTGCGTTAGTAAACGCATACACCTGAGTCATCTTCAGCATCTTGGTACGAGCGCTTGAATCCCCCCACTGACTGGTATGGCAACGCGGGCAGATCTTTTCGCTGAAGCCTGCAGTGGGGTTGTCCGCAGCTGCGGAGTAATGGCATCGCGGGCAGAATCTCCAGTCCTGAATATTGCGCCCTTTGGCGGTTTCCACTCGGGATATCTTCACCTTGCGGTTCCCGGCATAGAACACCGATTCAGGCGCCAATTCCGTCAGCGCTGCCTGTGCCGGTCGCTGGTATTCGTACTCGCGCTTGATCAGCTCGCGCTCAGCCCCATCACCAGAAGTCGCTTTTTCTGATCGGAAGATAACCGAATGCAAGGTTGCTCCTTCCTCTGGGAAGGCGTAGTTGGGGAGTAAGCCTTCATCTGTCAGGAAATTGAGCGTTTCGCGCCGGTTCATCACATAGCGCAAACGATTGAAACCCTCACGCTCTCGCTCAAGCTCAGCGAGTTCGTCCCGGGTATGCTCGTCCTGTGGTGCCTTGGCTAGCTTATCGATCTGCTTTTTCAGATCCGCACTGCGCGCAGCCATATTTGCCCGCTCATCAGCAACCACCTTGAGCCGCCCAAGCACATAGAACTGCAAATGGTCATCCAGATGCTGCGGTCCGCCAAACAAGAACTGGCGCAGCGACTCAAGATCATCACCACTGAGCTCTCTGGCTACATAAGCACTGAAGCCATCCCAAATTTCCTGCATATTGTGTTTAAGGAAATTCAGCAGGGTATAGGGGAAGCGGTCTTCTTGGACCTTTTCCACCGCATCCAGCACCGGCTGCATATTCGAAGGCACTAGGTTGTCGCCCCTGGATTCTCTGGTCCAGCAGTCCATGGCATATGCCAGCAATTGCCTACGCAACACATACCGCGCTTTGAGAAAAACCGCTGGGGGCTCCACCGGGGTATCCAGCATGCGGCTCGGGTCGGCGTAGAACACCAGGTCATGGGGTCGACCGTTGGCCACGGTTAGGACGAAGGAGTTGCCATCACGCCGACCTCCTCGCCCAACGCGCTGCAGGTAGTTCGCCTGTGCCGGCGGCACGGAGCAAAGCAGCACGCTGGACAGGTTGCCAATGTCGATACCCATTTCCAGGGTCGGCGTAGCAGACAGCAGGTTGTATTCCCACGGTTTGCCACCCTCACGCATAAAACTGTTCTCGACGCGGATCCGCTCCGGCGTGGATAGCAGCCCGGTATGCTCATGAGCTATCACCCGGTGAATGACGCCATGGCGGAACAGGTTGCGATACAGCGAGTCCCGTGTGGGTACAACTTGCAAGTAAAGCAGATCCGGGTGTGCCGCGTTCAAAAGCGGCATGCCAAGCAAAGCCTTGGCATGGCTTGCTGGCAACAGCAGAGAACGATGGCCCGGACACTCTACGTTATGTACTTCCGAGGTGACTTGCAGCACTTCAGGCACCACCGCCCACAACTGAACACCACGCTCACTCAGCTCCTCTTTAAGCAGCCCAGTCGAACAAAGAGCCTTGAACGACGCCCCCAACACAGACTCCAACTGTTTTCGATCGACCAACTCTCCCGGATTCAGACAAGCCAGCCAACGCTGGTACCAGGTAGCGCCCTGGCTTCCAGAAAGCACTTCAAAGCCATCACCATTACTCGCTGCCGGATAACGTGGACGAGCGGCAGACGGACCGCTGGCCGGCACGTAATCAAGGAGGTTCAGCAGATAAGACTTCCCAGAATTCCAGCGGTAGCTCGCGAGGTCCTCTAACGCGAATGCACCCAGATACACCAGATGCAGCATCAGACCCTGCATATACTGCTGGGCTGCCTCAGAATCAATCCGATAGCCGAGCGTATTATTTACCTCAGTCGCCCAACGTTCCGCAGCCTGCTGCACCTTATCCAGCGGCCACTCTAGCGCTGCAATGCCTAAGCGATTTAGCGAGCGACCAACCTGCGCACGCCAACCCAGATCCTCCAGTACCTGCCAGAGCATGCGATTACGGATGATCTTCAAATGCCGGGCCGGATTGCGCACCTCACCGGACTGCTCAAAATATTCAAAGTCCCCATCAAAACGCTTATCCGGCGGCATGAACTCACGCAGGTAATACGGCAGCGTCAAATACCCATGCCGACCTTCATACTCTAGCCAATAACGCTCAAACAATTCCGGTATCTGCAACAGCGGCACCGGACCGGTCTGATTTTCCAGCAGCTGAGTCAAGGCCATTCGAACGTTGTTCTGCCATGTACGGGCGGCAAAGAAACCGGCGCGATGTGCTGCATCCTGCACCGAATCACTAAAGGTCAGCAGTTTTCGGTCATCGTTATCGCGACTGCTGAATAGCTGATGAATAGCCACCGCGCTCAGACTCGCGGCTCGCGCACCAAACACCACCAGGGATGCTTTTGCGGAGCAGTACGGGCAGTTGTGCTGATGTACAACCCGGTTTACCTGGCCGACACGCTCCTCCTTGAGCAAATCTGGGCGACTGACACGCACCAGCGCTTCATTCCCAGCCTGGCATGCCTTGCACCCACCGTTATGTTCCAGCCCTGCGGTAAAGCCGCACTCACGGCAAACCCGGAAATGGGTCAACCTTGGGCCGCTCATCTGCTTATCACCACTAAGCTGCCAAGGCATCAACAACCCGGTTTCCTGGTGATTGCTGAAGAACGCCGAGTAAATATTGGCCAGATCCAATTCGATCTGCTGATTGACCGGCTGCGCCACCTCCATCCGCGTCAACCAGGCCGTACCGTGACACTCACGGCACTGCACGAGTGGCAACCGAATCTGCTGCTCGTCCCTGGCCGGCGGGTCATCACCGAATGCCAGCAAGGGCGGCAAGCGCTTGATACTGTCGGTCTCCTCGATCTCAAGATCATCTGCGGGAACAGACTCACGCAAGGTACCGACAATGCGTCGCAGCTCTCGTGCCCACAGCTGCAGGCGCAACTGCATCAAGGGCAGCTTCGTTTCCGCCCTTGCATGAGCTGACAATGACAAAAGAGCAATCAGTGCCTGTTCCGGCTGACGTTGAAAACGCTTTGGAATCTGAGCGGCCAGACGATTCGCCAACTCTCTGAAGGTTGGAGTCTTGTCACCCTGCCGCAGGTGTCGCAACAGATTGGCCAGTTGCCCGTGCTGCTTCAGCTCCTTACCAAGCGCAATACGCCCTGGCATTTCCTGTAGATCCATCTCCGGCTGTTTGCTGAAGTACAACTCGTAAGCGACCAGCAAATACTCGTTCAAGCTCTGGCGCAGCGCGATCTGCAGGGTCTCTGGACCAATGTCCGGGTTCAGGTTGAGGAACGACAGCGTGTCGATGAACTCATCCGGCGACTGACGCTGCTCAGTAATCACCGCCTCCCGTGGGAAGGGAGCGGAAAATATATCGCTGGCATACTGAAGCAGTCCCGCCACACTGTCTTCACCTCCCAATGTAGCCGAAGTACCCACGCAGATCAGGCGCTCCGGAGCCAGATCAAAACGGGCACGTAAGCGGCGGATCAGGAGCGACAGATCTGTACCTTGGGCGCCATCAAAAGTATGCAGCTCATCCACTACCAGATAACGGAGGGTGTCGGGCCCATTGTTCACCCACAGGTTCTGGTCCTGCGGGCGCATCAATAGGTAGTCGAGCATCTTGTAATTGGTAAGCAGCACGTCGGGCGGATTCTGGCGCAGGGTTTCTTTATCCGTGATTACCTGGTCCGGTCCCATGGCCTTGATGCCTTGGCTATCACCGCCGACAAATAACCCAACACGCAGTCCCTTCAGTGACGGTTGGTTATAAATCTCTTTGGCAAAACGCTTGGCCTGATCCGTCGCCAAAGCGTTCATCGGGTAAATGACAATGGCCTTAATACCGGGCTTGCCAGCCTTCTGGCAAAAATCCAGCACCGGGTACATAAAACACTCTGTTTTACCGGAGCCGGTGCCCGTCGCTACCAGCGTATTGACTGCTTTGTCACTCGTCGCAAGGCGCTGCCAAGCCTGTTCCTGGTGGGCATGGGGAGGGTACTCAGTCTTTAAGCCGGAAAAGAAATCACAGCCCGACTGACCACGCAGAAAAGGCAAACCAACAGTAACATAAGGCCCCTTTATGAAAGCCTCACCGTCCTGCTGCTCCTCTACTAGGCGACGGAACTCACCCCGGAATGGTGCGATTTCAGTCTCGAAGCCGGTAATGATGAATTCACGCAGCGCAGCAGATACTTCGCTGGCCAGCAAGCTGGGAATCATGAAATGTCCTTATTAGTTGCGCCAAAATGCTGACCCTGCTCAAGATAACCCTCATGAATACGCAGGTGCATTACGAAGGTAAGATGAATCATTGCTTTTCGCATCTAGCCCTTTCCTCAAAAACTGCCCACGCCACCCGATAATCCTCCTCCCGATCAGGTTTTAAGAAAGGGGCGTGGTATGTGACTGTGGTTTCCCAAGGGCCGTCAGGCAGGGTATCGTCCTGGAAGGTTTTGCGAACAGCGCCATGAGTAAGGTGCTGAACATCTTCCCAGCCGAGGGCGATGTCATGGGCAGTGGAGCCCGGGGATTCGACAGAGTAATGAGTGCCTCCGGCAAGATCGCTTTTGCGGGCCTTGCGGGGCAGACCGACACCGACGAGCCCCATGCTGGGCGTGAAGACGATGCGGCCGTCTTGGTCATACCAAGTATCGGCTTCATACTGGCGCATAACTGGAAACTGGACCCGATAGATTGTGAGCAGCTCCTCCAGAGTAAGGCCGAGCGCTTGAGCGACGAGAACATCGATTTCTAACAGAGCCTGGCGACGAGAGTAATCACTGCGCAGAGCGTTTTTGCGTTGCCAGTTTGGGGTGAGTTCGTCGAAGAAGTCCGGTCGCAATAAAGAGCAGGGTTCGCGGGTGGCCCAGCTTTGCTTACAGAAGTCAGCTTCCCAGCATGTCTCCCACAGCCCTGCGTAATGATTGGTCAGAGAAACCAGCGAGAGCGCACGAACCATAGCAGCATGCTGCTTAACCCCTTGTAGTTCGACGATTGGAAATTTGGCAATAACGCTCTTATTTGCATGACCTGCACCTGTGCTCTTTACCTGAAAGTCCACAGGTATAGACAGCGCCCCAATGAAGAAGCTCATCAAATCTTTGGTCGACTTAAATATCTGCTGAATACAAGTGTGAACATTACCTGCCCCTGGGGGTAGTAACGTCCCTATGAGCGTGCGCTCCCCAGACTGACTAAGCATCTCCCTACTGATGAACCGATAATAATCCGTCACCAGCCGTTCCCGGTGCTCGCCCTCCTCAACCCATGGCACCCGCGGGGTGCGGTCACGATAGGTCGTGATGTCACAGCCGGGCATGTAATTGGTGCGCGGTAGGTAGTCGTCCGGCAGGGTTTGCAGGTCTAGGTTGTCGTAGGCCCGGTGAGTTTCGCAAACCCGCTTGGGTGTTTGATACAAAGGATTGCCGACTGAGAAATGAGGGCCCGACAGCACCCACTGCTCAGGTTTTTTAGGGAATTGAGTATCGCGCCTGATAGTACCGTCCCTTTGAGCGTATGTTTCGTCGAACATTACCGTCGAGAAGTACTGCCCTTTCAGATCCCCCAGCCTCCGGGGCTGAGCAGCAAATTTTTCCAGTACGCTGGTGAGCTGTCGGGCATGCAGTGCCGGCAGTCGTGCCTCCAAAGTGTCGGTCCCGGCCTCATCGTAAAGTTTGGCGAACAAAGCCAATTCGTGCTGACTGACTTCGATAATACGGTCAGGATGTCCTTCCAAATTCCACTCATCGTTATGGTTTTTGATGCCACCCACAGACCTACCAGCAGGATCGACATAGCAGCCATCGACAGTATGCGGCACAAAAAGATTGGCAATGTTGTGGAACCCGACCTGCTCACGATAAGGTCCGGAAATGTTCACGCTGAATTTATTGCGGTTGCCGATCGGAAAGAGTCTCTTCTCGTTCTGATATTGATGATGTGCACGCAGTCGGTGATACACCTCCCGCCGAAATCCACCGCCGTTGGGGTCGTCGTAAATCCCCTCTGGATGCAAGAAACCGCTGACACCGCGTTCATTCAGGTTGGTCCAGGCCCGGGGCAGGAAACATTTGTACAGATTGGTCTGCACGCCTTTGAGCTGCGGGTAGTTCTGGGTGGCGTTCAGAAACGCTTGTGAACCTTCAGCCTCCGTCAGTTCGTCAAACCAGGCCTGTTGCAATTGGGGGCGACGCTCGAAGGCAGCTTCGCGCTGGTCAGTGAGCTGCTGGGCGCTGAAGTTGTGTAGCACAAAGGCTGGGTTGTGGTCGCCTAGAATACCGCCTTCCTGCCATTCCACCTTCCGCCAGGGCGGGTTACCCAGGGTGATGTCGAAGCCTCCGCGCTTCGCGTAGATATCAGCAAAGGCCAACTCCCAGTGGAAGAACCGGAAGTGTTCACCCAACTCGTTGGCGATGGCCAGAGTGCTGAAAAACCTATTCTTGAAAAGCTTTTCCAGGTTGAGCTCACCCTGCTGAGTGCTGACGTCCCGGGCGGCCTGGGTTTCGGCACGCAAGGTTTGTTGGGGTTCGTCGGCAGCGAAGAGATCTGCGATAGGTTTGGCGAAGAGGTCTTCACTTTGCTTCTGCACACTGCTGAACAGGCCTTCCTGTGACGGCTCGAATTCGAAGGTGCCCGCGCTGTTGAGGATGGTGTTAAGGTCGAACAGCCATTTTTGCCGGTCAGGTAATTGCTCTGTCTTGTTCAGCGGCCAAAACCAGAGTGCACACCAGTAATCCATGGCCAGTTTCAGACGGCGGTATGGCGAAGCAATGCGAGCATTAGTGTTAAAGATGCCGGTGGTGCTCAGCTGATCTTTATTTTTAGTAGTGGTGTGGTGCTCGGCCATGCCTGGCTGGCCCCACAGTGGGAAACTGTCTTCGGTACGCAGGCGATGCTGGGCAAGCATTTGGGCGTGATCACGCCAGAGACGATCAACGGCGTCGCTGAGAGTTTGCAGGGTACGGATTTCCTGCGCATCGAACGGAGCACAAAAAGCTTTTTTCCATTCGTTAATAGCTTTGAAGGCGTCTGGACGCAGCTTTTTGGCGACGCTGTCGTTATAGCCAACCATACCAGGGTCGGGCAGCAGGAAGTGGTAAATCTCCCCTTCTTTTCGGCCCCTCTCGCCTGCCTGCCCCAGCAGGCTAAAGGGGTCGAGCCGTCGCGGGGCATGGTTATACCAGAGGCTTTCTCTGGCTTGCTTCTTGAGAGCGCTAGTCGGGTAGACCTCGCGTCGAGCACCGACCAGGCTGTTGCCGGTAAACAGCTGGTAGCCGAACCAGGGTACGTTGTGGCCGCCGCTAAGAGCATTAAGCCAGAGGGAGACTTCCGCCAGTTCCACTGCGATGGGGTTGAGGTCAACCCCGAAAACGTTGTGGTCGGCGATGTGCATTTTTACTCGCTGCAGTTCGCGCTGGTAGTCCTCATGGGGAATCCGCTGGCCCAGCTCCTGCTGTTTGCGCGTGAGGTAGGCCTCTGCGAGCTGATTTACAGCTTCGTTCAAGAAGGCGGCGCTGCCCATGGCGGGCTCGCACACCGTCAGGTTGAGAATATGGTCGGCAGTGACGTCACCTGTCAGACGTTCCTTGAGGGTGTACTTCACGAGGCTTTTAGTGAGCACTTCCGGGGTATAGTAGCTAGCGGATTTTTCCCGATCACGCCCAGCCATGCGGTAGATGAATTTGCCTTTGGGATGGACACGCAGTTTTTTCTTCTTGTCCTCGATGTCGTAAACCCATTCACCGTCTTCATCGAATTCGTTCAGCTGGCTTTGTGTAACGAAGAAGCCAGTGTCCAGTTCGTCAGGGTTAAGGTTTTGGCCTTTGGCGGCGACTTCGTAGAGATCCTCGGTGGCAAAGAAACCACGGTAACTGAGCAGCGCTTCATACACGGCGCCGAGCTGGTTGATACCGAGCTGTGTGTAGCTGACACGGCCACGGCGCCTGCGGCCCTTCTGGGGCCGGGTCAAAGACATGCTCCGGATCACCCTTTGCAGGGTTTCGTTGCTGAAAGTGACGCGGCTAAGCAATGGGGTGTTAGCCGGGTCAAACAGGTGGCTGTCCAGCCCCTGCAGGGTGAAGCCGTTGGCGGTACTTTCGTGCAACTGGTCGAGCTGGTGGTTGAGCTGGTGTCCGTTGTAAATCAAGCCGAACATGCGCTGCAGACTATGGTGAAAATAGTGACCGTGACGGCTTTCTTCGGTAGTTAAGCGAACGCTTTCCAGATCGCGCAGGCTTTCCAGGCTGTAGCCTTGGCGCCAAGCGTCGTGCTGGTACGGCAAGTAGCCGAGCTCAGGCCGAGCTTCGATATAGAACAGGAACAGGATGCGATACATGGTGCGCAGGCATTCGCTGGACAACTGGTTGGCGTCCAGCGCATTGCTGCCACTGTAAATGCCCTCTTTGCGATCTCGGGCTTGCTCGATTAGTTGCGCGGCTGCTTCGTTACCGAGTAGTTCAATGGCCTGGCGCAGGGCGTATTTCAGATCATCGGAGACGGCAAAGGCGTGCTTGTGGCTGCTTTCATCCAGGCTGTCGAGTCGGCTCTGACCGTCATCCGGTACCAGGCTTTCTCGGTGCAGCAGTACCGCGGTAGCCTTGAGGGTACGGTCGTCCCGACGCCCTAGGATCTCTTCCCAGTCAAAACGCAGCATGCGGTTCTGCGACCACTTGTAGCGGTCAATCAGAATGCCCTGGCGGTCGCTGAGCAAAAGTACCCAGCGCGGCGGCTGCTCGTTAAACGGGCTGGATTGGCGAAACACGACTTCATTGAGAATGCGATACCAATCGGCATTGCTCAATTTGTCGTGGTGCGGACCAGGGCCGAAGAACTGGTCACTGTGCAGTTGCAGCGACAGCGGATCTTCCCCTTCGTTGCTAGCATCCAGTGCACCCAATACCCACAGCTGGTCACTCAGCACACTGAGCACTGGCAGCTCCATATTGGCGGCAACCTCACGGTTGTCGGGCTGGTAGGGAATACCCAGCGCAACAAGCAGGTCGCGGTAGAACTCGCGTTGCAGACGGATGCGCTCACTGGCGCTGCGCTCAGTCTTGAGCTTGTGGCGCAAGGCAAAATAGCCCTGATTCAGGTTGCGCAGAGCGCGGTGCGGGGTGACGAAGCCATCGCCCTGCTCTTCCCGGATCTCCCACTCTTTGATGGTGTCAGCCAGGTCGCCCTGGAATACCTCTGCAAGGTAATGGGCGCTAAAAAACTCGTTATCGTTGCTCAACCCGATAAAGGTGGCCACGCTGTCCTGTAACGACATCTAACTGTTACTCCTTTGCCTGAGCCCGGCTACTCAGTCTGTGGCCCGGGTAAATATGGCAATAATCTGAATAAACGGCACCGGTTCTATGGTGTGAGTGTCCTGCACCCAGGTCTGGTAGTCGGCAAACACCTTTTCAATCCGGTTCAGACGCTCTTCTTTGCGAGCGGCCTTGAAATGCTCCGCCTGACTGGAACTTTCCAGTTGCAGATCGAGCTGCAGGACCTGACGCCCCTTAAGCACCTTGAGCTCGGCCAGCTGACGTTCCAGCTGCGGTCGGTGTGCGGCGATGTAATCCTGTTGCAGTTGCTGCATCTGCTTGCGCGCAGCGGTAATCACTGCCGGCCGCAGACGTTCTAGCTGAACGATAGCCAGCGGCTGAGCGCGGTTAGGCAAGCGGTTGTCCAGCTGCAGGCGCTGCAGCCATGCTTCGGCAGGTTCGATGCCCGTGACTGCATCGTTACGGATCCTGATGGCGAACCACTTCCAGATCACTGGGTGGGCCTTGCGGTTGGGAATCAGGCCACTGACCAGGAACACACTCTCGTCGGGTTGCATTAGCTGGGTGACCCGGTCGATATCCGGCAGCGCTAGTACCGGCGCACTGTGCCGAGCCACTTGGGCCAGCAGCTTGTCTTGCAGCCATTGGATCGCCGGATGTTGGGGCCAGAGGTAGTGCAGCTTGGGCCAGGCGTTCTCGTCCTGACGACTACGGCGAATTTCTTCGGCAAAACGCTGCTTGTCAGCGGTAAGTACCAGGCTGCCATCTTCCGGGCGGATCTCCGGGGGTAGGAAGCGGAAACGGTAGTCCAGGTCGTCCGGAGGCGTCAGGGTGATGGTTTGACGCTCATTGTTGGCCGTGAAGTTGACCTGGCGGCGCTCACGGTTGATGGCTTCCAGCGCCTGACGAGCGAACTCATAGTCACTGGGGAACAAGCTGAAGCCGTCGACGGTGAACTGCTCTACCTGCTCAGGAGTTTTTGGCTGCACGGCCTCGGGGTTGAGAAACAGCGCAAGCAGATCGTCGCCTTCATTACTGTCATCGGCTTGGTATTGCTGATCAAACGATTGTGCGTCGGTGCCGGTGGCCATGGCCTGCATGGTCAACGCTTCTTCAGCGTCCGCATCGTGGACCTTCATGAAAGTGGCTGGATCACCGATGTTACGGTAGGCCTGATCGTCCTTCTCCTTGAGGATTTCCAGTATGCGCTGGTCGCCCTTGACCGTCGGGTTGCTGCTCTGTGCAATCAGGTAGGTGATGATCGGCGTCTGCTCTTGGCCGTAGCGGTCAACCCGACCGTTGCGCTGCTGGAACACCATCAGCGACCAGGGCAGATCAAAATGCACCAGACGATGAGACAGGTAGTGCAGGTTGATACCCTCACTAGCCACGTCCGAACACAGTAATACACGCAGCTTGCTTTCCGGCTTGCCGAAGGCTTCGACGATGGATTGCTGCTCTATGTCGCTCATGCCGCCATGCAGTATCTGGATGGCATCGTCCTTAAGCTTGAGATCCTGCTGCAATTGGGCCTGCAGCCAGTTGAGCGTTTCAATACGCTCACTGAAGATCACCAGGCGGTCGTCGGTGTCGCTCTTCTTCCAGCCAAAGTCCTTGCTGTTCAGCAGTCCGAGTAATTCCCGATATTTGCTGAAGCTGGTCGGGGTGATGTTGCGCAAGGCGTGCTGAAAGTTGTGGAGCGCTTCAATTTCAGCCTGCTCGTCGGTGCTGGCACCCTTGCCCTGCAACTTGGCAATGCGCTGCTTGACCGATATCTCGGCGGCAGCCGGCGAGCTAAACATGGCTTTCTGCAGGCCGATACGCACTAACTGGCCGTTGCTGGTCGCACTATGCTCGCCACGGTAGGTGAAGGGCACATCAAGCAGGGCTTGGTAAGCACCCTCCTCCTCCAGCGAGGCGTACAGGTAGATGTCCTTGACTACTCGCTCCTTGAACTCCTGCTTTACCTGGTCGCGGATGTCCTTCTTGAAGCGACGGATGACCAGCCCCTTATCGCGGAAGTCCTCCTTGGCGTAGTCGTCCGGATCGGAAATGGCAGTCGGGTCAAGCATGTTCATCAGGCTGGCGAAGCTGCGCGCCTTGCCGTCATGCGGCGTGGCCGAGAGCATGATCAGCGTATCGGAGCGGCCAGCCAGCAGTTGCGCGAGCTTGGCACGCTGCGAGCCACTGCTACGCTCGGCGACGTTATGGGCCTCGTCGATGACAATAATGTCCCAGTAGGCCTCTTCCAGATGGCGGCGATACTCGTTGTCCTGCTTCAGCGTGTCGATAGAGATGATCGACTTATCGTAGTAGTAGAAAGGGTTGTGATTACCCGGTATGTGATTGCGCACACGCTGCAAGCCGGCGGAGTCCAGCCGAGTCAGTGGGATAGTGAATCGGTTCCACATCTCCTTCTGGAACTGGGTCATCATGCTTTTCAGCGTCAGCACCAGAATGCGCTTGCCGCGGCCCCGGCGGATCAGCTCCGTCATTAGGATGCCGGCTTCCAGGGTTTTCCCCAGGCCCACTGAGTCGGCAATAAGGATCCTCTGGCGATTCTGCTTGAGCGCCTGCAGCGCTGGGTCGAGCTGGTAAGGCACCGTATCCATCGCTGCGCGATGGCCCAGATGAATCTTGCCATCTGCTGGAGTGATCTGCCGCAGCTGGGTTTCGATGAACAGACGGCTCTTCTCGAAGCCTGGAGTGGTGTCCTGCTCGAAGCGGGTATCTGCCGGATCCAGAATACGGATCACGTCAGCCTGCTCCTCTAGCCGAGAGAGAAACTGCGCACTCTTGCCATTGACCAGCTCCGATAACCCATCGACGGTGAGAATGTAACCACCGTCATCGCAGGGATCAGCTCGGCGCACTACCCATTCGCAGTCACGGATAACGACGCGAGCGCCTGGAGCATAAAGACTTTGCATTGAAAATTCCTGTAACAGACACGACCCCGACATCCAGTGTCATGTGACGACAACGATAATGGCCGGATGATGCGACAGATCCACCAGTGAGGTGAAGCCTTAACTGGATATTTAGCTGACCGGATGAAAATCATGCGGCAATGGGCTGCCAACCACCGCCCACCAGTTCCGACTGTAGTGATGCACTGGTGAGCGCTGCCATTTACTCCACGCTACTCAACGGCAAAACGCTTTTGGTAATGGCGCTGCATTGCCGCCAGCATCGCCGCCTGATGTTCAGCCGCCCATGCATCTCCCCATTCGTCGTTCGAGTAGATCAAGTCCATTTTCAAAGAGTCTGGCCGCTTCTCAAGGGCTCGCTTGTTGAGGAATCGCTGGCGCTTTTCGTTGTATGGCAGATTGCTGTACTCGGAGTTGATGCTGCGCGAGACCAGCGCCAGATTGCCAAAGCGGTTCAGCCAGGCGTTGGTGACCTTATTGGTATCGGTCGCCTGTGGATTCTGCGGCGAAATATGCTCTACCGAGTTCTTGGCTGTGAAGCGAAAGTTGCCCCATGCATCATGATCACGATGCTGCTCATGCCAGAGCACGAAGTCCAGCTTGTAGAACCAGTAATGGGCAAAGTCCACTCCGTAATCGCAGGGCAGCACTGCTTCGAATTGAAGCTCGACAGCGGTACGCCACGGCTCATCCATGAATGCCCGCGTGCGCACTATCAAGGGATCGCCCGTCACCTCCCCGAGTAGCTGGTTATCCAAATGGCACAGGAAGTCGTAGTAGCGCTCAACCTCCCCCACGCCGCCACGTACCGTTTGCGCGTGCTTGTGGATGAAATAGAGGAAAGGTGTCAACCAATAATGGGTGGTGATTTCCTGGGAGTGGTAGAGCATGCTCTGCAGTAACGACATGCCTTGTTTCAGATCGTTGTCACGGCTGCGACTGATGTAACGTTTGTCATCATTGGCAGAGATCGAGGTGTGGCAAATTTGATGAACTTCGTCGTCGCCCTGGTCGACCCATTTGATGACGTATTCATCCCAAAGCACCCGCATACGCCAGAGCAAGTCAATGAACCCTTGCGCCCTTGCGGTACGCTGCGCTGGCTCCGCCGACAGCAGTAAGTGGGCCTCGAACAAGGTAAGTAGGTGCCGATCCAGCACGCGGGGCACATCCGGCTGCCCTTGCTCTTTCAACCAGATACGCAGCACATGCAGAAGGAACAGCGGGAAGCCAATAATACTACGCGCCCATGGCGCTTCGCCTTCATCCACCGCGATGGCCGCTGAACCATTGTCAAACCTGGTAACTGCGCCGTTGACGATGTTCTCCAAAGTCAGTCGTTCAGCGGATTCCGCTTGTGCAGCCTCGGCTCTTCGCGACAGCAGCCCGTGCACAGCTGCCGCGTGCAGCAACTGCCCCTTGCTATAGAGATCGCCCAGACGGTGAGCCTCCAGCTGGGTTTCCTGGCAAAGGTTACGTTCGACAAAACCACTCATGTCGGCACAGGCATTCCACAAAGCCGCGTAACGGGAACGGCTTTCTGCAGGGATGTCGCGCAATAGCCTGGCCTTGAGAATTTCGTGATGTTGGAGCTGGATGCCGCGGTTGTTGATGACTTCGAACAACTTGTTCAAGTCCATCCCCTCAGGCACCTGTGTGAGCACGAGCGAGACGTTGCGATAAACGAAGCCAGCCAGCGCCTTGAGATATTCATCATCCACAGGTCCGCCATCCGCACGCTTATAGGTCTGCTTGAAGGAAACCATCAATTGCTGAGCTTCTCTCATGCTTTGGGTATCGAGGATCTCAGGGCTCGCTCTCCCCTTGCCCGGCATCATGCTGGCAAGGAAGGCGTTCACTTGCTCGCGAATCGAGAAGTGCAAACGCGGAATCACACCGTCTTTCAGCACCACCCTGCTGAAATCGCCCATCACCTGGTTCCATATGGCGATCGTGCTGAGCATCCACAGCGTAGTAAAGCGCTGCTGCCCATCGATCAGGTCGAAGCGGCGCAAGCCCTTAAGGTGGTCTTGCTCAGAGGTTTTTTCGACCAGCAAGGCACCACCCAGAAAGAACTGCTCATCGCGCCGATCGAAGGCGTTGGCCATATCGGTCAGCAACGTCCTTATCTGATCGTCACCCCAAACGTACAAGCGCTGATAGATGGGCACGTTGAAGCACCAGGCCGCGTCGTCTTGATTAGCCAGCTGTTCCAAGGTGAAGAGACGGGAATCAATACGCATGGCGATCTTCCTGACAAGCCTTCAAGTACGTTTCGAGCCATTGCGATTTACCCGCAAGGGTCAAGCATTCGGAATCCAACTGCCCTTGATAGAAGTCCAGGACTGCCCTCTTATATCGTCCCTGCACACCCTGCCCTGTTGCTACCGTTTCGTTGGCATACGAAGACGCCACCGCTTGTTGTCGGTGCTGAAGAAAGTCCAGCACCTGCTTCGGGTGGTAACTCTGGGCAATCACATCCAACAGGTTCAGCTCGGCCAGCCTGAAGAAATTGGCCGCGGTTTCCTGCTTGACCTGTTTTTTCTCCAAGCGAATCGCACCCAGCAAAAACTCCAAGCGCAGGGCAAAGGCGGTCAGTTGTTCAACTTCGAACTGATCGACATACATCAGGCTGCACAGCATGAAGATCTCGCGCAGGTACTCCTGGTTATTGTGCAGCAGCTGTTTGTAGATCGTGCGGAACGTGCTCACCTGCAGGTATGGCGCAGGATCATTCATCAGCCGTTGCAGCAACGCTGCGTACTTGTCTGCGTATAGAAAGAACCCAACACCTTCATGGATGGGCTGACGCAACGCCATGGGTAGGCTTGCAGGATTTTGACCGACTCGCAGATGGCTGCCCTGCAGCACGTAATCGCCATCTCGCGCCAGAGTCATGCAGGACGCTAGCCGATTGTGCTGAGTCGCGTAGAGCGGCACGCTGTCAATGCGGCTACGGCTGTCGGCGACGTGGGGCCAAGTGTCGCGCTGGAATTCTGCCAGGAGCGGTTCGTGCCTCCCCGCAGGCGTGTGCGACCCGCGCCAACGCCGCGCACGCCAGAGAAAACGATTGAATAAGTTAGGGGCGAAGTCCTGACCAGGGCTTAGCACCGCCGGGTGGCGTTGCAGGCTCTCCCAACGCTCCGCACAGTGCCGCTGCAGTGCTGCCTTGAGTTCAGTCTTCCCTTGCGCGTAGTCGATCGCACGCAGGTGATAGGACTTGAGCAGGTCAGTGGCCTCCAAGCGCACCCCGCGGTTGTTCTGGGTGTCAAAAAAGGTGAAAGCGAGATCGGTGCTGTCCACTTCGATCACTGTCAGCCGTAGTCTTTCGATGATCTGCGGCGCAATCGCCTCCATTTGCTTCAATGCCTGCAACCCTTCAGCAATATGTCGCGCGGATTGGCCTGAATAGCTAAGTGCCTGCCCCACAGGCAGCTTGCCGGTAGAGCGGTGGTACAACAGCGACAGCGCGGTGATGCGCTGCTGACCATCGATGATGAACCGCTTCGACTGGCTCGCGTCGCGATGCAGTAGTACCCCCCCCATGTAGTAAGGCAGGGTGGAATCCGCCTGTTCTGCATATGCTGCTAGATCACTGACCAGTTGCGTCAGCTTATCTGGCCCCCAGACGAAACCACGCTGATAGCTGTCCAATGCCAATGGCCAATCGCTTGCATTGAGCAATTCGGCGAAAGGCAGAGTACTGACCCGTACAAGCGAATTAGTCTTGGCGGGTAGGAATTCCGGGATCAATTTTCGTCCCAACGTCTACGCAGCGTCCTGATCAATGCGTTCCCCCGCAACGAGCGACCGTCTGGCCCACAGAGCGCGACAGAACCTTCCGGCAACCCGAAGACTTCTTCGATCCTCGCCCGGATGGTGCTCACTTTCGCATCAGAGCGAGCAGCCCGATAACGTGCCGCCTTCCGATTGCCGACAACGACCGCCGTGCCCTCTTCTTGCTCATCCGCAGCCTCCAGGTCCTCGGCATCCCAGGCCTCTTCCGTTTCATCCTCCTCGATAGGCTCGGCATCGTCGTCACCCTCTTCAGCCTCATCAGCCTCATCAGCTTCAGCGGTCAGGTCAGCCAGCGTCTGGGCGTGGGAGTACCAAGTGCTGGCATCCTCTTGTTCCCACACCAAGCCATCTTGCACATGAAAAGTGCGCAATGCTGCGGAAGACGGAACGTAATCGCTGAATCGCGACTTCACGGCTGGCAAACGTTCAAAGCCGGCCCCCAAGGCACGCAGCACCTTTTCTGGACCTGCAACCAGCAAAAACTCAGACCAGCACGGCTCGCGGAAATTGACGCTAACAGTACCGTACATATAGAGAGTCGCCCGCAGTGATGCGTCCTGCTCAGCCAATTGGGTGAGTACCTGCATCACCGTGCGGTAGATACTGAAACCTGCGTCCTCAATGGACTGCGAATCGACCTCGACGGTGGGTAGCGGCGATTTACTGTTGACGAACGCGAGCTCCGTCACCGATTTCTTGATCATTGCCTTCATTCCTTGAGCGGGACCTTGGGTGGGCGTAACGAGCTGATTTGCCACGATTCCAAACGCTGGGATGAACGCGTGGTGCTGCGAAAGCCATCCCAGGCCGAAGCCGCGTGCTTGACAGTCATAATGCCACTATTGAATGGTGAGACTCTACAATCCTCCGTCGAACCTGGCTTCATGCTTAGTGTCGCCACGCTGAACACAAGTACCAATCTGGATCAACTGCGTGACTACATCAATCTGCAAGGCAATTTGGTGCCACTCCTTGTTCGACTCCTGCTGGGACGCCCCGACAACTTTTGTGGGGGGAGCGCTAATCGGTTGCTGCTCAACTGGATGGCTACGACCGGAGCAGAGGTCGTCCTACAAGCGACACAACTGGCTGTAGAGGAACGAAGAACCTCAATTCGACAGCAGCCATCAAACCCATCTCAAAGTGTATGAAGTGCGACACTCACGCACCGCACTTTTCTCCCACGCTCAGTCAATAGCAGCCTTCTTCACCACAAACTCACCACCCCATACAAACTTGTAAAAAACAAACACCGAGGCTGCATAGACAGCACACATAACAGGCGCCTTGAACAGCGCAGTCGGCAGCAGGATGACAAATGCGATCAATATCAGTGCCACGTATAAATTCATCAACGGTGAAAAGTCGCTCCTCATCTTTATTTTGTACACCGCCAATGCAATCCCGGACAGATAAACCGCAAGACAGAATAAGCCAAGACGCGCTGTCGTCAGGAGCGCAAAATGCCCAGTCCCACTGTCATCTTTCAAAGCTGAATACCCAAACAAAAACATGATTGAAGCATAAATTACAAATGCTCCAAGACCGCCATAGAGGAAATAGGTCTTAAAAAAACCATACTCTCCCCTGCACAGCTTACTGTTGAAATACGATTTTGAAAAAAATGCTGCAAGTATAACGACAAGGTACGCCACGGCTGTACTCCTTTACGAATGGTGGCCAAACAATACCACGACCACCGCCTTCGCGGCTTTAGGAAATCATCACAGGCTGCAAGGTCTCATTCCCGGCTACTAACAGGCGGCCAAGGAGGAAAGGGATCTAACCGCCTGATTGGGCTGCGCCAACCTGCTCGGCAAGCTGGTTCTGGTTATTACTCTGCTGATGCTGGATAACTCAGACATATTATGGGGTGATGCCTGTTATCACGTAGTCATTTAGCTCAGTGACCACGCTTGGACCAGGGGTCGCCCTACAGTGGGCGACTGAACTGATCATCGGCAGGCCAGGGATACTTGTCGCAGTATTGCTCCTTCGTTTTTCTAAGCACTCCGTGAGCGGCAGCAAAACTCATGAAAGCATCCCAGCCAATTAGCAGCGCTTTAGCGTGACCTTATCTCCCGAGTCAATTGCTATCTTATAATTACCTCTTAGCTTCTTCAGCACGCTAAGACTTCTCACAGAAACCGCCATGGATACAGCGGCAGTAGTTGTCGCAACCCCTAGAATACTAAGGGCTGCGCCGGATCCGGCAACAGCCGCTACACCAGCAACTGGTGTAGCTGCACCACCCGTGCCCAGCGTAGCAATTACCCCATAAAAGACGATGCCGATAGAGCCAATGGCAACAGCCCATGCAACAGTTCCTGTCGCCTTGATTCGAACAGTTTTTTTGGCAAGATCGCCTTCAATTACGATGGTATCTTCATTGCGACTTACCGCGTCAGCCAGTTCTTTCTCTGTAGTAACACTCATTGCTCACCCTTAGATTTTTTATTACCAGCAATAATCAAGCCCACAATGAGAAAGAGAATAATCACGGGCGGAAAAGCCACGCACAAAGCAATACCACCAATTAATAACGCACCGCCGATTACCAAGCCAATCATTTCCCCCAAAAGCGGAAGCAATAGCTTGAAAACAATCACAGCTACAACAATTGCGGCTATCACGACAATAATCATGTCCGACCTCATGTATGAGCACCGTATTGTGCCAACACCATAAATTCAGCAGTTCTGCAAGGTTATCGGCCGTCTCCTGGCGTTCTTTAGCGCCAAGACTTCCCTGCGTGCGTACCAACCGGCCGCAATAAGTTATTACTCTGCTTGGTTTGATTAGTCGCTCGCATATTCTAATACACGCACGACCCCTGAAACTCGTTAACAAAGGGCGCGTGGCGCCCCTTGCCGTTTGTTCAGACCGTAGCCTCAAGCCGCGCTGGCGACGATGTCAGGGCATTCAACTTGGCTTTCACGGCCTGGAGCTTGGCTTGATTGGTGCTGATAAACGTCGAGCGCTCCTCCACAGTTTCAATGATCTTCTCAAACGCCTTGAGCTGTGGTGCAAAGAAATCCAGTAGCTTTTCGTCGTCGCCGATGATGTCGTAAATATCCTTGAAGGCACTTTTGATCACCTCGGCAATCGAGTCCTTGGCGCTCTTCAATTCCTGTTCCAATTCATGCGCTTTGTAGGCGCTGAGAAGGTCCGAGGTAAGAGTGATAGCTGCTCCTGCAGGACCTGCCCATTTTGAAATGGCTCCGGCGATTTTAGTCGCCTGCCAGGGCTTGAATTTGATCGCGACACCGGTCACCGCGCTGAGTGCATCGCGGGCCGCGAAGACCGCGCCCTTGATGATGTCTGGACTCAGGTTCGCAATGCCTTTGGCCGCCCCACCCATCGACTTCAATGCACTATCGCCCATAGCATTGAGAAAACTTTCGCTGGAGTTGAGCTGGCGGCCAATATCCTGAGAGATGCGGCTGGTCACTTTGGACGACTGATCGAATGAACGGTCGATCGCGCCCTTGATCTTCAGGTTCAGCTTGAAGCCTACGCCTTCCTCGGTGTAACCGAGTTCGTCCTCGAGGAATTCACGAATGTTTTCCAGGCCAAGAGGACGGAGCTTGCCCAGTAAGCCTTTTTCAAGGTTCTGAAGTTCCTCGAAGAGCTCGCCAGCCAGTCGTTTGACTTCACGGCGGCCCGTGGCAATGTCCTGACTGATGCGTGCCGATTCCTCGGCATTCTGTTCGGCAAAGGCCTTGAGCTGCCCCAACTGTTCTTCGGCGCGAAGCACATGCTGGCCGACAACATCCCGCACCACATCCAAGCCGGTCTTGGCGATCAGCACCCCCGGAACATTGTGCCGCAGTACTTCAGTGGTCATTGCTTTGAGGTCGTTGATGCGCGAGCGGCTTTCATAGTGCTCCGGCTTGCCAAACCAGAACGGTAAGCCACGCCCATTTGGGTTGGATGCCAGGCAGACAATGTTCAGCCTGGCCATTTCGTCCGAGCTAAGATTGGCCGCACGCTGCAGTTTGCCTTTGAGGTTATCCTTCTTGATCGTGGCCTGGGCATCGAACAGCACTTGTTCAGTGAGGTCGGTCACTTCGTCCATCTTGTTGATCACGAAAATGGTCGAGGACAGCTTGTTCAAGTCCCGCAGTACCCACTTGACGATGTCGTTGTGGCTTTCCTTGAGCGGGTTGGTTGCGTCCACCACATACAGAATCAGGTGCGCCTCAGAGATGTAGCGTTTGGTCAGGTCTTCGTACATCACCTGCTCACCGTCGACACTCTTTTCCTTGTCGCCGAACAGGCCGGGGGTGTCGACGATTTCGCACTTTTCCGGGAGCCCCTCTGGGGAATAGATGGCCAAGCGGTCGGAGGACTCGTCCATGTCTATGTTCATGTCGGCCATAACCTTGCCCAACCAAGCGGCAATTACGCTGGTCTTGCCGTCGGAAAAAGCACCGAGCAAGGCGATACGCAGGACATCGGATTCGACTGCCTGTACCGCCGAGTCTATTTTCTGCAGCTCGCTCCCGACGTCCGCGCCCATCTCGCCCAACTCGTCGAGCACTGCACGCAGTTGCTCCAACCCCTTGAGCGCGGTCTGTTTCTCAACGTTGAACTGCTTGAATTGTTCCATAAGGCATGCTCTCCAGTTGTTCTTTGGTACGGGTCATTAGCGCTATCTGCTGTTCGATGATCTTCAGAGGGCGCTTGAGCGACTCGTCAAGTTGCTGCACACGAGACAGCACGGTCTCATCAATTTGCTTGCGCACGGGGGCAAACAGCGTTTTGCGCTCTTCTTTCAAGGCTTTATGTGCTTCAAAACAGGCTTCATCGATCTTCTCCTGCACTTGCCCCTGCGCCTTGCGAATACGTTTTTCCTTGCCGGTGAAGACGCTCAGCAAACTGACCAGGATGCCCACCAGAGCGCCGGCGGCAGCGCCTATCAGGTTGCCTATCACTGGAAACGCTGTCCCGATACCTGCCCCTGCTAATGCGTAGGAGCCTATGTTGAAGGCCATCCAGCCATAGTCACCCAGCTCAAAGCCAAGGTCCAAGTCAGGTGTCTTGTAATTGATATTTAGGGCTTCGGTATCATAGAGAAGCTGCTCGAACTCCACCCGTGCGACGTCCTCCAACAAGCGCTGAATCGCCTGCTGTAGGTCTTGGCCTAAGTCGTTGAGGTACAGTTCGAACTGCTCCTGCAGTTTTTCCTTGAGCGAATTCTGCCGAGTTTTGAAGGCACGATTGATTTGGCTGGAAATAGCGTCGTTGTCGCCAAAATGGCGTTCGACGATATAGTCGGCGTCTTCCTTCAAGCTATTGAACAGGTTGTCCCAAAGGTTTCGTCTCCCGGTCATGACCAGCCGTTCGAATCGCTCCAGGGAACCCTTGATCGCTTCACGGCACTTCTCGAACTCCGATTTGGATCTGGCCACAAATGCTTCATGGGCGCCGTGCAACGATTGCAAGGTCGAGATGTTCTCAACCAGCAGTTCGTACACCTTGGTCTTGTTGCTCTCGACCATGTCTTCGCGGAACGTCGCAAGTTTGGAATGCAGCACTTTGGCGACTGACTTTATCTGGCTGAATTCGTACATCGCTTTCGACGAGGCGAAGTGCTTCTGATAATTGCGCTGCTGAATGACCAAGTCTCGGCCACGGGCGGGGTCGATTGTCGTACGCCCAGTTTGCGCGTCGCTCGCCAGCGACGAAAACGCCAGCAGGCCCTGCACGCAATGGCCGGGCTGCAAGACCTTGCTGCCCAATACCGAACGCAGCACTTCCTCGGTCTGTTGCAAGGCAACGGTGGCACCGCCGTGCGCTGTCAGCGACTCGCGATCTTCCTCGAACTCGTAGGCATCGGCATTGCCACGCACGTTGACCAAGGGGCAGACCTGAGTACCTAGCCGCAGATAGGAACGAATTTTCTCTGCGGTCGCCTTCTCCGGCTTTTTATTGGTGCCGTTCACATAAAGGACAAGATGAGCCTTGGCCACCGCTTCGCGAACCATGTGCGCGTACTTGCTTTCGTCTCCCTCGATACCGGGCACGTCGATCAGCTGAAAGCGTTTGCCCTTGTAGTTCAGGGGGTAGAGTGTATTGCCCTTAGTGAAATCGGCTTCACCAGTGCCTATGATCAGCCCGTCTACCCGACGTGCTTGAGCCTTCTTACGCTCGTGCGCCAACAGCTTGTCGTGCAGTGCCGTGAGTTGCTGATTGAGCAGGGCATCCAGTGCCGGGGAGCGTGCCTCGATGTGTTGGAGGACAGATGCGTCATCCGGGGCAACAGGCAAGGGGGCTGAGGTTGCCTCATCGAACAGTTCATCGAGCTCATGTCGGGACATTTCAGGCTCCTGCCAACGTCAGCACCGCCGCCACAGCTGAGGCGCCGATCAGAACCCCACCAATGCCGAACATGGCCAGGCGGACCTTGAAGCGCGATATCGCATGCGCTTGCGTAATTTCCAGACGCTGTGAGGTTTCCTGCTGTTCCAGTGCCAGGCGAGCGTTGGACTCCTGTTCGGCGAGATCGCGCTTGGCCCTCGCGTCAGCCTCCGCTATCTGCTGACGATGCGCTGCTTCCTGTTGTTGCACCGCAATGCGTGACTCAGCCTCTTGCTGGGCAAGCCGGGTTCTTGCATCGGCTTCGGCTTGGGCAATCGTGTTTCGTTCCTGGGCTTCACTCTGAACGATTTGCGTCAGCCGGGCTGTGCTTTGGCTGATACTGGCCACTTCACCGGTGTACTCGCTGTACAAGGCGTGCAAGCCTTCGCGGACGCGTTCGAGTTGAGCGGTAAGGGCCTGCGAGAACTGCTCAAGATCGTCGGCATGCTGTTGCAGCAGTGCCTGGCGGGATTCTTCCTTGAACAGGATGCGCAGTGATTCGATGATCGTGCTCTTGCCGGCGTTAGTTTCGCCGAAAAACGCCAAGGTAAATGTGTCCCACTCGGCGTGGGTTTTCAACTGCTGAAGTTCGCTGTCGAACCGGCCCCGAATGTCGCGCAGCTTGTCAGTGATATTGCCGATTTCGCGCTTACCATCCTTGTGCTCGACATTAAGCGCGAGAATGTCAGTCATGGCGCTGCCAATGCTATCTGAGACATCGGTATAGAGGCGGTTGAGATCTTCAGGGGAGTTCATTGCGCGTCCTTGTAATGAAGTTAGGCCAGGCAGCGTTTTGTTTGGCAATAAAAGCAGCGAGTTGGAAGTCCTGACCGTGCATGAGTGGAATGCTCCAAGGCAGAGCCGAATGGGCTGGTTCTGAAAGCCTCCACCACAGCTCTGCGCTATGGTAAACGCTCGCCCAGCAATGGCATATAGCCACGACACCTGTAGGCCCCATCGATAACGAACCCTCCGGGCCGCTGGGAGAATTCCACCAACTGAGCGGAGGCGCCTCAAAAACGTCTGCGCGCCAGCAACTCCGCCACTGCCCCCTTAAACCAACCCGCAGGACGTATCTCCAGCGCCTTGCTGCCACACCTAGGGCACTGATCAAACCTCTCACTAGGTGCCAACGCATCACTCTGCGGCGCCACTGCTTTCGTCCAACCACAACCTTCACATTTCAAAGTGAAGGGTCTGGGTTTGATCGGCATTTTCAAGCTCCTTTCACTTGGGCAAATCCATTACCTTCAACGCATCCAACTACCTGGATAAGCCAGTTCAATCTGCTCTTCATACTCGCCGCCAGCAGGCAGCCGCTGATCCGTTCAATTCTGTTCATATCGTCCCTTAACACTCTGCTGCAGAATTCAGTTCCTGCAAAATCACCAACTTGCGCTGCAACTGCGCAACATGCTCACGCTCTGCACGCAACGCCGAGCGCAACTCGCGGTTCTCCATTTCCCAGATCTGCAGCCAGCGCAGGTAATGCTGGCATTGCTCGACCTTTTTCCAAAGCTCGCCGAGCCTCAAAGCTTGCTGAATCAGCACCAGCAGGATGCCCCCCATCGCCACCAAAGCCCCTGTCGCAACCACTTCCGGCATAGTCATGCTCATATCCTTTGCTGCCTCCGACGTATTCCGAAGACAAGCCAAAAATATGTAATGAAGAGCTACACGTCCAGAATGTAGACTTATACAGGTAAAGTAATCGCGCACATGGAGAGGGTATGAAACGCAAGCAATCCATCGAGCAGGTACGCTGGGATCTGGCACTTCGCTACCGTTTGATCGAAACCGTTGCCTGGTGGGAAGGCCGGCTGACCACAGGGCACCTGATGCAGAGCTTTGGCATCAGCCGCCAGCAGGCGTCGAAGGACATCAATACCTACATCACCGAACATGCGCCCGAAAACTTGACGTATGACAAGCAGATCAAGGGCTATGTACCAAGCGCGCAGTTCGAGCCGCTGTTCATCGAAGACAGCGCCAGCGCCTATTTGCACCTGCTTTACCAGAATAATGAACGCGCCCCGCACATCGACGGGCTGGCACTGGCTTATGCACACACCCGAGTGCTGGAAGTGCCTGATCGGCCCATTCGGCCCGAGGTGCTGCGCCCCTTGCTCAAGGCCTGCCGTGAAGGCCTGCGCCTGGAAACCGAATACGTTTCCTTCAACACCCCCGACGTCGAGGTGCGCCTGATCGCACCGCACACGCTGGTCTACACTGGCATGCGCTGGCACGTGCGGGCCTACTGCGAAAAGAACGGCCAGTACCGCGACTTTGTCCTCAGCCGCCTGCGTGGGCAGCCAGACTTACTCGACGCGTCGCCAAACACCCGCGAGCAGGACGAAGACTGGAATATCGAGGTGCCGATTATCTTCGAGCCTGATTGGCGGTTGAACGCGGCGCAGAAGGCAATTATCGAAACCGACTTCGGCATGACGCAGGGACAACTGGTGGTCTCCAGCCGCCGGGCACTGGTGAAGTATGTGCTGCAGCGGTATCAGATCGACCACCGCAACATGGCAATACTGCCTGAGGCCCAGCAACTGGTGGTAAGCAACCTCCAGGAACTGCAGCCGTGGTTGATGAAGTACTGACACTTAGCTCTTCGCAGCGTCAACCGAGATAAACTGCGTGGCTGCGCCAACCTGCTCGGCAAGCCGCTTCTGCTCATTACTCTACTGATGCTGGACAGGCTGGAAGCGCCCGTTACCCCGTAGTGATAGCTCAGTGACTGTACTGGGAACAGGGGTCGCCCGACATTGGGCGGCCGAACTGGTCATCGGCAGGCCAGGAATACTTGTCGCAGTATTCCAATCGGTATT
This sequence comes from Pseudomonas sp. P7759, assembly GCF_013386445.1. Classification (NCBI taxonomy): domain Bacteria; kingdom Pseudomonadati; phylum Pseudomonadota; class Gammaproteobacteria; order Pseudomonadales; family Pseudomonadaceae; genus Pseudomonas; species Pseudomonas sp. P7759. The sequence goes on from NZ_JACART010000015.1 coordinate 111,725, forward strand.
CCTGCTTAAAATACAAACCGGAGTTATCACCATTAATCAATATGTTACTGAGCTAATTCAACTTCCCCCGGCTCCACCACTTCAACATCTAAAGACGTCCACGGACGTCTTTTTTTGTGCCTGGGATTCAGTAAATAAAGAGATTCAGGCACCCGGAGAGTTGGCAGTCACCCGTCAGCCCCGCCCGGATCAGTAGATGCGCAACCACCGCACCTACACCGATCACGCTTACCGCTTCACCGCATTCAATTCAGCGCCTTGAACTGCGCCTCAATGTTTTCTGCCTCAACACGCCATGCCTGGAATCGCTGCTGGCGTTCACTGCTGTCTTTCAGGCTGTTCTGGAGCATGGAAACACTTTCTTTGAGCTCCAGATACTTGCCGAAGAATTGCTCTTTGAATTGCTCGGCGTTGATCAGGCCTATTAGCTCCTTGCGCTGCTTCTCGAAGTCTTCAACCATCTTCGCGATGGAAGTACGGAACGCCTCTTCCCGCTTGTATTGCTCCCAACTATCCCAGGCTTCCATGGCAACGCCGAGAAAGGCGAGTGCACCATTGGCGCCCTTGGCGAACTTCACGGCGCCCCAGGGTTTGAATTTGAGCAGTGAGCCAAGCTCCATGCCTATCATCTTGCCTGCGCTGACCACTGTGTCGCGTGCGGCTAACACGGTGGTGTTATTGATCATGTTGCCTTTAAGCAGGTGATTGACACCCTGTTTGCCGAATGCGCGGACATTGGTGTTGAAATGATTGATTTCGGTATCAAAGCCGAGCTGCATCTTCGCCACATCAAGGGTGATGGATTCGGTTTGCCGACTGAATTCGTTCTGCAGTCGCGTAGCAAGCACGATGCCCTCTGCGCCCACTTCGCGCTCGAAAAAGTCGCCAAATGTCTCCAGGCTGGCACCCTTGGCTTGCATGATCAGGTCAGTGAAATAGCGCTCTACGAAAGCGCTCAAACTTCTGCGCACTGCCTCGATTTCTCGCCCTGTAGTTTCCAACTGGTCTTCCGAGCGGCTTTTCAGCTCACGAAGTCGGCTCACCTCCAGCGAGATTTTCTGATCATTCTCGATGGCCACTGGTAGCTGCTTGTTCAGCACATCACGAATCACGCTGTTGTGCATTTCGCCAGCCAACGCGACGCTGCCGCCGCTGTTCTGGATTTTGTAGGTAGTTGCCGATTGCAGACTGGCGATATGGGACAGCGCTTTGAACTGGCCAATGTTGGTCAGCCAATGATCAAACCCTAGATCAAATGGGTTCGCCGCTACTGCCACGACAGTCAACTGAGCAACTTCGGCTTTGCTTAGCCCTACCAGCTCGCGCAGGCGCCCGGTGACGTTCGTACGTTTGATGGCCAGGTTGGCCTGGTAGTCCTGCTCGTCTTCAACGTCGGCGACTTCGTCAAAACGGCTGAGTACAAATACCGTGCGGGGCAGCAGGTCCAGGGTTCGGAACAGCCAGACCAAATCGTCCTGGTGGCTCTCCTTGATCGGGTTGGTGGAGTTCATGACGTAGAGCACCAGATGGGCTTCGCTCACGTACTTCTTGGTGGTGTCTTTATATTTTTCGATGGCATTGGTTTCGGCGTTCACCTGCTCCTTGAAACCGAACAAGCCTGGGGTGTCAATCAATACAAAGTCGTCACCCACTTCGTAGACTTTCACTTCGTTGGACGACTCCTGGTGGCTGATTTTCATGCTGGATTTATCCAGCTTTTCCATCCAGGCTGCGGCGATAGACGTTTTGCCTTCCGAGAAGCCACCAATCAGGGCCACTTTGAGTTTTTCACCGGCCACGCTGCCGATGGCGGTTTGCAGTTTGTCCTTGAGCACCGGATCAACCGTTACGCCGGCGGCTTCGCCCTGATCGAGAAATGTGAGCAGTTTGCCGAGCAGGTCTACCGAGAGCGCTTGCTGAGCCTTGAATGTATCGAGGGTGTTTTCCATTACAGGGTTCCTGCGTTGTCGATTTGGCGAGAAAGGGCAGTCAGTTGATCAGTCGATTGACCCAATAGCAGTACCAGGCCAGCGGTCTGGGTGATGGGGGCTTCAAGTGCCTGCTCCAGCACGCGAATTTTCTTCTCCATGTCTGCCAGGGAGGTTTTCAAACCGTCGTGGAGCAAAGTACGTAATTCACCTGTTGCTTCGCGCAGGTTGCTATCAATAGCGTCGCGCTGCTGGGACTTCCTGTAGTCAGAGCTGAATGCGCTGCGAACAGCCTTGTAAGCCGATACTGCGAGCCCCGCGAGCGCGGGGGCCAGCACCAGCAAACTGGTACCACCGGTAAAGAACGCCGCTGCAATAGTGCCCGCCACGCCAATCAGCAAGCTGCCGACTTTGACACCGTTGTCGATCTTGATCTTGAGATTGAACTGGCTATCGAGCTTGGTACTGCCAAGTTTCGCGTAGATACCCGTCAACTCGCGCGCTTGCTCTTCGAAGCGAGCAAGAATGTCTTCGGCCTCCTTTTGGAACCGCTCGACCTCCTTCGCGATAACCTGCGGTAACTCATCACTCAGCTTCTTTTGCTGAGCATCGATGGTGCCGCGAAACGCTTGCTTGAACTCATCATTGCTGATGTCGGTATCGATGCGTTTGTACATCGCATTTCGCACGCGGCTGACAAACTGATCAATCTCCGTTTCACCGGCTGACTCCAGACGTTTTTTCAGGGATTTGAAGCTACCCTTCAATTGCACTTGAGCACTGTGACCGTCGACACGCAGGTTCTCCAATAACTGGCTGAACCTGCCCTTGAGCGCCTCCAGCGCTGTCACCGTCTGGTCCAATGCATCCTTGGCCTTATGGAAATTAGCTCGGGTTATCTTGGCGTCGCTGCCATCGAGTAACTTACCGTTGAGCAGGTATAAAAACGCGCGCAAACGGGTTTTTTCCAACAGTTCTTCAGCGTTGAAGTCCGCGAGAATCTTGGTGCGCCGAGTGGCATTTTGCGAGTGGGGGGCAAAGTGATCGGTTGAGGCCAAAAACGCAGGCAGTGCCGAGAGGGGAAACACCTCGCGGTAGTTGGCACCAAGCTGCTCGCGCATCTTCTCGTTCAGCCCTTCCAAACTCACAGCTTCGTCTTCGGAGATGAGCGGTCGGTCGGTAAGCGAGTGTTTGGGGTTGGTAATCTTCTTGTTGAAAATCGTCCAGACCTCGGTTTGCGCGCCAAGGTGTTCCTTGATTTTTTCCAACGTGCCTTTGCGCTGTGCATCACCGGTTTGGGGTGGAGCCGCCTGGTTAGTGACATAAAGCACGGCGTGAGCCGTCTGCACGGCTTTTTCGATCTGGCTGACCACCAGCCCTTCGTTACCCTCGATACCGGGCACATCCAGCAAAGCGAATGGTTGGCCGTTCAACTCCAGATCGTAGCGTTGGGTTTGGCGGGTGAAATCGGCACGGCCGTCGCCAATGATCTCTCCGTCGCCGAGGGTTTGCAGTTCTGCCAGGGCGCTTTCACTATCCTGCGCTTGTTGCACGCATTGTTGTGCCAACTGGTGTTTACCCTGCTCCGCCTCGCCATGTTGGGCACGTAACGGTTCGATGGCACTGTCACGGGCGGCAACCAGCACTGGCAACTGCTGCTCGGCGAGCACCAGTTGCGCCTCCTCCGGTATTGGCTTGAACAGACGAATCAACTTTTGCCAGAGCGAGGCAGTTTCCTTGCGTTCGACGATTAGCGCCTGCAGGCCATTGATGGCATCGAGCGCATCGCTGTGCAGGCGGCTATGGTGTTCGATAGTGCCGTTAAGCTGTTGAACCAGACCGGCGAGCTGAACGTCTGTCTGTTCGAGCAACTGCTGCAGGTGCTGAAGGTTCGCTTCGCTCAGTTCGTATTTTTTTTGTAGCTCGCGGAATGCCTTTTGATGGACGACCTTGGTGGGCTCTTGCAACAGAATCCGCAAGGTTTCAATAAGGGTTGATTTGCCGGCACCGGTTTCGCCATACACCGCAATAGTGAAGGTTTTCCATTCGGCGTTTTCTTGAAGCGCCTTGAGCTGCGCGGTCAGCGTGACTTGCTGTTCATTCAGCAATTCTCGCGCATCTTGTTGCGCCAGATTCAGCGCTGGGTCGGTCGACTGGGTGTTCAGCGAAAGGGTAATGCTCGCCAGCTCATCATTGATGTGTTGATAAATATCGCCAGGGGTCTTGAGGTCAAGCGTCATGGTGCTTACGTCCTGTAAATGAGGTGGTTCAGATGGTGGAGTGGTAGCAGCCAGGGCCCCCTCCAGCACCTCTAAACCTTGATCTTGCTCCGTGGTTTTGAACCGTACCTGGGTCAGCACCTCAGGGAGTTGTTTCCAGTAGTCACCGTGCGCAAAGCCAGTGATCTGGATATTTTCGAAATGCTCAACCTCGTTGCGACCCAGGCAAACCTCGCCTGCGTTCATCAACAACGTCCAATCAGATTTGGAGTAGGCATTGATCAGGCGTCCTTTGAGCACGCCGCGCATCTGATGCGCCTCAGAAGGCTCCACGGTGACCGCAGCAGCCATCAGCAAAACATCATTCACCGCGAGTGAGTGAGACCGCGCGGCGACAAGTTTTTTCAAGCTACTGATGACCAGACGCCCACCGAGCGAATGCCCGATCAGGTTGACGGTATCGATGCCCAGGTGGTGGTCACGCAGGTAACCACTTAATTGGTCGAGTAGTGACTCGCCCATTTCCTCGGCTCGCGAACGGATTTTCCAAAAGTGCGAGCCACGATCGACAGCCGCGGCTGCGGCGCCAACCGGCAATGACACCCGGCTTGTGGCGTGAAGCAGTGTTTTTGACGTCCGATTGAAGCGGGCAAAATGGCTGGACGGCCAAAAGGCGAAAATGTTCGTGTGGTTGCGAATGGATTCAGGAATGCTTGCCAGCAAGGTTTGCCGGTCTTCGACACTATGGCCGGCGCTGTAACCGTGAACGAAGATATTCGCTTCATTCGATCCGTGGCTTTTATTTTGTAAGCTGCTGAACGTAAATAGTCTGCTCATCGAGTTCTCGCTATCCCTGCCACTACAACCATCGCTTGGCGATGATGATGATCAAATGCGCACATAGCGCTACGCCGACCAACACAGCCAATACTTTGGCTGCTATGTAAAAAAACCCCTGCACATCTGTGGACAAAAAGCCCAGTAATAAACCCATACCGGCGATCACACTGGAAATCAGCAGCAAGCCGATATAAGGACGCAACATCCGCGAAGCGGCGCCTCGCTCAATCAGGCTGGCGAGTACCGCAAGCACCACAAAAACCAACACAGTACCGACTATAAGGCCCATACCCCTTCCTCCTTGATTCAACGGATGTGCTTGATGCGGCGGTGGCACACCCAGACAGCCACAAATAATGCCACAACGCCACCATCCGCTGCAGCTAGCGGCGCGCGCACCACTCCGCTGCCGCCGCCTCAAGCCACCCTGCCGCGCGCATTTTCAGCGCCGTACTGCCGCACTTCGGACAGATCGCAAACCAATCACCGGGCATCAGTGCATCACTGCGCGGGGCGACGGTTTTCTTCCACCTGCAGTCTTCACACACAAACGTGAAGGGTTTGGGTTTTATCGGCATCAATACGTTCTCCTGAATACCCGCCCCACGGCTTATTCCTCTAACGGGAGCATTGCCTGCAAAATCACCAGCTGTCGCTGCAACTGCGCGACGTGTTCTCTTTCGGCCCGCAGCGCCGAACGCAACTCGCGGTTTTCTACTTCCCAGATCTGCGCCCAACGCAGATCTTTCTGATAATGGTCGACCATTTTCCAAAGCTCGCTAAGCTTCAAACACTGCTGTATCAGCACCAGCAGGATGATCCCCATCACCGCCAATGCCCCCGTCGAAACCGCTTCCGACATACTCATGCTCACATCCCTTCATGCCTTCGATGTATTCCGAAGACAGTCACACGATATGTAGTGTTTAACGACAGGTCTAGAATGTAGACTTATACAGGTAAAGTATTCACACACATGGAGCGGGTATGAAACGCAAGCAATCCATCGAACAAGTCCGTTGGGACCTGGCACTTCGCTATCGTTTGATCGAGACCGTTGCCTGGTGGGAAGGTCGGCTGACCACGGGGCACTTGATCCAGAGCTTCGGCATCAGCCGTCAGCAGGCCTCCAAGGACATCAACACCTACATCAATGAACATGCGCCCCGAAACTTGACATATGACAAGCAACGCAAGGGCTATGTACCGAGCAAACAGTTCAAACCGCTGTTCATCGATGACAGCGCCAGCGCTTATCTGCACCTGCTTTACCAGAACAATGAACGGGCGCCGCACATCGACGGATTGGCCCTGGCCTACGCTCATACCAAGGTGCTGGAAGTGCCGGACCGACCGATTCGGCCAGAAATCCTGCGGCCCTTGCTCGCGGCTTGTCGCGACGGTTTGCGCCTGGAAACCGAATACGTTTCGCTCAACACCCCGAACGTGGAAGTCCGCCTGATTGCCCCACATACCCTGGTGTACACCGGGATGCGCTGGCATGTGCGCGCCTACTGTGAGAAGAACCGCCAGTATCGCGACTTTGTATTGAGCCGCCTGCGCGGCGAGCCGGACCTGCTCGACGAGTCGCAGAACACACGTGAGCTGGACGAAGACTGGAACACCGAAGTACCGATCATCTTTGCACCCGATGGCCGCTTGAACGCGGCGCAGCAGGCGATCATCGAAACCGACTTCGGCATGACGGATGGGCAACTGGTTGTCGCCAGTCGCAAAGCATTGGTGAAGTATGTATTACGACGCTATCAGGTCGACCCGAGAAACCAGGCCACCAACCCAGAGGCACAGCAGATCGTGGTTACCAATCTCAAGGAGTTGAGGCCCTGGCTCATGCATGATTGAGGGCGGTGCGCCGCACCTTCTGCTCGCGTACGGACGCACTCGGCCGTATGCACGTCAGGCGTCGAGCGAACAGCTGTGAAAAAACTGCTCGAACACAGGCGTCGGCAAATGCTCTGCATCGAGCAGGCCGAAGTGGTTGCCTACGTTGCGCCCCAGGGCCATCAGCGTTCTTGCGGCGTTCTCGGTCCCGGCGTAGCCGGCGCTCAGGATGAACTCGACGCGCGCCTGCGCGCTCGTCGCCTGCTGATACGCCTTCCCGGTGATCAGCACATCCACCAGGCACACATTGACCCGCTCATCCGCCAAGGTGAACGGCTCCAGTTCCTTATATCCCAGTGCCGCGCACAAGCCGTCCTTGCCACCTTCAACGATGCGTTCAAGGGTTTCGATGGGGCGACCGAACAGGTCGAACTCCTGCATGGAAAACGCAAAGCAGTAACCTTGTGCAGTCGCGCGCGAGATCGTCTTGGCGTCACGTGGGTGAGTCGACAGCCAGTCAACAAATGACGCTTTATTGTCCTCTGCACCGCTGCGGCGAAACATGAGGTAATCCTGGATGACCTGGCTGAAGGGATGCCCCGTCGGTACCCAGCCCGTGCTTTCACGCTCGCTGTGCTGCGCTTGAGTCACAGGTTCCAATGGCGTGGGCGGCACGCCAAAACAGCGCAGGTCATAGCCAAGCATGAACAAGCTGGCCTCAAAGGCGTGGCAGCGAGCGGGTAAAGCACCGTGCTCACTAAACCAGCTCGTGCGTTCAAGCAAGGCTCGGATAATCCAACCCAGACGAACCTGCCAGCGCGCCCACGTCTCATAATTGATCGATGAAAATTGTGGCGCCGCCAACCCATTCACAAACGCCCCCGGGTTACGCAACTGGTTACCACGAGCACCTCCGGAAGGGAACGCTAACAAGGGTTTTCCCTTGCCGGTCCATTGCTCGCGAAACAGTGAATACAACATCCCCATCGCAGCGCCGACGCGACTGTCGTAAATTGGCGATCCAGACACATCAAGCAATGCGTGAATCTTGGTCAGGCCCGCATCAAAACGCTGCACGCTTTCGGCGTTGAGATCCTCCAGGTCGTGGTCAGTATCAAGCGCCATAAGCCCGGCCATGTTGCGCAAATAATTCGTCAGGCGACCTTCGGCAGCCAGCCGCTGCAAAAAGGGAATCGCACCCTGTACACCGCCCCAGCGAAGCACCTGCAAACAGGCTGCGAGGGCTTGCACATCATCACACGCAGTGACGGCACTTGTTAGCCATTCGCGCAGTTGTCCGAGGGAGCGTAGGGTCTGTGTCCAGGTCTGTGAATCGACATTGTTCTGGTGCGTATCCTGCCAGCTCGCCTTCCAGCGATAGTGCTTGATCACTTGCTCGAAACCCTGAACCTGGGCGATCAAACCACCGGGCACGAAGTTACTGGCTTTAAAGCGCAGATTGAACGAAAGCACCGGCAAGTTAACTTGCAACCATGCAAGAAAATCCACCACTTCAGGTTGTGCAAGGAATTCTGCGCGCTTCATGCGGACCACCGAATGGGTAATATCGAATGGCCATACCTTAAGCAATACAACAGGTTACGTCGAGGATAGGTGCGTCTATAGGCATTGGTATCTCCATATTTTTTGAGGTCACTGTAGTGAGCGGGCTTGTCTCGCGCTGGGTGGCGAAGGCGCCCACCGCCACAAGCTACTGGCCAGCCAGCAATTGATCGTGCTGAGCGAACTGTTGGTAGAGCGAGTACTGGTCCTCACCCAAGACACACCAGCATTCCAATAACAAAAAAGGCCGAGGAAACTCGGCCTTTTGCTGTCATCTGCCTCAGAAATCCCAACGCGTCGTGACCATCACATTGCGTGGGTCGCCGTAATACGCCGAGTCATAGAAGCCGATGTTGGTGAAGTACTTCTTGTCGAACAGGTTGTTGACGTTGAGCGTGGCCGACAGGTTCTGGGTCAGTTGATAGCGCGCCATCACGTCCACCAGCCAGTATGGGTCCTGGGTAAATTTTTCTGAGCGACCGCCACCTGGATAACCCCAGTTGCGCACGGTCTGCCAGCCCGCGCTCTGCCAGCGTGTGCCACCACCGAGGGTGAGTTTGTCCAGGCGGCCTTGGAGTTTGTAGCTGGTGTAGAGGGTGACCTGATCCTCTGGCTCCCAGGTCGCCACTTTCTTACCATCAGCATCGCGGGCGATCTTGTGGGTGTAACCGGCCTGCAACTGCCAGCCTGGCGCGAGTTCGCCGGAGATCTCTGCTTCGTAGCCTTTGGTTTTGCTCTCGGTGCCCATGTACGCGTAATCGACGGCGGGCTGCGAGTTCCAGGCGGTATCGGCGATTGGGCGATTGGTTTCGTGCACTTCAAAGTAGGCGAGGCTGGCATTCAGGCGGCCATTGAAGAATTCGCCCTTGAGGCCTATCTCGTAGTTTTTACCCTCGTCGGGTTGAAGCATGGTGTTGGTTCGATCGCGGTACTGGGTCTGCGGCTTGAAGATTTCGGTGTAGCTGGCGTAGGCGGTGAAGTTCTCGTTGAGGTCGTACGTTAGGCCGGCGTACGGCACTACCTTGCCGCTTTCTTCGGTGTCGCTGGTGCCGGTGACTTGATAGTTGGCAACCCGCGTGCCCAGCAACAGGTGCAGCGCGTCGGTCAGGCTGAAGCGCCCGGTGACATAGGTGCCGGTCTGGCGGGTGATTTCGTCACTGAAGCGGGATGCCTTACCCCACGCAGGCTCGATAGCCTCGCCGTGCCAGTTGTAAAAATCATAGGAGTTGTCGAAGTAGACGGGGTTACGGTAGTCCTTGCCCTTCCACCGCGAACTGGAAACGGACTGGCCGATCACCAGTTCATGCTCACGCCCGAACAGCTCAAACGGCCCCGACGCATACACATCCAGGCTGTCGCTGGTGGTGTCGCCGGTGTATTTGGCGGCATAGATCGAACTGGCTGTCGCGGAATCCTGGGAGATGTAGCCCAGCGGCGCGTCATAGCCGTTGACCTGATGGTTGTACTGGCCTTTGGTGACCCAGCCGTTGTCGAAGCTATGTTCCAGGGTGGCGAATACGGTGTGGCTGTATTGTTGCCATGAGCCCCATTTGGGCCCGTTGTTGAACGAGCGCGGCAGGTCGAGTTTGTTGCCGGTGGCGTCGAAGATGGTGCGGGTGCCGGTCCAGCTGGAACCTTTGGGGTCGCTGTCCTGGTAGTCGGCGCCCAGGGTCAGCAGGGTGTCCGGGGTCAGGTCGACTTCGAGGATGCCGTAGAGCACGCTGGTCTTGCGCGAGTAGTGATCCAGGAACGATTTTTTGTCCTGATAGGCGGCCACTGCGCGACCGCGCACGTTACCGGTGTCGGTCAGGGGGCCGCTGACGTCGACCTGCGAACGGTAGTTATCCCAGGAGCCCGCACCCAGTTCGATGCTGCTCTTGAACTCGGAAATCGGCTTCTTGCGGATCAGGTTGATGGTGCCGCCAGGGCCGCCGGCACCGGTCAGCAGGCCGGTAGCGCCCTTCAGCACTTCGACGCGGTCGTAGATCGCCATGTCCGTCATGGTCTGGCCCGCTGAGTATTGAGCATCACGCAGGGTCGGTATGCCGTCGTACTGGAAGTTCTCGATGGAGAAACCGCGCGAGTAATAGTTGGTGCGTTCGGTGTCGTAGGTCGACACGGTGATGCCCGGTGTGTGGCGCATTACGTCGTCAATCGACTTGAGGCCGAAGTCATCCATGACCTGGCGGGTGACCACCGAGATCGATTGCGGAGTCTCCCGTGGCGTCAGCACCAGGCGCGTGGCCGTGGCAATGGTGCCTGGGGTGTACGAGCCCGTGCCTTCGGTGACAGTGCCCAGTTGGTTGGCGTTGACCTGAGTGGTCTGCAACTCCATTTTGCCGTCCTGTGAGACCGGTTTGGCCACCACGCGATAGCCGCCCGGCTCACGCTCTGCCTGTAAATTCGCTGGGGCCAGCAGGCGCTCAAGGCCTTCATCCACAGAGAAACTGCCTTGCAAACCCTTGCTCTGAATGCCGGCAGCCAGCGCGGAATCGATACCGATCATCACACCCGCTTGCTGCCCAAACGCACCCAACACACGGTCAAGACTGCCGGGCGAAATGTCATACGCCTGGGGCTGGGATTGTTCCTGGGCGGGCGCCGCCGTGGCGGCCATGGCACTGTGACTGGCGGTTGCCACCGATAAACCGAGGATAACGGTGCGCAAAGCGCTGACGCGGCTGAGCATAAAGACTGTCCTGTCGTGAAAGGGTTGGGTGGACGCTTTTTTCTGCGTCTTACCCGTCTTGATGCTCGAGACTCAAAAAACTGCCACGCGATGTAAAAATAATTTCAGGTCAGGCCGGCACGACCGTGGCCAGGTAGCCAAACACCCGTTGCACACGTACGGGCAACACTTTGGCCAGCAGGTCCAGGCTGGCCTCGGGATGGTCCAGCGAGAACGAACCCGATACCTGCAAACCCGCCACGGCGGGATCGCAGCGCAGCACGCCGCGACGGTAGCGATCGAGTTGCTCAAGCACCTCGCGCAGTGGCATGCGCTCGGCGATCAACAGGCCTTGGGTCCAGGCGTCGGCGCTGGATGGCACGGCGGCGAGCGGCCCGCCCTGCAGACGGTCGAAACTCAATTGGTGGCCCATGCCGAGCAGGAGGCTCGCGCCGTGCGAAGGTTCGATGGAGGCGCTGCCCGACAGCATCTGCACCTGCGTACCCTGCTGGCGGGGCAAGTCGTGGCTGATGATCATCCGCGACAGCGCCGCCGGGCGTATCCAGCCATTAGCCGTCTGGACCGCGGTGCCCGCGCTTGTTCCGGTGCTCAACAACAACCTGCCGAGGTTGAGTGCCAGGTGCGCATCACGGATATCCACAGCGGTGCGGGTATCCAATTGCAACTCGCCGTTATCGGCCAGGCGCAGATGCCGTCGCTCCCCAGTAGCGGTGTAGTAATCGCTGAACAGCTCCGGCAACAGCACCCGCTCGCGCACGTTCAGACCCAGCGCGGTGGCTACGCTCAAGCCAGCGAACCCCTTGAGGACCGTGCGCCGCGACGGAACACTGCGTGCCCGTAGCAATTGTCGGGCATTGGACGCAGGCAGCGCCTGGGTGTTGAGGCGCATATCGCGGCTGAGCCCGGCCAAACGCTGCCAGGCCAGTTCATGTTGCGGGTTCTCGTTGCGCCATTGCTGGCAGGCATGCTGCTCAGCGGCGCCGCAGGTGCCGGATTGCAACGCGACCATCCAGTTCAAAGCCTGGTCCAGCACGCATTCGTCCAAGGGTTGATCGTTGGCAGACTTGAAGCGGTTCATGCCGCGTACACCGCCAGGTAGCAATGGCGATAGGCTTTGAGCATGGCTTTTTGCACCACATTCACGCTGAGGTCCATGCGTTCGGCGATCTGTGGATAAGTCAGGCCATCCAACTGGGACAGCAGGAAAATCTCGCGCACCTTGCTGCCCAAGCCATCCAGCACCTGGCCTACCGAGTCCAACGCTTCGAGCACCAGCAAGCGGGTTTCCGGTGAAGGCATGTGCTCGGGCTCCAAAACTGCCAGTGATTGCTCATAGGCGCGCTCCAGCGCCTGACGACGGAAATACTGCCCGCACAATCGACTGGCGACCGTCGTGAGGTAAGCACGCGGCTCACGGAAAACCGGCACGGTGCCGCTGCTCAAGATCCGCACGAAGGTATCTTGGGCCAGGTCCAGGGCCTGCTCCTGCCCGCCCAACCTGCGCCGCAGCAACTGCACTACCCAGCTGTGATGCTGGGCATAGAGCTCGCCCACGACCTGATGGGCAGAAGAAGATGAGGCCATCGGTGTGATATCCAGGGGGACGGCTGCGAAAAGTCACACATGATAATACTTCTCATTAGAGACAGGTTAGGAGTTTCTTACTGAGCGTGGCACCTGCCCTCTTGGACTCCCCCGTACTTCCCATTACCCTGCTCTCCTCTATCAGACATCCGGAAGTCCGATACCCGTGTTCAAGCCACTCGCCGCTCTCGCCCTCGCCTGCGTTCCTCTGCTTGCCACCGCCGCCGACCTGGCCGGTGTCTGGACCGGCGCCTTGGGCAAATCCGCGATTACCGTCTGTTTCAACGGTGCCCACGGCGCCAATGGCAGTTATTACTACCAACGCATTCTCACGCCCATTCAACTGACCCAAGCCAACGCCAGCGAGCCCTGGGTGGAAGAAGGGCAAACCGGTTTCTGGCAGTTGGACGATCCGCAAGGCGACACGTTGACCGGCAGCTGGAGCAAAGCCATTGGCGGCAAAAGCCTGGCGCTGATGCTCAACCGCGCGGACACGGACAGCTGCGCCAGCGACACCTATAACAATCCGCTGGAAGCCACACCGCCTGCGGTGAAGGTCGAGAAGAAGACCTTCGCCGAACACGCCTATCAGGTGAAGACCCAAGGCGGGCAGGTGATCCTGAAACTCGAGGGCGATGGGGAAGCCATCGATAAGATCAACCGGGATCTCGCACGCATGGCCATCAATCCGGATGGCCAGACCGATTTTTATAGAGAGCGGCGTAACTCACTGGACCAAAGCGGCAGCACCAGCACCAGCGAGATCACGGTGGAACCGTTCTACTGGTCATCGCACTGGATCACCGTGCGTTTCTATCGCTGGTCAGCGGGTTACGGGCGCGGGGGGATCAGTTGGGGCCTGCACAGTTGGAACCTGCAATCCGGTGAAAAGGTCGACCCCTGGACCTGGCTGGGCGGCCGTGAGCAATGGGACACGCCCTACTCGGGCCAGGTCAAACTGCCCGCCACCTTCAGCGCCTGGTTGGCCAAACAAACCACCGTCGACGAAGGGTGCCCGGCTGTGACCAGCTACTCCACCTTCGACTTGAGCTTCAACACCCAGGGCCTGCAACTCTCCACACCCGCCCAAGGCGATGGCTGTGACAACGAACTGAGCTTCACGTGGGAACAATTGGAACCGGTGCTGACGGCCCAAGGCAAAGCTGCTGTGCCCAGCTTGAAAGCACCCTAAGCAAGCATTCAGCCTTACAAAAATCCCACACTCGTTCACGAAATATTCAGAAACGCCCACGGATACTAGCCCATTGCAATGACCGTTCCCCCGGACGGTCCTCCTGCCCTGGTAGCCACACTCCATGACGCGTCCTGCTCCCCTGCTGCTCCTGCTGGCTGGTCTGTTGTTCTTCTTTGCCTTGGGCAACCATGAGCTGCAAGGCTCCACCGAAGCCCGCGTCGCCGGGATCGCCATGGCCATGCACTTGGACAATAACTGGGTAGTGCCTCAGTTGTTTCGTGAGCCATTCCTGGAAAAACCGCCTTTGAGCCTGTGGATCGACGCCGGGGCGATTCGCCTGTTTGGCGGCACCACCTGGGCCGTGCGCTTGGCTTCGGCATTTGCAGGTCTGTTCAGCGTGATGCTGCTTTACACGATGCTGCGCAGGTTCGGGCGACCGCAGACGCTGGCGGTCAGCGCGGCGTTGATCCTGGCGACCATGGCCAGTTACTGGAGCAACGCGCGTGGCGTGGGTGAGGATTCGCTGCTCACCCTAGGCGTGACCACCGCGCTGCTGGCGTTCTACCAGGCCGTGCGGCCCGACCGCCAAGGCTCCAGCACCGGCGCATGGGCACTGTTTACCGCCGGGATGGTGATCGCCACCCTCAGCAAAGGCGTGCTGGGCCTGGCGATGCCGGGCATTGTGATTTTCGCGTACCTGGCCAGCACCAGCCTGATGGACAAACGCCTGCAGATTGGCGACTGGCTCAAGCCCGCGCTATTGACCTTGCTGGCGCTGATACCGCTGGTGATCTGGCTGGTGTTCCTGTTCCAGCGCGGTGGTATGCAGGCCGTGGCCGAAGTGTTGCTGACCAACAGCGTCGGCCGTTTCAGCGGCTCGTTTGTCGAGGCCGGGCATTACGAGCCGTTCTACTACTACATCGCCAAGCTGCCCGAGGCGTTCCTGCCTTGGAACATCCTGGTGTACCTGGGCCTGTGGCACTTTCGCAAAAGCCTGGTGCGCAACCGCTACCATCTGTTTTTCAGCATCTGGTTGGTGGCGCAGTTCACCCTGCTGACCCTGGCGTCGAGCAAACGCACCGTTTACCTGATGGCACTCACCCCCGCCGCCGCCGTACTGGCCGCAGAATATGCACGGGTGTTGCTGGACTGGCTGAAAACCCACAAACCCGCGCTGCATACACATCACAGAACCGTGGTGGGCGGGGTGTTTACCCTGGCCGTGGGTTGCTACTTGATCGCCGCCTTCTGGTTCGCGCCCAAAGCCGACGTACGCCAGTCGTTCGTACCGGTGATCAGCCAGGTCCAGGCATTCAGAGACGAAGGTAAGGAAGTGGTGTTGTTCCAGCCCAACGAGCGCATCGCCGGGGCCAGCGTGTTCTATCTGCAGGCCTATTTGCCGATCCTACAGACCGAAGCCGAGTTGCATCGCTACCTCGGTGCCAAGCCCGGCAACATTGCGTTGCTGGACCATACCAACGACCTGGCCACCCCGGTGAAGGTGATCAAGCAGATGTCGATCAATCGCCAGCCTTACTACTTCGTCGAGCAGTAAGGCTGGCGCGGGGCATCAGTGCTTGGTGAGCTTGTCCAGGTAGCCCATCGCAAACGCCGAGACCACGAAGGTCATGTGGATGATTACGTACCACATCAAATGTTGCGGATCGACGTTCTTGGCGTCCATGAAGATACGCAGCAAGTGGATGGACGAAATCGCCACGATGGAGGCCGCCACTTTCATCTTCAACGACGAAGAGTCCATGGTGCCCAGCCAGTTGAGCTTTTCTTTGTTCTCATCGATATCCAACTGCGAGACGAAGTTCTCGTAGCCGGAGATCATCACCATCACTAACAAGCCACCGACCAGCGCCATGTCGATCAACGACAACAGCAACAGGATCACTTCAGCTTCCAGCATCGTGAAGATATTGGGAATGACGTGAATGATTTCCTGGAAAAACTTCAGCGCCAGGATCAGCAGGCCCAGGGACAGCCCCAGGTAGATCGGCGCCAGCAGCCAGCGTGAGGCGTACATAGTATTTTCGATGAAGCGTTCCATGGGATCTCACACAGCTTGTTTAAAATGGCGGCGAGTATACCAGCCGCCACAAGACACCTGTAATCGCCGGAAAACTGACCTTTGCGGCATCTGTAAGAGAATTTTTCTGCTAGTGTCGAGCCCAATAACAACTCGGCTCGATGACGTCGGACAGGAAAAACTCAGATGATGGATGTGCGATCCCCTTTGGCCAGTATCGGCCTGTGCGCGGCATTGCTGCTGACTGGCGGCTGCTCCCCCAGCGACGAGCAGAAGCAGACCACCCTCGAAGAGAAAACCGCCAAGTTCGAACAATCCCTCGACAGCATCCAGGACCCCAAGCTACGCGACGCCGTCGCTGACCTCGGCGGTTCGCTGCTGTTGCTGGAGCGGGCGCGGGTCAAACTCGCCACCAAGCCCATCGAAGCCGAATACGGCGAGGACACCCTGGCCCTGCTCAAGCACTACGCCACACCCCAGGCGCTGGTGGACACCTACATCAATGGCTTGTTCGTGCTGCGCAAGACCTCCCACTCCGACTATCTGACCGACCTGCAGCCGGTTTTCCCCTTCAACTTCAACGTCCCCGACCAATTCCCCTTCCCCCACGGGCTGGAATGGCAGTCGGTGACCCTGAGCAACAACAAGGTCATCCCTTTCCAGCCGGAATGGTCGGAAACCGATCCGGGCATCCAACTGAGCCCCAGCAGTTCGAACCTGACCAACCCCGATGACCTGACGGTGACCTACCCGTTCATCGACGGCATCGAGACGGAAAACAAGAGCCAGCCTCAGCCTGTCAGCCTCAAGGGCACGGTTGAAGTGGTCGCGCCGGGCAAGGTGCTGACCTTTGACCTGTCGAAAAAGGACGTGGGCCACAAGCGCACCGAAGGCAACATCACCCTCAATCTGGTCTTGCTGGAAAAAAACTACGCCGAGATCGAGCTGACCAACAGCCAGCCACTGGCGCCGGAAGTGGGCGACGAATCGCCTAATCCGTTGCTGGTGCAGGCGCGGGACACCACCGGGCAATTTCTCACGCGCTCGGGCTCGATCAACGAAAGCAGCGCCCAAGTCGCGTTCTACGAGAAACAGCTGGCCGAGATGCAAAAGCAGAAGGCCTGGTCGCAGGCGTTCGAAAAACAGCTGACCGATGAACAGAAAGCTTTCGAACACAAGCAGGGCAGCCATTACGCCAAGGTGTACTTCAATGGTGTGATCGACAACCTGCAGGTCAACGTGCTGGATTTCTCCACTGCCACGCGCACCCGCAAAGACCTCGACCTGCCGGTGTTGCGCTTCGACAAAAACAGCCTGCAGAAAACCGTACAAGCCCTGCCGATGCCAGTCACCGTGTATGACGACAGCGCCGCCGGCTGGCTCAAAGACGCGAGCATGACCGAAGACCAGCTGAAAAACAGCGTGACCATCAGCCAGTCGGTCGAGGACGCCAGCGCGGCGCACATCGTGTTCGACCACCCGTTCACCTTCAATGACGACCTGGTGGGCAGCGAGCGCAACAGCAGCGAATCACCGGTGACCTTCTTCACCGCCGACGAAAAAGGCGAGCGTGGCGAGCCGATCGAATTGCCGACCGAGGCCTTCGAACTGAACCCGGCACGTGGCACCCTGACCTATGACCTGAACCTGTTCCCGGAAAACCCGGCCTTTGTGGTGGGCTCGATTCCGCTGTTCCTGGCGACCATCGATAAAAACGAGATTGACGTGAACAAGCTGCCCAAAGGGCTCGAACTCAAAGACAACGCGCTGATTGTCGACCAGAAGGCCTTCCCTGCCGACAGCTGGCGCTTCTACGCCAAGGACGCCAGCGGCAATTACCTCAAGGAAATCCTCGGCGTCAGCCACCGCGCCGAGGAATACGGTACGGCGATGTTTGACGTGCATTACTTCTACGGCCAGCCGACCACCCTGGAAAGCTACCAGCGCACCGACCTGAGCACCGTGCAATACGGCTTCGAGGTCAAGCTGGACAAGCCCGAGAGCAAATAGCGGTCAGTGCTGGGTGTTCCCGTTCAGCGCTCGCAGATGGGCCTGCATGTGCAGGCACCAGATCTGCGGGTCAGCCGCCGTCTCGTAGCCGTGCTGCGTCAGGCTGTCGACGATGGACTCCAGCATATTTTCCGCCACGAAGGGCCCTGGAAACGGGCCTTGGGACTTGATGGTGGAAGGCTGTTCACCGGTCATTCCGGCGGCAAACAATAACGTCCACATCCCGTTATCCCCCGCAAGAGGGCGAATGGAACATTCGATACGGGTGACCAGGCCGAAGCACTGGCGGGTAAGGCAAAGGTTGCGCGGCATGGCGGCGACCCTCGGTAGATCGGTGTTCAACCTGCGCCTGGGCGAGGCTGTTTCTATCCAGCGACTCCTGTGGATATCCCTTGAGCACAGAATAGAAGAAAACTACGACAAACCAAGGTTGTAGAGACCAACGGGCGTTGGCCCTTCAACTGCGCCAAATTTGTGACGGTTCTGCTCATATTATGGTGAGCGGGCTTTTTGTGGCTATGGGCTTGTTGTGGTGAGCGGGCTTGCCCCGCGTTGGGCTGCGCAGCAGCCCCAATAGGACCGCTGCGGTGTGCCAGTGAGATTGAATTGTTTGGTTTTGGGGCTGCTTCGCAGC
>NZ_JACART010000140.1:0-417 GCF_013386445.1 Pseudomonas sp. P7759
AACGACGGGTACTTGATGAAGTCAGCCCGTGTGGGCGGTTGGCAGCCAAGCAGGGCAATGGCGGACATCACCGCAGCGGTGGTTTGAAAGGCGGTGGAGGGGACGATATTCCAGTTCATGATGATCAAAACTCCCCACGAGGGAGCCCTTGAGTTGACGCTGCCACGGCCTAGAGTGTTGTGGCCGCAAGAGAATGCTACGGCCGAATTGGTTCCTCAAAAAGATCCACTTAGTGCTAATTTGGTCGGGCCATTAATGGGCTGTGTATCGAAACCCGCCGGACAGTTTGCCCTTCAAATAACTGACCAACACACTCACCGCCTTCGGCACATGCGGCGAATACGGTCGGATCAGGTAGATCTCATCGGCAAACGCGCCCTTGAGTGTCCAGCCCTTGAGCACCTGCACCAGCTTGCC
>NZ_JACART010000140.1:437-1571 GCF_013386445.1 Pseudomonas sp. P7759
CCGCGTGGGTAGAACAGGCAGTTGTGCGCGGACAAGTCGCCAGGTTCGCGCGGCTCGCCGTGGCGTTGCAGGTAATCCTGGGTGGCGACCAGTACCGAGCCGGTGTCACACAGTTTCCAGGCCACATGGGTTTCCGGCACCTGGAAACCGTGGCGCACGGCCAGGTCGTAGCCTTCGGCGGCCAGTGAACTCAGGGCGTCCGATACGTCCAGTTGGATACGCACTTGTGGGTACTGCTGCAAAAATTCCGACAGATGCGGCACCAGTTGCTGACGGGCAAACGCGACAGGCGCTGTCAGCCGCACCAGCCCGCGAATCTCCCCGACCGAATCGCGCACCGACGAAAAGCTGCGGGCTATCTGTTCATAAGCGCTGCGCACTTCACGGGTCAACGACAGCCCCGCATCGGTCAGCCGCACACTGCGCGTGGTGCGCGTCACCAGCCGCGTGCCGGTGGCCTTTTCCAGGTCGGAAATACGCTGGCTCACGGCGGACTTGCTCACGCCCAGGCGTGCGGCGGCGGCGGTGTAGGTGCCTTGTTCTTCCAGCACTGACAGCCAGTGGATGTGAGTCCAAAGCCCTTCGATTTCAGCCTTTTCCATGAGTAGATTGTTCGCGTATGTGGACAATAAGTTCTGGATTCTGCTCTGGTTTGGAACAAAGCGAAAGCCTATCGTGATCCCCAACGCTACCCACCTGGGATCTACTGCCATGACAACGACAATCGAGCATTACATCAACGACCAACGCGTGTCCCGCGATGATCGTTATCAGGATGTCTTCAACCCCGCCACCGGCGAAAAGACCGGCCGCGTCGCCCTGGCCAGCCGCCAGACCGTGTCCGAAGCCGTTGCCGCCGCCCAAGCCGCGTTTGCCGGTTGGGCGGATACCCCGCCGATCCGCCGCGCCCGCGTGCTGTTCGAATACCTGCACCTGCTGCGCGAACGCAAAGACGACCTGGCGCGCATTATCGTCGCTGAGCACGGCAAGGTTTTCACCGACGCCCAGGGCGAAGTCGACCGGGGCATCGACATTCTCGAGTTCGCCTGTGGCATTCCCAACCTGCTCAAGGGTGAGCATTCCGACCAGGTTTCCCGTGGCATGGACAACTGGACAATGCGCCAGCCCTTGGGC
>NZ_JACART010000141.1:0-1922 GCF_013386445.1 Pseudomonas sp. P7759
GCATGCTCAGCGAAGGCAGCTACGCCAAGCACCGCAAGCGCATGGTGCAACGCTTGATGGAGGCCGGCGGACGCGTGGAACAGTGGCTCAAGCGTTGCGGCTGCGAGCTGCCGATGGGTTACGAAGGCGGGATGTTTATCTGGGCGCGCCTGCCGCCTGGGGTCAACGGCGAACGGTTGGCCCAGGCGGCCTTAAAGCAGGGCATGGTGCTGGCGCCCGGCGCGCTGTTTGGCTACGACCCGGCGCAGCGTGACTCGATGCGTTTCAACGTGGCCCACACTGATGAACCCCAGGTGCAGCGATTGTTTGAGACGCTGTTGCGAAACGCCGGCTGAATCAACTGACGATGTCGCCCTGTTGCAGTTTGCCGTGGACCAGCAGGACGAAGGCCGGCTCGTCAGGCTTGCCGGCGATTTGCAAGGTACTCATCTGAAGTACCGGGTCATAGGTCACCACCGCCTCGCCACTGGCCCCAGAAAATGCGCTGACAAACTTCAGTGGCTTGTCGCCCAATGCCGCGCGAATCCCGGACACATCCACCCGGTCCTCGCCGCTGACGAAGTCCATGATCTGATCGGGGGCGTCGTGGGTCGACTCGCTGGTGTTTCCATAGATAAAGACGTCGTTGCCCTTGCCCCCCCACAGAAGGTCCGCACCGCCTGCACCATATAACCGGTCGTTACCCTCCCCACCTTTGAGCGTGTTGGCAGCTTCATTGCCCATCAGCAAATCGTTGCCGGAGCCGCCGACAGCATTTTCGATGGTCACCCCATAGGCAATCGAGACATTGCCCTTGAGGCCGCCGACATCCGAGAAGGTCCCTGCCCTGAGGCTGATCTGTTGGTCCTGCTTATAGCCGGAGAAGTCCAATGTATCGGTGCCGCCACCGTCCCAAATGGCAGCGACCATCTTGTCCTTGTCGGTCTTGACGCTGAGGAAATCGCGGTCGGTATTGGAGTTGAAACCGTAGGTGGTGTCGTCCTTGCGGGTTTCATGGTTGGCGCCGTATTTCTTCTGATAAGCGCTGATATCGTCAAGTTGCGGTGCCGACGCGCGGGTACCGCGGTGATTCATATAGCCGTGACGTTCGTCCAGGTAACTCATATGGGTATGGCTTTCGGAGTCTTCGATATAACCTGCTTTGCTGGTCTTTTTTATTATACAAATGGCCGTAGTTCCCGACGGTAATGTGACCTTCGCTGGTCGCCGTTTTCGGCCCCTCGGTAAACCTGACGTTGGCCACATCTGAAATGGATTGCAAACTGCGTCGGGTCTGTTCCCGTTGATTTTCCAGGATGTGGCTGAACCCGGACATATTGCGCTGTCGTCGATCCTTGTCTTTGGGCGGTTCTCGAAACTCATAGGTCACCTCATAACGACCGTCGCCGTTCTTGTCCGGCCAGCCTGAACTCCCACGCCAGAGCCTTTCTGTGGCCTCTTGAGGCGTCTTGGACGGTAATCCATTGTGCTGGATGCCGGCACCGCGATCATCTCGGTGCTGAAATTGTTCAATCGTCTGAAACGTGGTGCTGGCTCGCGAAGTAACGGCTGTCATGAATGCACTCTCACCAGGCAATAAAACCTGATCTTCTGGCCTTGAGTACCCTGTCGGATGTGCGTTTAAGCCGGGAATCCGAGCGACTCAGGCCATGTGAACCTATAGCTTTATTCCGGGTTGACGTAGGACGTCACCCCGATCCTGGCGCATCAAACCCGCAATTTTGCTTCATCGTGTATCTCCCTAACGCCAGATACACTGCAATACAAAGGGCACAAGGCAAAGGCAACGACAGTGGCTAGACTGCGCCCCAATGAGTAATTAACGAGGAAAGCAGCATGGATCATGTCGATCACATCCTGATCGTCGATGACGACCGGGAGATCCGCGAGCTGGTAGGCAACTACCTGAAGAAAAACGGCAT
>NZ_JACART010000142.1:0-432 GCF_013386445.1 Pseudomonas sp. P7759
GAGCCAGCTCCCACAGTTTTAGCGATTGTTCTTGCGGAACAGGTCTGTTGCAAAGTCTGTCTATACTGCAACTACCCCTCCTACGAGTGAGAGAACATGACAACAACAACGACGCCGTACACCGGCGAGCAACGTAGCAAAAGGATCTTTGCCATCGTCGGCGCTTCTTCCGGCAACCTGCTCGAGTGGCTCGACTTTTATGTCTATGCCTTCTGTGCCATCTATTTCGCTCCGGCGTTTTTCCCATCCGATAATCTCACTGTGCAACTGGTCAACACCGCCGGGGTATTCGCTGCCGGTTTCCTGATGCGGCCTATCGGTGGCTGGCTGTTCAGCCGGGTGGCCGACAAGCACGGCCGCCAGAACTCGATGATGATCTCGGTGCTGGTCACGTGTGCCGGCCCCCCCGTCATCGCCTTCCTACCTCCCTGT
>NZ_JACART010000143.1:0-332 GCF_013386445.1 Pseudomonas sp. P7759
TGCGAACTGCACTTCATGTCGTTCGCCTTCGACGGCTCCCACGAAGGCTGGATGCACCCGTTGATCAACGGCGCCAGCGTGTTGATCCGTGACGACAGCCTGTGGCTGCCGGAATACACCTACCAGCAAATGCATCGCCATAACGTGACCATGGCGGTGTTCCCGCCGGTGTACCTGCAACAGCTGGCCGAACATGCCGAGCGTGACGGCAACCCACCTGAGGTGCGTGTGTACTGCTTTGGTGGTGACGCGGTCGCCCAGGCCAGTTACGACCTGGCGTGGCGCGCGCTCAAACCGACCTACCTGTTCAACGGCTACGGCCCGACTGAAAC
>NZ_JACART010000144.1:0-363 GCF_013386445.1 Pseudomonas sp. P7759
GTGAACCTGGTGGACAACGCCCTCAAATTTGCCGGCGCCGCACAACTGGAAGTCGGCTCCACGGCCAATGGCGAACTGTCGATCAAGGTCCTGGACAACGGCCCCGGCATCGCCGAAGACGAACTGATCCAGGTGATGCAACCCTTCTACCGCGTGGAAAGCTCCCGCAACCGCGGCACCGGCGGCACCGGCCTGGGTTTGGCGATCGCCCAGCAATTGGTGGTAGCGATTGGCGGCACACTGACCTTGAGCAACCGGCCAGAAGGTGGGTTGTGTGCGCAGATCAAGATCAGCCTATAGCCTCACCAGAACCGAACGGCTGGTTCGCCCTTGCTTTTGCTCCACACCACTCAAGCCGGCTGT
>NZ_JACART010000016.1:0-205694 GCF_013386445.1 Pseudomonas sp. P7759
CCCCCCTTGCCGCGAAAGGCGCAGGGACCCCGCCTCACCCGCCGCCACCGGCACGTCGCCCTTCAGGTTCAGCGAAGGCTCTATCTCAATCAATGGGTCACTAGCAAGCCGTCAAGGGCTGCCCGCAGCTCCAGCGTGACCGGTACACGAATCTCGAAAGTTTCCGTCAACACCTGCAGCACCTCGTCGGCACTGGCGAGCGCGCGCTTTTCACTCGGCCGGTCCAGGTAGTGAATTGCATAGTTGGCATTGTTCAGCGTGTGCCGTCTACCCGCAGCCAATCGTGCAACCTTCAATTGGCCAACGAATACCGAGTCCGGGTGGGTGGAGACATACCAGTTGCCGATTTCATAATCGATGACCGCCTGCACTTGCAGATCGAACACATACAGGCCGCGCCACTCCTCGGCCACTTGCGCCCACAGGGTGTAACTGCCCTGCCCGTCGAAGCTCAGTCTATAAGGCTCATGCGCCGTGGACTGCACCGCCTCGGTGTCCAACAACAACGGACTGCTGGGCACCATGCCGCCAAAGCCGACATCGGTGATATAGCGCACGCCATCCAACGTCACCAGGCTCAAGCGATGGGTACGCGCCGTCCGCGCATCCGGCGGCCCACCCATCACCACCCGCCCGGTGATGCCGCGCGCGTCAAAGCCGAGTTCCTGCAACAACGCCAGGAACATCTGGTTCAACTCGTAGCAATACCCACCCCGCCCCTCCAGCAGCACTTTCTGCTCGACACTGGCCAAATCGATTGGCACCGGCAGGCGCATCAGGCTGGACAGGTTCTCGAACGCAAAGGTGCACACATGACGCAGTTGCAGCTCCCGCAAGGTGTGCAAGGTCGGCGCTGGCGGCGAGTCATAACCCAGGCGTTGCAGATAGAGGCGGCTATGGATCAACAGTGACATGGCGCAATCCTTGGGCGCGGGAGGAAGGCGACACTATGCCGCGCCGACAGACAGATTGTCATTTTGAATGAACCTTTTTGAACGCTGCCCTATCCATCTATAACAACACAGGGAGGCAACATGAGTACCGCAAAAATCTACACCATCAACTACCAGCTGCACGGCAAACCAAAATCCTTTGTGGTGCGCGCCGAAGTGATGAACAACGCCGAAGCCTGGCACTGGGCGGCGGTGGATGCCGATATCGCCCATGTAAGCCGCGTGGGGCGGGTTGGGCATGAACAAGTGAAGAAGACGACCCGACCGTGGGCAGAGAAGTTTGGGATTACGGAGGTGACGTGGGTGGCGCCGAAGTGAGGGGGGAAAGCCCCGCTGGGTGAGGCGGGGCTTTCTGGGTAGTCGCAGCTATTCGTAAATGACGCCTTTCGGCTATCCGTACAGGCGATGCATAAACTTGCAGGCTAGTTTCCCCGCCCGCCTCCAAACGACCACTCGTCACCGGCTGTAGTCGAAATCACCACCATCACATCCTCCGCGTTCAGTCCCGTCGCCCGCTCCAATTTTTCAACCAGATCGCGGTAAAAACGCTGCTTGGTCTCAACACTTCGAGGACGGCCGGCGGTTATCGCGATCAGCACAAAATCATGGCTACGCGGCCCGCCCAAGTAATGGGAGTCGAATATCAGCTCGCCAACCTCATGTTGGTGAATAGCCTGGAAGCGATCAGTCTTCGGCACCTCGAAGCTCTCGACCAAGGCGTCGTGCAACCCGTCAGACAGCGCGTGTAAATACTCGACCGACTTCCCACGGTGCAGTGAAATTCGTGCAAACGGCATCAACGGTTACTCCTGAGGTGTTGGAAGGCTGGCCTGTAGTTCACTGAGCACATTCAACGCCGAGGCGGCTGTTGGCCAACCTGAATAAAACGCCAGATGGGTGATGACCTCTGCCAGCTCCTCAACACTCAAGCCGTTATCCAGTGCACGTTTCAAATGAAAAGGCAGCTGTTCCGGACGGTACATCGCCACCAGCGCGGCCACTGTCGCCAGGCTGCGCTCACGGGGACTCAATTGCGTACGCGTCCACATGTCACCAAACAATACGTCGTCAGTCAGCTCGGCAAATTTTTGCGGGTAGCTGCTCTGGTGTTCTCGCCCCGTGATCATCGTTTTTCCCCCTAAAGTCCCTATTGACGAGGAAAAACTATCAACTCGCGATAGTCCCGAATATCAGATTTAATAGCACCCATCATCCCGAATTAGTGGACCGTTGAATGCGCCGCCCAACCTTCGATCTTGACGTATTGCGTACCTTCGTCACCGGCGTGGAGTTCAACAGTTTTGCCAGAGCGGCGGATCGTCTCGGTCGTTCGACGTCTGCCATCAGCGCCCAATTGAAGAAACTCGAAGAGCAGGTCGGTACGCCGATCCTGGCCAAGTCCGGCCGCGGGCTGGCCTTGACCCCCACGGGAGAAACACTGCTCAGTCATGCCCGCCGTTTGCTGGAGCTGAACGACGGCATTTTTCAGACCCTACACGAAGGCCAAACCGCCGGAACCCTACGCCTTGGGCTTCAAGAAGACTTTGGCGAGCATTTCCTGAGCGATATCCTGCGACGTTTCGTCCAGGCTTACCCGAGGGTCAATCTCGAAGTCAGGATCGCCCGTAACGCCGAACTGCTGGCGCTGGTCGAACGCTCCAATCTGGACCTCGCCCTGACCTGGGACACCGGGCACGCGTCGCCCTATGCCACACATCTGGGCGAAACACAGATGCACTGGATCGGGCCCCGCGACACATCACTGCTGACGGCCCTTGACGACTCACCGTTGCCATTGATCCTGTTCGACGCGCCATGCCTATTGCGCAGCGCCGCCACCCAAGCGCTGGATGCCGCACGCATTCCATGGCGAATTGCCCTGACCAGCCCCAGCGTCGACGGCATCTGGGCGGCCGTCGCCGCCGGACTGGGCCTGACACTGCGAACCCGCATTGGGCTGCCGAGCCACTTGACCGTTGTGTCGGGCTTGCCCCCCGTGCCAAGCCTTGGCTATGTGCTTCACTGCGATAACGACGACCCGAGTCCCGCCACCCAACAATTGATCGCGTTAATCAAAACGAGCCTGCAAGAGCAGGCGTTTCGATTCACGCTTACGAAATGATCGAAAGCACCCGAGGGTTCAACTCGGACGACGGCAATGGATTAGAGTGGGCTACATAAATCCAAACCCCAGCAGTTTTCCACACATCTGTTTATAGCCAGGAGCGACGTTCCCATGAGCGGGCTGTATGAGAAAGCCGAGTTCGCCTTGCGAGCCAAAGACAGTGCGGCCTTCTGGACTGCACTCGCCGGCGTCGACGCACAAACGACCGCGCCACTTTTGGCGAAGCTCCTGCTGGAAGACTGGCATGAAGAGCATGAAGATATCGTTTTTGAGTTGGGGCTAATCGGGGAAAACTGCGCGACGCCCGCAATTGCGCAAGCCTCGCAGAAGAATTTCGAATACCTGATCAGGTGGGGCAACCTGGAAGAGTTCCAGCGCAAGTGCGCTTATGCGTTAGCGCGTATTGGCTCTGGCGATTCGAAGGTAGCGTTGGAGCTTATGGCGCAGCAGTTCGACACAGGCCTGGGCAAGTATGCTGAGGAAGGGCTGAGGCATTGGGCTGTGCCGGTTAAAAAGCGGGGTTAGTGGGTGGAGTTTTTTTTGAGTCTAGATGACAGATTCTGGCCGAGAGCTGCCACTTACGAACGACTGCTTTCGGCCAAAAGCTGTCGGTGGCGGTAGGCAGAAATCGGCCAAGAAGCTGTCGTTCCTGGATGTTCGCTAGCGACCAGGAGCGGACTATAGACACAGTGCTTATCACACCGTAATGTGCCTTGGAGCCCCATCGCTTTTCTCCCCGCAGTATGCAGTCTTTGCTAACGGGGCAGTTAAGCAGATCACGGAATCGCAGGTGCACAAGGAACGTTATCAGACACTAATAACGAAAAAATCACCCCGTTTTCCGCCTATTTATAGTTATATGAAAGCAAAGCAATGGTTATCAAAGAGGGAAAATGATGTCGCTAAAGGACATAACTCATCCGATTCTATATTCGGCCATGACGACGCTGGCCTACAATATAAATAAAAAATATTATGGGGATAAACACTATATGTGGTGCACCCCATATTTTGGGTCTGATTTTGAATCTCCGCATTTCACGGTCCCACCGAGTTCATCACCTGTGGAAATCTACAATACTCTAAAAAAAGAAGTTGATGCCGCAGATCACCACAATACGAAAATAGAGTTAAATCGAAGGGGTATTAGGAAAGGCGCTTCGATCATGTTGAAGCTAGGTAAAATCACGCAAGAAGCTCATGATGAAATTGTATACATTTCTAAGAAGACAAAAGATCAACACTTCAGGCCCCTTCTATGTGTGATTGCGCGCCTTGAAGCCGTACCTTTTTATCAAAAAGTAGATGTCAAAGATCGAGCAAACCCTTTGTCTCATGAGTATATATTGTCCGACCTACCTCAATCAGCATTTGACATTATCAGGATTGGCTAACATGGAAAAACTAGAAGATGTAATCTCAGGTTACGAAATATCCGATGCAAGAGCCGCTTTTTATTATCTCAGTCGATACTTGAAGCAAGCCGACTATTTTGAAGAATATGAAAAAGATTTTTTTGAAGATGATTTTCAGAGTTACCCCTCAGTAGAGGCAAAGACATTAACGTTTTCATTGATTGCCTTTATTGAGGGCAAAGCAGGTAAAAAAGCTACTGAATTTTCCGATGAAGAATATATGAGCTGGATGAATGCAATAAGTTTTGTAGAGAACAAGTTAGATCCGGAGCCTTCTAAAGAAGTTAGAGAATCTGCCGAGTCAGCAATTGAAGAGTTATTTTTGCCTAAAATCGGTAAAAATGAATAATCACGTACTTAACAAGTTTCTGTGCTCGAAAAATTCGAGCTACGCACCCAGTTTTTTGGAAAGTAAATTGTTAAGTCTAAATCATGATCATTCAATGCTCATATTGCGAGTCAAAGGTCGATGGAGTTTATAAGGGTGAGCATGAGTCTTATGACCCTAATGAAGATCCGTTCCCATTTAAGGCAATCCTCCTTCAATGCCCAATTTGCAACAACTCTCTACTCGGCGGTGCAGAGCTCATTCAAATCAGCTGGGACAAGCATGAATGGTCAGATGTGGTCAGGTTATGGCCTAAGCAGGATAGCCACATTGACTGGAGTATTCCCGATATTGCGCGTAACTCGCTAACTGAAGCAAGGCTTTGCTATAAAGCCAGAGCCTATAGCGCCTCAGTAGTAATGAGCGGACGCACCTTAGAGGCGGTATGTAAACATCACAACACTTCAAGCAAGACACTCGCAAAAGGACTGGAAGAACTGAAATCAAAAGGGGTAATTGATGAGAGACTCTATCAGTGGAGTGATGAGCTTCGAAAGCACAGAAATGTCGGCGCACACGCCTCAGACGAAAAAATATCAAAAGAAGATGCTAAAGATTTGCTAGATTTTGCTGAAGCAATTTGCGAGTACGTTTTTGTTCTAAGTGAGAAATTCAATCGATTTATGGCCAGAAAGCCAGCCAAAATCTAACAATTGAATTAAATTAATCGCTCGCTTTGCTCACTGGGACGGGCTAAACCCCGTCCCAGTGAGCAAACGTCAGCTAATGTATATAACTGGGTGCTATCAGCCATTAGCAACTCATTGCAAAGGGGGGCCTTACATCGTGATAGGCGGAAAACGGCCAATCACTCTAACCCACCGCCGCCCGCAGGCCGCGCTAGCTCGCAGGCTCTTGAACAAAGCTTGTCACCTCACTCGCATCATCTAGAGCAGGAACTATTGGAAATATTACTCGCCCCGCGCTTGACAAAATTGCCTCCCTGCACAATCGAGCATAGGCTGGGTCAGTTGCAGAATGTATATATTTCGCCACGGCAAAGAGATCCGGAGTAAATACTAATGCCGTTGACGAGCTAGCAGCCGCACTATGGCATTTCGTGGTAAATGGGTCGGCTCTTTCATGAAGTGCCAAAAGCCTATAACCGTTCCCGAAAAGCACTGGCTTGGCGGGCATGCTGACTTCGTCTCGAGCCAAATCCTCATGTATATTCATTGCAAGTTGTCGAAGCTTTTCGATGTTAACAGCTTTGGTATCCTTGCCTTCAGCCTCGCCTACCAATCTTCCTTGATCGCATTCAAAAACCACATCGAACTCTGACTCGGCATTCTGAAAATTTGAAACGGTAAACCCTAACAGCCGTAAGGCGTCAATAATTGCGAATTCAAGAGTTTTACCCTTTTCAAATAACAAAGCTCGCAAGGATCCAGCCTTGGCTAGGCTATTAACTATTACTTCCTTATTTTTCTGGGCTTCCTCAAGGAGGCTCTCGGCATGGAGAAGCTTTACTCTCAGCTCCAATTCGGCCGTCAGCACGAATTCTAACTCCGATGCCCACTTCGGTTCCGGGGTCTTCTCAGACCTTGAACGAAGGACTTTATCTATCCCTACGACACACGCCATCATCCGACTCGCGAATTGCTCCCCTTCCTTACTCCAAGAGCACTCGTCATCTTCAAGCATGTAAGTCTGATCGTAGAAATCCAGATCTGGAAGAAGCAGCAACGTGCCATGAGAGGCACCCATTCGATAGATTGCTCCGACCGGTTTATCTCCGGCCTTTGTCGTTAAACATGCTGGAACTTCAGAGCCGCTCATTGTAATGTGATAGGTAGACAATGATTCAAATTGCGCCCAATAAGCAGCAACTATATCCCCACCCTTCGGTGATAACTTTATAGAGCTTCCGCTTGCGACGACTTTTGGAATATTCATCGGCAAAGCTTCGTAGTTACTGTAAGGCTCAACCAGCACAGTGGTTTTCTGATTCCTTCCAGTACCTGAATATTGGCGACCTCCCGTATCAACATATACCTCGAGCGGTATCGGCAGAAACACAAAAACAGTTTTACCTGCTTCAACTGCTTGCTTTATCTCTCGTCGCCAATGTTCGCAGCTCTCTTTTAGCTGAAATGATTTAACATCATCAAGCCGTGGTCTACCCTGATAGCTCCGGGCGTGGCCATGGACAAACTCATCTATCTCAGGCTTGAATAAAACTATATCCCAATCCAAGAGAGAGATTTTAGATGAAAACTCAACATACTCGGTATCATCGGTTGCCAAATCAAGACCGATGGTTAAAATCCTTCTCTTACTCATCCGATGCCCTTAATTAAGATCATGCCGTTACGAAATAAACTTCGTGCTACTGGTAACCGTGGTATTCGCCGCGAAATCTCCAAGGATACTGAGCGATGGGATGACTTCCGACGGCATCCAATCCTGCGCATGGCCCAAAAAATTCTTGTGAGTAACCATGTGTTCCATGCACGCCAAACCTAAACGGCAACACGCCATAATGGCAGCGGTTTGCTAGCAGCTCGCTAAGGTCACTGGAGGTCTTAATCTAAGCTCCCACGGGCAGTATTGCATCCTAAAAGGACGACAAATCGGATTTTATGACATTCACCAGGCTACCCTTCACCTAATTTTTGCACGTTCTGAATTGCACGAAGTTTCTGCTGGAATCGACCGCTTGCAACCCGAACAGTCCGTGGCCGAATGACCGTTATTGGCCGGTCAGCGACCGTTGCTCTGGTTAGCCATCCTTGTCCTTCCACATGTGGAGGACATGTCATGAGCATTATCGCTACCCGCAGCCGTCAGCCTTGGAACAAAGGAAAATTGGTTGGACAGAAACCCCCGCTACAACTGAGAGATATCTGGGCTATCCGAGTAAGGCTTCAAATTGCAGAAAGAACTCGAGATCTGGCTCTTTTCGATCTGGCTATCGATAGCAAGCTTCGGGCTTGCGACTTAACCAAGCGCCGCGTGCGCGACGTCGCCCATGGCGAGCACGTATCATCACGAGCCATGGTTATGCAGCAGAAAACGCAGCGGCCTGTGCAATTCGAGATTACTGAACAAACACGGTCCGCTCTCGCGGCCTGGATACGTCAGGCCCAGTTACGCAGCGAGGACTGCCTTTTCCCGAGCCGACTGCATAACTCAGACCATCTATCCACTCGGCAGTACGCTCGCATCGTCAAAGGCTGGGTGGAGGCCGTTGGGCTTGATCCAGCCATGTATGGTACTCATACGATGAGACGTACGAAGGCGTCACTGATCTATCGCAGGACAAAGAACCTGCGGGCGTTTCAACTGCTGCTGGGCCATACGAAGCTGGAGAGCACCGTTCGATATCTGGGTATTGAGGTCGATGACGCTCTGGAGATGGCGGAACAGACTGAGGTTTGAGATGCATAGCGACGGTCGAGATCAGACCGTCGCTAATCGACCCATAGCTGACATGGATCCAGCCATGAGTCCCTGAAGAGGGAAGCGGCCAGTAGCGTCAGTTGCCTGCTGCCCATTCGAACTCAAAAGCTCGGCACTACAAGGGTTCAGCCGTAACAACTCGTACATCGCATTTATTTTCAGGTGCGTTGAAGCTCGCATCGACTTGATAGAAATAACCAGGGGCGAGTTCCAGTTCCAAATGGCTCGAAGCTTGTCGAACGGTTTCCCGTGTAACGTCACGGCAAGTAAAGGTCAGGGTCTGACGGCCTGAGGGTAGTACGGCTTCTAACACACCATTAGGTCTCACTCCCGAAACTGATCCCGGTACATTGTCCAAACGAATTTCGGGCCCGAAAGCCTTGCCACGCACCGTCGCGTGTTGTTGGAGACGCAACCCGCATGCCTGATCATCAAAGGGCTCAAGCCTATACAAACGACCGGCCTTTACCTTTATGGGAAGTGTTCCGGCCAGGCCTGTTTTAGCGTCCAGACAATTGAGCCCCAAGACGTGTTCACCCGCAGCAAGCTCGAAATTCAAATAGGCTTTTTCTGCAACGCCATCGACACTGACAACGTGCACCGGACTCTTCATCTCAAGCGTCCTGACCCTGGCCTTGCCAGGCGCCGTTTCCGGCAAAGGCCAAGCGAAATCGCCACCATTGTGGGGTTTGCAGTCACAAGGTACGGCTTGATCGTTCCAATAACAGCGGTTCTTGTCCTCCCCACAGACTTTGCAAACGCCACAGGAAGCGAGTTTAAATGATGCTGCGTCGGCACCGGCAATACGGTAGCCGCTCAGATAGACATTGCTGCGGTCCTTGGCAAACCAGTCATTAATAACCGTGAGCGAGCCTGAGTTCGCCCGTTCCGTGCGCTTCCAGCCATTGTTCAGGGCGGAATAGACGGCGTTTTTATCGACATACCAATCATCGCCAACGCGCTGGAAAGACTCAAAATCACACTCATCGCATCGATCAGAAGCGCGATAAATCGACTTCGCGTCACGACCCGTCATAGCGTCGATAACACTGAACGATAACGGGTCTGCACCCTCGACCACCTCCTCACCGAAGAAGACGTGGCGTGCGTCTTTCGCAAATAAACCGCCAATGGGGCGAAAGGTGGTTACATCGGCTTCCGATACAAAATTTGGGCCCCGACGTGTATTAAAAACGACGTGATCCCCACTCACTTCATAGCGACTGGTTGGCCCGCAACCGGCAATAATGGCCGAGAAGCAAACAATCAAGAGTAATACCCTCATTGCGTGCTCCAGCGCTGAGGCGTCAACCATGACCTACAAAAAAATACCGAATGGTCGTTAACATTCCCTGTCGCTCTCACTGACCAAACTCCGTTTATTTCAGTTATGCCAAATATATGGCTGAAGTGTCCAATATGGAAGTGAGGCCCTAATCACTTGACGGGCTTTCGAAGGGGTATCGTTGACGTTAATGAATCTTCACCCATTTATCGCCTGTCCGCTTCTGGCCGAAACCTACCCACATCAATCGTTACTCAACTCCACCCTATGCGTCGCATCCCCATCCTCTACCCGCACAAAGCCACAGCGCAGGTAAAACGCGCTTCCCTCGACAGTATCGGTATTAAGCCTCACGCTTCTAAAGTGCAAAGCAGCATGGACAAGCAGCTCGCTCACCAGCCTCTGACCAACATTCTGCCCTCTGGAACCAGGCACCACGTACACACGTCGCAACCTCCCGACACTGGCCTCAGCGTAGGGATCAACTGAAAGCCCCCCGATCCCCACCATTCGCTCGTTCAAGTACGCTGCCATCAGGCACTCTCCAGGCGCATCGAAGCGATTAGCGCCTGACTGCCACTCCGAGATCAATCGGGTAAGAAACCTGAAACCCTCAGCCAACGCCGCGTTCTCAAGGTCAGCTATCTGTGGCGGTAGGTGTGTGATCGGTTGAATCTCCGCCTGGTTCATCCGTACTCCCTGGCTTGGCATAAAACACTGGCGGCGCGGCTGGAAAACCCTAGAGCAACGCCTCTATTTGCCGGCGATTTTGCAACTGGACAGTTGGCACCGCTGGCCCCACCGCCGGGCGCGTCGTCTCGATGCCAGAGCGCGAGTCACGGTCGAAATTCCACACGTAGCGCAGGAAGGTCAGGAGCTCCCGGTCGAGCTCCCCGCTACAGCCGTCAGGCATGTGGACGACCAATGGTCAGTGACTGACTGGTGCCGGTCAACTCCTTACCTTCTGCAGGATGCAGGTATGGGAAGGTCGCACAGACTCAAGGCTTCAAGTCGCCCAACGGATCATAAGGCGGCTTCCTCCCCTCCTTATCCTTATCCTTCTTCTCCTGATCCAACGGCGCAATCGCCGGCCCGATAGGGTCCACCTGCGGATCCGCCACATCCGGCGAATCCGGGTCAAACCCCAGTTCATCCTTGCCACTGGAATGCTCGCCCGAAGCCGGGCCTTTGGGTGGGTTACTCACGGCGTTCTCCTCGTTCAGAGTGGGCGGGCCTTGTCATGCAGGTTTTCCAGGTCTTCCTCGACGCGTTCCACGTCGTCGTCCTGACGCTCTGCCGGGTCGTTGGGGCGCAACGCATCGTTGTCGCGCTCTTCTTCTCCAGGTGTGCGGTCAGGGTTTGGGGTGCCGGGCGGTGGTTGGTTGTAGTCGGACATGATGGTTCACCTCGAAGGGGTCTACACAGGTTTAGAGAAACCGCCGTGCGCCATCGTTCAACTTGTTTGCCCAGGCGTGAGATGATGCGCGCCCCTTCTGGAGGCATGAACCGGATGTTCGAGCTCAAACCCTGCGACCCCGTCACCTTCCGCCAACAGACCCGGCGCAGCACGTTGATTGTGGCGGTGCTGTTCCTGGCCTTGGCGATGTTGCTGTCGAGCCTGGCGGTGATGCTGTTTGGCCAGCCTGGCGGGGATAATTTCCGCTTTAATGTCGGCGGTGTGTTCGCCGGGGTGCTGATTACGGTGGCGCTGGTGCGCGGGCCGTTCTGGAGCCAGCCGTGGCTGGCGGCGGCGGTGTATGGCTGGCAGCTCAAGCGCAACCTGATGAGCGTGACCAATGTGATGCACAAGGTCACCGAGCGGGTGCAGGCGAATGACCCGACGGCGATCAAGGTGCTGCGTTTTTATCATTTGGGCCTGACGCAGATGCATGAGCTGGATGCCAATTCCAGCGCCCAGGTGCAAATGGTCGCTGAGGTCGAGGCGCATAAGGCCAAGATGCAGGCGCTGGGGATCGATCCCGAGCAGACCCGGTTCGACCCCGCCTGGCTGGAGGCCTTTAAAACCGCTTAGGCCAGCATGCCGATGCGTTGCGCGTCGGGCCAAAACAGCGCGGCCTGGCCGCAGGGTTGCCCGGCGTCGTCGAGCAGGGTCCACACTACCCCGGCGTGGATCATGAAGGGCTGATCAAAGGCATCTACGCGCCAACCGCTGTAACCGGCGGCGATGCCGTTGGCGGTGACTTGCTCCAGTAGCACCTGGCGCGCGGCGCGGTCGAGTTCCGAGGCGCTGAAGCGTGAAGGCATGCCGATGAAGCGCTCGCGCGGGTATTTGAAGCACTGCAACGCGCAGTCATTCACGTAGGTAAAACGCGGATCTGCGGCGCCGTCATGGGCGAGCAGGCTGTAGGGCGCGTCGCGGTGCAGCCAGGCCAGGCGCTGTTGCGGGTCGAGGTGGTCGGGGCCGGCAGTCCCTGGCCGGTCCAGTGTCGATACGCCTTGTCCAGCACGCCTACGAAGTCTTCTTGATGGGACACGCACACCCTCACATCGTCAGTTGGAAATCTTTGCCCGCCAGCAGAACACCGCGCTGACGGCAATGGCCGCACCGGCCAGGCCAAACACCCAGGGCGCCGAGGCGATCGGCAGCAGCAAGCCGGCGAGCAAGGGCCCGAGGCCTGCGCCGATGTCGCGCCACACAGCATTTGAAGCCAGCGCCGACACGCGCATGGAACCGGGGTTGCGCTCGGCCACCAGGGTCGTCACCAGCGGTAGTTGCAGCGCACGCAGCACCAGCACCGCCGCCGCGCCGACAATCACCCAGTAGCTGCCAAATGCGGTCAGGGCCAGGGCACTCAGGAACGAAAACAGCAACAGCATCGAGGTCGCGCCAAACCGCTGAGCCGCGCGACCGCCCAGGGGGCTCAGGAGCATTTCCGAGACGTACCGCAGCGCCATCAGGCCACCGGCGATCAGCACCGCATCACCGCCCAGCAGCTTCTGCGCCTGGATCGACAGGCCGAAGATAAACAGGCCGTCCAGCGCCACCCCCTCGATAAACGACCACATCGCCACGCTGTCCGGCCACTTGAAGCGCCGCCCCGGCGTGCTGTGCAAGTCATGCCCGACCGTAGGCAAGCCGCGCGCCATCCACAAGCCCACCAGGCAGCAGCCGGCCAGAATCAGAAAGATCGGACGCGGCCCGGCCATCAATGTCAGCCAGCCGCCCAGGGGCAACGCCAGCATCGGCCCCAGGGCGATCAGCGCGCGGGAACGCCCGGCCCGGCGTGCGGCACCGGCGGGTTCCGAGGTGGCCAATACTTGGGTCGACAGGTTCAACGCAGCAAAACACAGGCCCCACACCAGGCGCAGGCAGAGCAAGGCGGCGAAGCCGGACAGCAGCGAGTTGCCCACGGCGCACAGAGTGGCAGCGCCGGCGGCGATCATGCAGGTCAGGCGGTCACCGTTGCGCGCGTAAAAATTGAGCACATGGCGGTAGCCGAAAATCCGCACCAGGCGGTTGGCCGCCAGCAGCACACCGGCCTGGGCCAGGGTGATGCCGAAGGCCTGGGATTCCATCGGCAGCAGCAGGTAGAGCAACACGTCGCTGGGCAGGCATAACGCCAGGGTCAGCGCGGCGCGGCGGGAATGGGTATCAGCGGTGCGGAGGGCCAGGCTGGACATAAATCTGGAAACATCCCGAAATATTCAGGTCGCCACGGTAGCGTTAATCAGCCCTTTTTCCCATAGGGAAACAACCGCAGACCACTGGCTACCGCACCGACCAAGGCAAATCCGCAGCCCAGCCATAGCGCATATTGCGGCCCGCTGCCCAGGGACAGGTGAAAACACAAGGCCACCAACGACGCGCCCAGCGTCTGCCCCAACAACCGCGAAATCGCCACGATGCCACTGGCCCCGCCGCTGCGGGCCAACGGCGCGCTGGTCATCAAGGCCTTGAGATTGGGTGACTGGAAGAAGCCGAAACCCGCGCCACACAACGCCATGCGCCAGCCGATATCCAATGCCGATGCACCGCTGCCCAGGGTCGCGAGCGCGGCCATGCCCAGGCTGAGCATCAACAGACCGATGCCGCACAACACGCCCAGGTTCACGCGGTCGGCCAGGCGCCCCGCCACCAGCGCCATTACTGCCACAACCGCTGGCCACGGCGTCATGAGGAAACCGGTTTCCACCTGGCTATGCCCCAGCACCGCCTGCAACAGGAACGGCAGCGACACAAACGCCAGGCCCTGGGCGCTGAACGCGCAAATAGCGGTAAGGGATGACAAGGCAAACACCGGACGCTTGAACAGGTCCAGCGCCAGCATCGGCGCCGGGTGCCCGGCCTGGCGCCGCAGCAGCAATGCACCGCACACCAGCGCCACGGCGATCAGGCCCAAGGTCAACGCGCCCTGGGCGCCGTGCACCGCCGTGCCCAAACCCAACACCAACAACGCAAACAGCCCCGCGCACAACAACGCGGCAAGGCGATCGAACGCGTGCCCGGTCATCGGCAGGGTCGGCAACGAGCGCAGGCCCAGCGCCAGCGCCAGCAAACCCAAGGGCACGTTGATCAGGTACAGCCAGTGCCAGGTCGCCACCGACAGAATCGCCGATGCGGCGGTCGGGCCCAGGGTAAACGCCAACCCCACCACCAGCGAGTTGTAACCCAGCCCCCGACCGAGCATTTTTGACGGGTAGATATGCCGCAGCAGCGCCGTGTTCACGCTCATGATCGCCGCCGCGCCCAGCCCCTGCACCACCCGCGCCGCCGTCAGGGAGACCAGCGACCCGGCCAGCCCGCAAAACAGCGACGAGACAATAAACAGCAGCAACCCGCCGAGGTACACCCGGCGATGCCCCAGCACATCACTGAGGGACGCAAACGGCAGCACCGTGGCGATAATCGCCAACTGGTAGGCATTCACCACCCAAATTACCGAGGCGGAATCGGTGCCAATCCCCTCGGCCAGGGTCGGCAACGCCGTGTTGACGATGGCCGTGTCCAGGGTCGCCATGCCGATCCCCAGGGAGATCGCCATCACGGCCGGCAGGCGTTTATTGAGGGGCAACCCATCGGCAACAGAAGACATGGACAATCCGCGCAGGTGACAAAGGCGTTTAGATTAAGGGCTGCGGCGAATTTTTTCAGTGCTGGATTGGCTGGCTGTCAGTATTTTCATGTTCGCCAGTGCCCGGTCTTGGCCATCACCTCTACCGCTTCGGCGAAACCAGCCTGGGGTGCGCTGTTCAAGGTGACCAGGCCCACACAGCGGCTCGGTTTCAATGCCGCGGCACCCACGGCCACTCGCCCGCCCGCCTCCACACCCGCCAACACCGCCTCGGGGATATGCAACGCGTTCATCAGTTCCAGCACATCCTGGCCTTGCGCCGCCTCATCCTGCCCGCGCAGGTTGGGGACAATCACCCGAAAACCCTGAGCCGCCAACGGTCCGCTGACCGCTGCAAACGCGTTCACATCCGCCGCCAGCAAGATAATCGCCCGGCCCTCCTCCGGCCCGAAGGCTTCATAACGGATCTCGCCGTCATCGGTGCTCACCTGCTGCACGGCCAATGCCGGTGCGGCCATCACCACTGCTGCCAACAGCAAAAAACCACGACGATCAAACATGACGGACTCCCACTATTAATTCACTGCCCAGCCAACCGGCCAGGTATTCCCCTGCCTGCATCACGCCCGCTTCTTCCCCCAGGCGCTGCACCAGAAACTCACACAGCCCGGCGAAACTGCCGTCGGCCTGTAGCTGTTGCACGGCCAGTAATTCCAGCGCATCTACCTGGCGCAAACGCGACGTGAATTGGCGTCGCCACACCAGCAAGCCGCCCGCTTGTTCCAGCATCACCGCTTCCGGCGCGGGCGCTTCCTGCCACAGCGCCGACCAGATGGCCTCGGCATTGGTGGTCAGGGCATGGCAGCGCAACGACGGCGTGAGTTGCAACACAGCCGTGTCCCAATCCAGCTCGGCCAAGGCCTCCAGGGCCAACGGCTGTGCATCGGCGGCGACAAAGGCTTCATTCAGGGCCGACTCGATCCAGGCCAGTTCATGCACATCCGGGTTGCGCGGGAACACCGCCTTCAAGGTGGCGTAGAAGCCCTCCGGGTACGCGTCCAGCGTCCAGGCGTGGGGCGGATGGTTGTCGATGTGGGTGATGCTCGCGGCCAGGAAGGCCTCTTCCCCGACCCAACGGCGCAGGTTGGGAAACGCCTGCTCCAGGCAACCCACCAACTGCGCGCGGTAGTTGTTCTGGTACACCGCCAGGCCGGCGTGATGATTGCCCAGCGCCTGCGCGGATTCATCCGACGCACTCACCAACCAGCTGCGAAAGGTCTGTTGTAGCTGTGCCAGGTTCATCGTTGCGCTCCCAACGTGCGGGCCATGGCCAATTCCTGAAGCAGCTCGGCCAGTGGCGGGATCTCATCGTCGCGCTCGATCATGGTCGCCACCGGCCCCAGCCGGGTCATGGCCTGGGCGTACAGCTCCCAGACGCCGGTGCACACCGGGCTGTCATGGCTGTCGATCAAGATGTCACGGCCTTGACTGTGGCCAGCCAGGTGCACCTGGCGCACACGTTCGGCGGGAATACCCTTGAGAAACGCCTGGGCGTCGAAACCGTGGTTGCTGGCACTGACGAACACGTTGTTGACGTCCAGCAGCAGCTCGCAGCCAGTGCGCCGGGCCATGGCCGCGATAAATTCCCACTCGGTCATGGAGGCGCCTTCGAACGCCAGGTAACTCGACGGGTTCTCGAACAGCATGGTGCGGCCCAGCACGTCCTGGGCTTGCTGGATGTTGGCGCAGACCCGGTCCAGTGCCTCTTCGGTGTACGGCACTGGCAGCAAGTCATGGGAATTGAAGCCACCGCTGCGCGACCAACTCAGATGGTCGGACACGAACAGCGGTTCAACCTCGTCTACCAGCGACTTGAGGCGCTTCAAGTAATCACCGTCCAGCCCTTCGGCGGTGCCGATGGACATGGACACACCGTGCAGCGCCACCGGGTAGCGTTCGCGCACCTGACGTAAAATGTGCCGGGGCTGGCCGCCCGCGACCATGAAGTTTTCGGAGATCACCTCGACGAAATCCACGGGCACCGAGGTCTCCAGGAAGTCGCAGTAATGCTCCTTGCGCAGGCCCAGGCCGTAGCCTGAAAAGTGCGGGTTGGATGTCGACATGGCGGATCTCCGCAAAAAATAAGTGGCGAGCCCACGAGGGGCCCGCCGGGTGGATTACTTCGGTTCGGTCAGGGTGCCGCCGGCCTTGAGGCACTCGGACGGGGTCTTGACGATCACGCCTTCGCCTTTGCAGCTGTTGAGGCCTTTGCAGTCGTTCTTGGCGGTGGCGCACAGGCTGGTGCCTTTGCAGGTGTTGACGCCGTAGCAGCGGCCGGGTTTTTCCGGCTGGTCGGCGGCGCTGGCAGCGGTGGCGAACGAAGCCGAAGCCATGGCGATCAGGGCAGCAGCGGCAGCGAGGCTCAGGCGGGATTTGAGTGCAGTGTTCATGGGTGCTTCTCCGGGGTTGGGGTGAATTACTTGATAACGGACGCAGCGTCTTCGATGACTTTCGCCACAGCCTCAGGCTGGGAGATGTACACCGAGTGGCTGGCCTTGATTTCGGTGACCTTGGAACCGGCACGCTTGTACATCCAGCGTTGCAGGTCCGGGCTCAGGGCGCGGTCTTCGGTGGAGACCACGGCGTAGGTCGGTTTTTTGTGCCAGGCCGCAGCCCACACGGTGCCGCCGAACAAGGCAGTGGTCGCCGGCACTTGGGAGGCGGCCATGAAGTCGGTGCGGTTGGTGGTCAGGTCGGCCGCAAAGTCGGCGTTGAATTTGGTGCGGTCGAAGAACAGATGACCGTCGCGGCTGGCCTTGATGTCATCGCTGGGCGCCGGCATCGAGCCGATCAACTGGGCCATGTTCTCGCCCACTTCCGGCTGCAACGCCGAGACGTAGACCAGCGACTTGACCTTGTCGCGGTCACCGGCAATCGAGATCACCCCGCCACCGGAGCTGTGACCCACCAGCACCACCGGGCCGACTTGCTGCTCCAGCACCTCGCGGGCCTCGGCCACATCGGCGGCCAGGCTCTCGTGGCCCTGGTGCACCACGGTGACCTTGTAGCCCTTGTGAATCAGGATGTCGTGCACCACACGCCAGCCGGAACCGTCGACAAACGAACCGGGCACGATCACCACGCTTTTACCGGTGCCGGGCTGCGGGGCATCGGCCGCCTGGGCCAGCATCGGGACAGTCAGGGCCATGGCAATGGCCAGGGAAGAAAGCATACGCATTGGAAATCTCCATCAAAGTTAAGAACGTTTGCCCAA
Source organism: Pseudomonas sp. P7759 (assembly GCF_013386445.1). Taxonomy (NCBI): domain Bacteria; kingdom Pseudomonadati; phylum Pseudomonadota; class Gammaproteobacteria; order Pseudomonadales; family Pseudomonadaceae; genus Pseudomonas; species Pseudomonas sp. P7759. The sequence continues at coordinate 17,876 of NZ_JACART010000016.1, forward strand.
GATCAGGCGGTCCAACGACCAGGCCCCACCGCCGTACGCCAGCAGCGGCAACAACAAGCCCGCCCAGGTCAGGTGAACCGGCCAGGCGGCTGGGTACACAAACACCTCGATCACCAGGGTCATGCCCAACAGCGCAGCCGCAGCCGGACGGGTCAGCAGGCCCAGCACCAGCAACAGCGGGAACAGGTGCTCGGCATAAGTCGCCAGGTGCGCAGCCCAGTCCGGCGGGATCAGCGGCAAGGCGTACTCCGAACGGAACAGCGTGTAGGTCGACGGTTTGAGCTCAAGAAACCCCGTGACCTTGGTGCGCCCCGACAGGAAGAACACCGCCGCAATCGCCACCCGCGCCACCAGCAACAGCAGGGCTTCGGGGAGCAGGCGCTGGATCACGGCTGCTCCGTCAGGCTGCCAAAGCCTTTAGGGGTCTTGATCTGGGTGCAGGTGCCTTTGTCCACCAGCACCCAGGCATTGCCTTGATAGTCGGTGGTGGAGGTGGCGGCGCACGAAGTGCCAGCGCCCGCGGCGCAGTCGTTGGCACCGGCCAGGGCCACGCCGAAGCATTTTTCCTGGGGCTTGGGTTCATCGGCATGGGCCACGGCCGCGAAGGCACTGAGGGACAGGGCGAGGGTTGCCGCGAGGGCTGCGTAAGGACGCTTCATGGGGTGAGTCTCCTGGCTTGACTGAGTGTGGCCAGGGCGCCTTGGGGTCGGTGACCGCCTGCGCCAGCTGGTGTGCAGAGTTAAAGCCAGGCGTGTATCCGGTCTGTGTCGCGAACGCGATAGAACGTCATGCGGGTGTATCAGGATGGTGCGGGGATACAGTTCGATACACAGTCAATAAAACAATGCCAAAACCCCGGCGGTTTATTCGGCATCCCGAACGACACAATTAGAAATATTCGCCTTTCCGAACGAAGGCTCTTACGGGCCGCCGACGACCGCAAAAATCACCATAAATTTCATACGGTTGTTGTCATGTTTGTTACATGCCAACTGGCATACATTCTGCTTTATCCGTGTTTCTGGTAATAAAATGTTTCAGCTCTGAGACAGTCTCATCCCCTGAAGCATGACCGGCGATCCACCTATAAAAACCACCACGCCCCAAAGGAGGGCGGCCTTCCGACCTTTTGATCGACATCAACTTTCCAAGACTGCTGCTGCACATCTGCACCCCAAAAAGGGCGAACGGCCTGATCGCCGAAAACAAGCCCGACTATAAAAAGGACGATTTGATGAGCTCGAGCAAGAACCACGCAGTGTCCTTCCTGGACGCAGACCACCCCACGCCGGCCACCCCGGACAGCACCATTGGCTTTGGCCCTTTCCTACTCCTGGCAAGGCAGCACGTATTGCTGCGCAACGGCGAGCCGGTGACCCTCGGCAGCCGTGCGCTCTACCTGCTGATTGCCCTGGTGACCCGCGCCGGCGAACTGCTGGAGAAATCCGAACTGATCTCCTTCGCCTGGCCCAAGGTGGTGGTGGAGGAATGCAACCTGCGCGCGCAGATCGTCGCGTTGCGCCGGGCCCTGGGTGACGATGGCAACTTCAGCTACATCGTCACGGTGCCGGGTCGGGGTTATCGTTTTGTCGCGCCCGTCACAGTACTGGCTCCCGGTGAAGAGCACCTGCCGGTGCCTTATGTGCGGGTGGATGAGCCCAACCTGCCGACGTCGACAGCTGAAGTGATCGGCCGCGACGCCTTGATCGCCAGCCTGGCCGACCAGGTCATGAGCCAGCGCTTCGTCACCCTCACCGGCCCCGGCGGCATCGGCAAGACCACCGTGGCCATGGCCGTGGCGCAGCGCTTGGCCAGTGAACTCAACCTGGGCAGCTGTTTTGTCGACCTGGCCCCCGCCACCAGCGGGCAATGGGTGGCCGGCATGCTCGCCAGCGCCCTGGGCATCCAGACGGTCAGCGAAGACCCACTGCACGGCGTGGCCGCCAGCCTGGTCAACCGCCGTCTGTTGCTGGTGCTGGACAACTGCGAACACGTGCTGCCGGCCACCGCCGACGCCGTGGAAACCCTGCTGCGCAGCGCACCTCAATGCCATGTGCTGACCACCAGCCGCGAACCCCTGCGCGCCGACGGTGAACGGGTGCACGACCTGGCACCGCTGCAAGTGCCCGACGCACACGCCAGCCTCAGCGCCCACGAAGCCCTCGCCTGGTCCGGCGTGCGCCTGTTTGTGGAAAGGGTGCGCGCCCTCGACCCCGACTTTGTGTTCGGTGATACCGATGTCGCGGCGGTCTGTGCGATCTGCCGCAAGCTCGACAGCAACGCCTTGGCCATCGAGATCGCCGCCGCCCGCGTGCGCACCTTTGGCATCCAGGACCTGGTGGGCCTGCTTGACGGCAGTTTCCGCCTGCAAATGACCGGTCGACGCACCGCCCTCGCCCGCCACCGCTCCCTGAGCGCCACTCTGGATTGGACCTACGCCATGCTCAGTGGCGATGAACAGGCGATGCTGCGCCAACTCGCGGTGTTCACCGGCTCCTTCACCCTGGAAGCGGTCAAGTCGATGACCGCCAGCAGCAGCCTCGACCCGCGCAACGCTCTGCCCCTGCTCGAAAGCCTGATGGACAAGTCACTGCTGATCGCCGGTGAGTCCAAGGCGCTCAAACGCTATCGCCTACTGGAAACCACCCGCGCCTACGCCCTGGAAAAACTCAGCGAACAAGGCGAAACCCGCTCAACCTGCCAACGCCATGCACGCTATGCCCTCGGCATGCTGCAGGAAGCCGGGCAGACCCTTGACGGCCTGTCGCCGGAAACCTGGCTGGCGCTCTACGGCCCGGAAATCAACACCATCCGCGCGGCGCTCGACTGGGCCTATTCACCCAGCGGCGACTTGGCATTGGGCATCGAACTGACCCTGGGTGGCGTGCCTCTGTGGCTGCGTTTGTCCTTGGTCAGCGAGTGCCGCACCTGGGTCGACAAAGGCCTGGCCAGCGACGGCCTCGTCCCACTGCCGTTGCGCCAGCGCATGCTGTTGCAGACCGCCCTGGCCAGTGTGCTGATGCTCACCTACGGCACCGGCAGCGAAATGCGCGAAGCCTGGCGCCAGGTGCGCGAAGACGCCCGCGACCTCGGTGATGCCGAGCACAAATTGCGCGCGTTGTGGGGTTTGTGGACCGACCGCTGCGGCTGCAACCAGTACACCGAAGCGCTGGAACTGGCCGAGCGCTACATCGCCCTGAACAACAGCGGCAGCCACCAACTGCTCGGCAAGCGCATGCGCGCCGTGGCGCTGTTCCACATGGGTGACCTGCTGGGCGCACGGCAGAATATCGACGAAGCGCTCGGCTCTCCGTCGGCGCCGCGCTCGCACATCATCGACGTGCACTTCGACCAACGCATCGCCGCGCGCTGCCTCAAGGCCAAGGTGCAGCTGCTCGAAGGCGATGTCGACCCGGCACTGCGCCTGATCGGCCAGTGCGTCGACGAAGCCATCTCCCTCGATCACCCCGCGACCCTTTGGTACACCCTGTGCCTGGGCGCAATCCCCTTGGCGTTGCTGGCGTCCAACCTGCCGAAAGTGCGCTACTACCTGGGGTTGCTGCAAGACAGCACCACCGGCCAGGACCTGCATATCTGGCGGCAATTTCGCCTGTGCTTTGAAAGCATCCTGCTGATCCGCGAAGGCTCGCCGGAAGCCGGCGTGCCGCAACTGGGCGAAGCCCTGCATCACCTGCAAGGCCAGGGTGACAGCCAGCTCTACAGCCTGCTGCGCTGTGAATACGCCCTGGGCCTGGCGCGCCTGGGCCTGGAAAAACTCGCCCTGGAAGTGCTGGAAGACACCCTGCAACTGGCCCTCGGCCGCCACGAACGCTGGTTCGCACCGCAGATGTTGCGCATCAAGGCACAACTGACCCTGCGCCAGGCCCACTTCGGCTCGGTGGACAAGGCCAAAGTACTGCTGCGCCAGGCGTGGGTGGATGCGCAATTGTCCGGAGCGCATTTTTGGCGGGCACAGATTGCGACGGATTTGGCGCGGCTTCAGGAGCCCAAATTGCGCATCGCCTCCCTGCCCCGCTTCCAGCACCGCTAGAAACATCAATCTGGGATGATTTTCTGTGGTGAACGGGCTTGTTGTGGTGAGCAGGCTTGCCCAGCTCACCACAACAAGCCCGCTCACTACAGAGATGACAGGGGTATTTCACAGCTGTGAAAGCTTGTGCGATCTTGCCAAAAGCCGTCTTTTTACCCCCCGCCAACGCCTAGTATCGAGTCCTCGTGCGCCCCCACTCACATGGACTGAACAATGATCAACCGACCCGAGAAAGCCGCCTCGCCCCGCGTCAGTGAAACCCGTGCGCCGGAGCGCGTTTTTGATGCGGCGCTGAACAAGGCCAAGACCCTGGCGGCCACCGGGGCCAGCAATCAACAGCTCAAGCCGGACGACTACAAGGAGGTCACCGCCCTGCCCGCCAAGCTGGATATCGACAAGCTCAAGGTGGTGGCCGAAGACAAGGACGCCGGGGTGATCTATTTCGAGCAGGACGGCAACAAATTCAAGATCACCCGCGAAGGCGCGGACAAGGTCCAGGAAGGCTTCGACCTGCTCAAGGGCCTGCATTTCGGCCATGCCGTGGCGCCAGTCAACCAAGGTGGGCCGGATGAGGGCACGCCGCTCTACGACCTGCTGCACACCCTGGCCGAAACCCAGGGCACACCGGCCGGCAAGCAAATCCGTGAAGCGCTGGGCAACCCTGACCAGCAGCTGTTGCGCGAAGACGAGCCCACCGTGCGCCTGGCCAACATCAAGTCGGTGGGCGAAGCCCAGGACGGGGTCGTCAAGGTCGAGATGGAAAACGGCCAGACCCTGGTGATCGCCGAATCGCTCACGCCCGAGGCGTTTGCCAGCTACAACAACGCCGGGGTGACCAAAGAGGCCCTCAACGACGGCAAGGCCAAGGGCTTTGAAGAAGTCACACGCCTGCCCGGCGACCTGGATTTCAGCCAGCTCAAAGTGGTGTCCGAAGACCCCAAGTCCGGGGTGATCCTGTTCGAACACCAGGGCAAGAAATACATGATCAGCCAGTCCGAGGCCGCACTGCCGCAGCCCGGCGCGGACCTTAGCAACCCCGACCCCAACGCCGGCAGCAGCCTCTACACCTTCCTGCAGGCGGTGCACAAAAGCGAAGGCACCCCAGCGTTCGACTACATCAAGAATGCGCAGTCGTTGCCTGGCCAGGAACTGCTGCGCAAAGACGAAGCCAGCCTCAAGCTGGGCGACATCAGCAAGGTCGACGCGCCCATGGACGGCATCCTGGTGGTCAACGGTGCCGACGGCAAACTGCTGGTGGTGTCCAAGGACATTACCCCGGAAGCCTTTGCGGCCTACACCACCAAGGGCCAGAGCCTGGCCGGTATCGAAAAAGCCAAGGGCGACGGCTACAGCCTGGCCGGGCCGGATGCTTACCTGGCGTCCACCGAAGACATCATGAGCGTCGGCGGCGTGGGCGATTACGGCCCAGGGTTGATCGCCTTCACCCAACACAAACCGGGTGGCGCCGAAGAGAAGATCGTCGTCAGCGAAGACACCAACCCGCAGATGTTCGAACAGATTTCCGGCTATCGCACCGACATCGCCCAACAAACCACCGACGTCGACAAACTGCGCGCCGACAACGGCTTGCCGCCGCTCAAGGACGTGTCCGTCGACAACCTCGTCACCACTGAAAAAGACGAAAGCGGCAACCCATTGAGCGTGCAGGACCTGTCGATGAAAACCCTGGTGGACAGCTACCGCGCCGGGGTCAAGGACGGCAGCATCGGCAAGGATGACCCGCGCGCCAAGTTCCTGCGCGCGGTGGAAGCCAAGAGCATGGCCGACAACGGCATGTCGATCATTCCCGAGCATGGTTTCGGCAACCAGGGCATCGCCACCACGCCCATCGACGTGACCTCGCGAGATGTGCGCGACAACATCTTCGACACCCAATCCATCGACAAGACCATCAGCGAACTGCTGGGCGACTCCACTATCCAGGCCGATATCAAAGCCAATCACGATGCGGCCCTGGGCAAAGTCGACGGCGGTCAGGCCAAGGTCGACGAGGTGCACCAGAAGCTGATCGACAGCACCTCGTCTGAAAACTTCACCAAATACATCAAGGCCTTGCAGGACGATGGCAAGACCGAGCTGGCCACCCAGGAAATCCAGACCGCCTACACCGCCCTGGCCGACATCGACCCGGCCAAGGCCGACAACTTCCTGCAAAACCTGCAGATTGACGGCTACACCGACGCCGTCGAAAAACTGATGGACGACCCAAGCAAGATCAGCGACGACAACACCGCCCTGGCCACTACCGACAACACCCTGGCCATCCTTTCCATGCTCAAGGGCGGTGCCGATGGCCTGCCGCGCCAGGCGCTGGGGGTGTATTCCAAGTTCGTCGACCAGTTGCTCAAGGACAAAGGCGCCGCCGCCGACTTCGGCAAGGCGATGATTTCACTGGGTGACACCTGGCAGAAAAACGGCGTGATCAGCTTCAGCGACATCGAACACGCGGTGAGCAAGGAGATCATGCCGAGCCTCAGCGAAGAAAACCGCAGTTCATTCGTGAAGAACCTGACCTTCCTCAAGGACAACGGCGTGCTCGGCTCGGTGGGCGGCGCCATCGGCATGGGCCGGATCGTCTACCAACTGGCGGGGCAAGGCGGCAAATTGGCCGATACGCCGATGAAACGCCTGGGGATCGCCAACGACTTCCTCGGTTTCCTCGGCACAGGCTCCCACTTCGCCACCCTGGGCCTGAAGGTCTACGACAAGCTGCGCGGCACCAACGCCTACAAACTGATGGGCTTCGACCGCTCGTTGCCCGACCTGTGGGCCAAGCCCGGCGAGGGGTACCACGCCCTGCCCAAGGACGCCGAAGCGGTGCAGAAGAAGTATTTCGACATCGTCGACCAGGCCATGGACGACGGCAAGGACGTGGGCAAGGTGCTCAACAGCGGCGGCTGGAGCGATGAAGGCGCGAAGAAGGTCCAGGAAGGCATCGAAAAAGGCATCGCCAGCCGTGGCGGCGTGGCCGGTGCGGGCTTTGGCGCCAAGTTCGCCAGCAGCGCGATCAAGGTGATCGGCATGGCCACCGACGTCGCCGGCGGCGTGATCAGTGTGGTGCAGGCGGCCTTCACCCTGCGGGATGGCGTGCGCGAAAAAGACCCGGTGAAAATCGCCTCGGGTTCATTGTCGATGGCCGGTGGCGTGAGCAGCCTGGTCGCGGCAGGCGGCGGTGTGCTGACCACCCTCGGCGTTACCGGGCGCATCATTCCGTTCCTCGGGCCGGTGGGCTTCCTGATTTCCGGCGCGTTGTCGTTTGTCGGCGCCATCCTCAGCACCGTGCAGTCGCACAAGCTGCACAAGATCTCGATGCAGAACTGGGACCAGATCCAGGACTTCAAGCAAGACGGGCTGCTCAAGCCGAACGGTGATGAGGCTTATGTGTGGCTGCAGACTTACCTGTCCGACTGGGGCCAGCGCGATGCACCACAGGACCAGAGCATCTTTGACTTTCGCAAGGAAGAATGGGATGCGCGCTCGAGTATCCGTGGCGGCGATCATCGGCGCGATCACCCGGATTACATTGGCGACGGCAACAACCGCAATTCGGAAGACTACAAGTACTCGCTGAAACCGTCGGAGTGGACCAACGACAACCATGACATCATCTGGCGAGTCGGCGACGGGTATGGCGGCGACTATCACGATGTAGACAAGCCCTGACCGGCACCCTCACGCTGGCTGCACACTTTAGGGCGCGCAGCCAATGGCGTAAGGTCAGTAATAAATCTGAGCGGAGACCTGCGCATTCCCGTACTGAATGCAATTGCACGGTTTGGACGACAATGCGCCAGCAGCCATCCCGGGATTCCAGGGCCCGATGATGCCGTCCCTCTTGCCATTGTCATCCACCGAATCGAGGGAATTAAGCACCCGATCGCGCTTGAGGACTTCCTGGGCCAGCTGGGTCTCTTTGTCCTTTTGTGCATCCCCGGTCAGCGGGCGTCCAGCCACCTCACGGATCTTGTCGGCGGTTGCATTCCCGGTTTTCGGGTCCTTGAAGGCTTGAAAGTTATTCCCAAACTCTTTTGCCAGTTGTGAATCCGACATCTGGGAGAAGCCATTGTCGTTGGGCCGAGTGTACGCGCCGGATGTTTGCTGCACAGATATGCTGACGATTGCCATGATTGAGGTGTCCTGGACTGTTCTGCAAAACTCTGTGGCGGACGTGTTCCTTCCAGTTCCAGCGCCTGAACACGCTAAATCAGGCGCGCGGCGACCAACCAATCCGCCACCGCCTGGAACGACGCATCCGGCACCGGATCACCCGGCACGGTCTTGCGCGCAATCTCCGCCGCCAGCCCTTTGTCCGGCGCGTGGGGAATGCCCAGGTCATACGCCTCCTGCAACATCAACAGCGCCTCCTCCGGCGAGGCCCGGCACACAATCACCGGCACCGGCGTTTCCCCGCGCACGTAACGCACACCAATCACCCAGCCGTCGGTAGTGCCGATCATCATCGACGCGCGGTTCAAGCCCATCTTGGTGGCCAAGGCCTGCATCTCATTGCGCTGGCGCCGGCGTTCACTCTTGATCAGCGGGTCGCCGTCGATGTCCTTGCGCTCACGCTTGGTCTCGCTGCGGGTCATCTTCATGTCGCGGCCGAACAGCCAGCGCTGCATCATCACGTCCACCCCGCCCACCAGGATGAACGCGCAGAGTACGGTAAATACCAGTGGCTTGAGCACCAGGAAGAAGGTCGATTCCATGCACTCGGCGCCGCAACGCGACGACTCCATCAAGGCCTGCAACGCATGCTTGCCCACCACATAGAACGCGATCGCCAATACATGCACCTTGATCAGGCCCTTGATGAACTCCACCAGGTTGCGCAGGGCAAAGATCTTTTTCATGCCCTCCGCCGGGTTGATGCGCTTGAACTCGGGCTTGATCGGGTCCACCGAGAACACAAAGCCGCGCATGGTGATGATGTTGGTCAGGATCACCACGCCGGTGGTCACCGCCATGACCGGCAAGGTGATGCCGATCACCAGTTGCTCGGCATGGTCGAGTACCCGAGGCCACACCGTGGCGAACGGCTCAATGTAGATCTGTGCGGTGAGGTCAATCAGCGCCGTGACCTGGGCCTTGGCCCGGGGCGCGAGGATCGAGATGCACAGCGTACAGAACAGGATGACCATGCCCGACACCAGGTCCTGGCTCTTGGCGACCTGGCCTTTCTTGCGCGCGTCCTGGAGCTTCTTGTCCGTGGCCGGCTGGGATTTCTCTTCGCTGGTATCGGCCATGGGCTACTCCATGCCAGCCAGGGTCTTGAGCAGTTCGACGGTGCCGCGAAACTCCGCCAACTGATCAAGCATCATCGGAATCAGGAAGCCGATGTAGATCACCATCAGGATCGTGAAAAACAGGTTCTTCACCGGCAACGACAGGTCGAAAATGTGCAGATTCGGCGCCATGCGTGACAGGTAGGCGAGCATCAGGTCCGTCACCAGCAGCGCGATCAATAGCGGCGAGACCATCAGCACGCCGACGCGCATGATCTGATCAAGGATCGACAACACCGCCAGCAATGCCGAGCTGGCGAATACCGGGGTAAACGAGGTGACCGGCCAAAGTTGGTAGCTGTGGTAATACCCGTCGACCATCAGGATGAACCCCCCGGACATGAAAAACAGCGTGATCAGCATCACCGTCAGCAACGTCGCCATCACGCTGGATTCCCCGGACGACAACGGGTCCACCAACTGCGCCATGGTCGAGCCGCGCTGCAGGTCGATCAATTCCCCCGCCACTTCGGCAGCCCAGAACGGAATGCCGAACAGCAGGCCGATCAAGATACCGATGAGGAACTCCTTGATCAGCAACCCGGCGATAAACACGCTGCCGTGTTCAGGCATCGAGGTGAGCGCTTCGAACACCGGGAAAAACATCGGGATGGAAATGGCCACGGCCACGCAGCCGCGAATCATGCCGGTGAGGCCGAGGCGGTTGAAGGCCGGGGTGATCACCACCACGCCCATGGCGCGGCAGGCGGCGAGCGAGGCGGAGCTGATCACCGGGTAGGCGACCTCCAGGAACTGCGCGGTCAGGCTGGCATCCATGGGCGGTCAGCGCGTCCACATCGGAAAATTATCCAGCACCTGGCCACCGAGTTCCGCCACTTGCCCGGCGAGAACCGGGCCCAGGAACACGATGGTCAGCAACACCGCCACCAGCTTCACCACCTGCGGTAGCGTCTGGTCCTGGATCTGCGTCAGCGCCTGGAACAGGCCCACGCTCAACCCCACGATAATTGCCACGCCCAGCGCTGGCGCGGAGAGCATCAGCACGGTCATCAGTGCCTGTTTCATCAATGACAGGAAAACGTCCTGGCCCATGGGTCGTGCCTCAGCCGTAACTCAGAATCAAACCGTGCATCAAGCGCGACCAGCCGCTCAGGGACACGAATAAAAAGATCTTCAGCGGAATGGAGATCAGGTTCGGCGAGACCATCGACATGCCCATGGCCATCAGCACGTTGGACACCAGCAAGTCCACCACCAGGAACGGGATGTACAACAGAAAGCCGATCTCGAAAGCGCGGGTCAGTTCCGAGCTGACGAACGCCGGAATCAACACCACCAGGTCATCATCGCGCAGGTCGGCACGGGCTTCCGGCGACCAGATAGTCTCGGTGGCCTGCACGAAAAAGCCGCGCTCGGATTCATTCGCGAAACGCTTGAGGTGCGCCTGCAGCGGCGGGCGCAAAGCGTCGCCTAAATCCTTGAGTTGCTCGACATGCTCGATATTGAGGTCGCGCCCTTCCACTTGCCGATACATGTCGCCAATCAACGGCGTGGTCACGTACACCGACAGGATCAATGCGATGCCGTACAGCACCAGGTTCGGCGGGGTCTGTTGCACGCCCAGGGCGTTGCGGATCAGGAACAGCACCACCGAGATCTTCATGAACCCGGTGAGCGTCACCACCGCCAACGGGATCAGCCCGATCGTCGCAACGACCAGGATGATCTCGATCAGGTTCGGCTGATAACCGGTCATGGGGTGGCGAAACTCAGCAGGCGCACGCCCAGGCCGTCACCGATTTTCACCAGTTGGCCCTGGCCGACGCGACGGCCGTTGACCATCAGGTCGACGCTGTCCACGCCCGGCGTATTGAGCTGCAACAGGCTGCCCGCGCCCAGTTCGCGCAATTGCGCCAGGGTCAGCTCCAGCGTGCCGACCTGGCACACCAGTTTCAACGGCAACTCATCCAGCGCCGCGGCGGCATCAACATCAGTCATGGGGTTCTCCGGTTCCACAAAAGGGGCTTTCAAGGCTTCCTGCAGGCGCAGGACTTCACCCTGGTGTTGGCAACGCGCCTGCAGGCGGCCGTCGAGGTCGAGCAGCAGGCCGGGGCCTTGGTCCAGCATCAGCACATCGCCGGGGCGCAGGCTGCGCAGTTCGCCGAGGCTCAGCCACTGCCGCCCCGCCACCACCGTGAGGGTCTGGTGCAGGGCCAGCAACGGCTCGGGTTCGGGCTGGGCGTAGTGCGCGAGCAACTGCGCCACCCGCACGGCGGCGCTTTCGCTCAGGTCCAATTGGGCGCTCATAGGCGGCTGGTTGGCGAACGTCAGTTCCAGCGCCACGTGCACGGCAAACGGGTCTTGGCCTTCGCTCACATCAAGCAACTGCACGGGGTGGCCGAGCAGCGGCTCGAGGGTCTCGATCAGGTCGAGCAGTGCCAGTTCCAGCAACAACGAACGCGCCAGCGCGGGCAACGGTTGCACATCGAATGACAGCGCCAGCGGCAGCAACAACTGCTCCATCGCTGCGGCGGACAACCGCAGGCGCGCGGGTGCGCGGCCGAGTAACAGCAGCACGTCACGCGGCGCGGCGAGGGCTTGCGGTTCGGTGGCCCAGCGCACACTCAGGTCCTGCCCGGCGAGGCGGCCTTGCCAAGGGCGACAGCGGCGATGCAATAGGTTATGCAGGGCCAGCAACGCTGGATCGTAGTGGGTCAGCCACGGCGACAACGGGTCGGCAAGGGCTGCAATCATGTGCCGACGCCTTCGTCACGCAGCTCGCCCACGCGACGCTCATCGCTCTCACGGCCTTCCAGCAGGCTTTGCCAGGCGTCGGATTGACGCTGGCGGCTCAGGCGCTCCTGGCGGAACAGGTCGCGCTCGCGCTCCTGGCTTTCAAGCGTGGTGGACACGTGGGTCACGTCGTTTTCCAGTTGCTGCTGGTCATCCGACAGCCCGCGCAACCGATCCTGGGCCGCCTGCCAACTGGCCACCGACAGGCCTTCGGTGAGCGAGGCATACACCTGCCGCGCTTCCTCGGCGATGGCTTCACGGTGCAGGCGCAGTTGCTCCTTGGCGTCGGTGAGCACGCCGTGGGTCTGTTCGCAGCGTTGTTGCTGGGCGGCCAGTTGACTGGCGGCGCGTTGTTCACGCAACACCCGCAGGGTTTGCAGGGTGCGCAGTTGCTCGGTTTTCATTGGGTTTGCTCCTTGTTCATGCCAACACCCGGCGCATATGGGCCAGGGTCTGTTCCAGGTTGCTCGGCTCGCCTGCGTTCTGGCGCAGGAAGGCTTCGATGGCGGCGTGGCGGTTGATTGCTTCGTCGGCCAGGGGGTCGCTGCCGACGGAGTATTCGCCGACGCGGATCAGCATTTCGATCTCGCCATACCGCGCCATCAATTCGCGAATGCGCATCGCCAGGCGCTTGTGTTCTTCACCGGCAACCTGCTCCATCAAACGGCTGCGGCTGCGCAACACATCCACCGCCGGAAAGTAGTTGCGCTGGGCCAGTTCGGCGCTGAGGGCGATGTGCCCGTCGAGGATCGAACGGGCTTCCTCGGCCACCGGATCGCTGGCGGCATCACCCTCGGTAAGCACGGTGTACAACGCGGTGATGCTGCCGGTGGGGCCGGGGCCGGCGCGTTCCAGCAGGCGCGGCAAGGCCGAGAAAAACGACGGCGGATAACCACGCCGTGTCGGCGGTTCGCCTACGGCCAGGCCGATCTCGCGCTGGGCACGGGCGAAGCGGGTCAGGCTGTCCATCAGCAGCAATACGTTGCGGCCCTGGTCGCGGTGGTATTCGGCCAGGGTGGTGGCAACAAACGCCGCGCGCACCCGCTCGGCCGCCGGGCGATCCGAGGTCGCGACCACCGCCACGGTGCGCGCACGGGCCTGGGCGTCGAGTTGCACGTCGAGCAGTTCGCGCACTTCCCTGCCCCGCTCGCCGATCAGCCCGATCACGATCACATCGGCTTCGCTGTTGCGAATGATGCTGGCCAACAGCGAAGACTTACCCACGCCGGGCTCACCAAAGATACCCATGCGTTGGCCCTGGGCCAGGGTCAGCAGGCCGTCGATGGAACGAATGCCCAGCGCCATGGAACGCACGATCAACTGCCGGGAAAACGGTGCCGGAGGTTCGGCGTGCAGCGGGTAATGCTGCAGGGCCACGGTCGGCGGGAGGCCGTCGCCGTCGAGAAAATCGCCCATGGGGCTGATCACCCTCCCCAGTTGCGCATCACCCACGGCGACACCCAACGTCTCGCCGGTGGCGGTGATTTGAGTGCGGGTGGACAGCCCTTCCATGGAGCCAATGGGCGACAGGATCGCCTCGTCACCGTCAAAGCCGATCACCTCGGCGCTCAGGCTGCGGGCGCTGCCGGGGTCGCGCAGTTGGCACAGCTCTCCGATGCTCGCGCCGGCCACACTGGCTCGCAGCAGTACACCACGAATGCTCAACACCGTACCGTGCATGGGGCGCAAGCGTGCTTGCGCCAAGCGCCCGGACAGGCGTGGCAGCAGCTGTTCCAGGTTCATGCCACGCCCTCTTCGGCGAACGGCAACAGGCTGCGCCGCAGATTTTGCAATTGGGCTTCGAGGCCCAGTTCCACTGATCCAGCCGGGCTGTTCAGGCGTGCCTGGCCGGCGTGCAACTGTTCGTCTGCATCCACGGCAATCGCCAGCCCTTCCAGCTTGAGGCGTTGACGCAACGCATCGACCTCCGCAGGCGGCACCCACAGAGTCAACGCCTGGTCCTGGCGAAACGCGCTCAAGGCCTGGCGGGTACTGCGTACCACGCGGTCGGCGCTGTCCAGCTCGCCCAGCACTTCACGCACGATGCCCAGGGCCAGGTCGGCCAAAGACGCTTCCAGGCTGCTCAAGTAGTGCTGTACCTGGGACTGGGTGTGCAGCAGCAACTGCGCGACCTGCTCAGCCCCGGCTTGGCGGGCGCTTTCGAAGCCTTCGGCGCGGGCGCTGCTCAGCCATTGTTCGCTGTCGGCCTTGATCTGTTCGGCCTGTTGCTTGGCCGCTTGCAGGAAGGCAAAGCCGTCGCTCCATAACGCGGCGTCTTCGGCGCGCAGGATGCGTGCGGTGGGACGGCTCGGCAATTCGCTCATGGCGTCATCTCCTCGGCCAGCAGGCACGCGGCGGCGGCCTGGACGATTTCCAGGTCACGGGGCACTCGGGCGCTGTGGCCCTGGGGGAAGGCAAAGCGCAAACGCAACCAGCCCTGCCAGTCGGCATGCTGGGCGTGCAGCCAGGCGGCGACACAGCCTTGGCCGTCGCGGTCGATGGCCTCGATCAATTCGCCGGGATCGCGCAGTAAATCCGCTGCGCCGCCGAGTTGGCGCAAGGCCAGGGCTGAAACGAAGACTTCAGCACCCAGGCCTTCGCGCAGCTCATTGACCACCTCGCGGCGGATCTCCCGGCTCAGGGTCGCGGCATGCCAGATCGCCCCGCACAGCCTCGGCAAGCGGGCGAACTGCGCGGGTGACAGCAGCAATACCGACAAGTCCGCCGCCAAGGGCGTGACCAACTGGTCCATGGGCGCCAGTTGGTAATGGCTGACCAGCAACTGCTCCAGGCGCTGGCGAAAACGCGGCTGGCCGTGCATCGCCTGCAGCACGGCGTCGGGCAATTCATCGGCAAAACACGCGCCCAGGCTCGGCCCGCGTACAAACTGCAGGGGCTCGGCGATCAGCCCCTGCCAACGCTCGAACAGACTCATTCACCCTCCTTGAGCACATACAGCGCCTGGGACTGGCGACGCGCCCATTGCTGACGGGCCAGCACTCCCACGGCGCCGAGGGCGATCAACAGAAGCGCACCAAACATCAGCCGCGCCTGGGGCAGGTTGTCTTCCAGCAGCCACAGGCCCATGAAGCGGGCCAGGCGCGGCTGTGCCGGGTTATTGCTGATGGCCACAGCGGCTTTGATTGCCGTCACCGAAACGCCGTCGTAACTCAGGCCGGAAATACCGTTGGCGACCAGGGTCTTGATCTGCGGGATTAGCGTATTGATGTCGGTGCCTGGGTCGTAACGCACCAATACCGAGGCCGAAGACGGCGAAATCACGCGCTTGAGCAAGTCGTTGTCCGGCAGCACCACGTGCACGCGGGCGGCGACGATGCCGTCGATCTGCGACACCGAGTGCGACAGCTCTTCGCTCAGCGCATAGATCATCTGCGCCCGCTCCTGCACCGGCGACGACACCAGGCCGTTGCCCTTGAACACCTCGCCCATGTTGGAAAAGCTCTGTTGCGGCAGGCCGGCGTTGTCGAGCAGGGTCATGGCTTCGGCAAAGCGTGACTCATCGACCACCACCTTGAGCTGGCCGTTGTCCTGGGCCTTGCGTTCCGCCGGGATGCCACCGCGCAGCAGCACCGCGACCATGGCGTTGGCGTCGCGCTCGCTGAGGTTGGTGTAGAGGTCGGTGTTGCAGGCTTGCAACAGGCTGGCGAGCAGGCCGATCAGCAGCAGGCGCAAGGCGCGGTTGGGGCTTGGCATGGCGTTATTGGCCCTTGAGCAGTGTGTTGGCGGAACCGGAAATCTGCGTCGCACCGCGCACCACCATCTGGGTTTCGATGGAGTAGTCGAACATCTTGCCCAGGGAGTGGACGATCTGGTCGACCTGTTGCTCACCGACCTTTTTCCCCGGCTCGCCTTGAGGTGAAGCGCTGGCGGTGCGGATCTCTGACGATGCCGGTGGCGGCGCCGACGGGTTGTTGGTGAGCAAGTCGGCGCGCTCGGAAAACGCCCGCGTGCGGTCGATGAAACTGTTCATACGCTCCATCAGGCCCGAACCGATCTGGTGTGGGCTGGCGCCTTCGGGCATGCCCTTGGCGGTGTTGGCCATGTGCTCGAACAGGTTCTGCGAGGCCCCGGCGGGCCCCGCGCCGGCAGACGGCGGCAGCGCCGAAGCGCCGGCGGCGAGACTGATAGTCATAGGGGCTTCCTACTCTTCGTCGTCATCGGACATGGCGTCGTTCAGCAGTTCCTGCATCTTCGGCATGATGATGAACTGACCGCCGATGGTGACCGCCTGGGTGATCAACGCATCGGTGAACTCGGGGTCATCGGCTTCGTTGGGTTTGTCGGCGGCCTTGGCGTTATCCACCGCGGCATTGAACTTGGCTTCAGGGCTGGCGCCACCAGGGGCGAGATTGCTGTCTACGGCCGTTACGGACATGGTGCTGCTCCTTTACTGGGTTGGGGTTTCGGTACTGACTTGCGCGCCACGGAACACCCGCACCCCGCGCTCGCGCGCCACCGGGGCGGCCACGACCTTGGGTTGCAGGTGATCCACATGCTGCTGCACCAGCGCCAGGTACGGCGGTGGTCCGGACACGAACACTTCATCGCCCTCGGGGCCGTTGCGCATGGACAACTGCTGGCCGAACACATCGAGGTTGCTGAGGTAGGCCTGCAACTGGTCGAGGTCCAGGGCGTTGGCCTTGAAAAGCTTGGTGCTGATTTCATCGCTGGCATTGAGGTACAGCAGGTTGCCGTCGAAGTACCAGGTGAGGCCGTTGGTGCTGCACAGGGTCTGCAGGAATTCGCCGGCAGTGGCGCCGCGAATCGTGCTGCGGGCCTTGCCGCGCACCTTGTCGGAGAGCACC
This sequence comes from Pseudomonas sp. P7759, assembly GCF_013386445.1. Classification (NCBI taxonomy): domain Bacteria; kingdom Pseudomonadati; phylum Pseudomonadota; class Gammaproteobacteria; order Pseudomonadales; family Pseudomonadaceae; genus Pseudomonas; species Pseudomonas sp. P7759. The sequence goes on from NZ_JACART010000016.1 coordinate 34,813, forward strand.
AGGGGCACGTCGAGGTTGTGGCCGAATTCTTCCAGGGCGCTGCGCACATCCTGGTCCACCAGCACGTAGGCATAGGGCTGGGAGAACCACGCCGGTTCTTCGGCGGCATTGGCAAAACGGCTGCCGAACAGGCATAGGACAGCCAGCAAAAATATGCTTACATGGCGTCCGCCTTCGCCAGACGAGTTGTGACGATGTCCAAGAATTTTCTGCTCGCCAGTACCCTGTTGCTGGCGGCCTGCTCCAGCAAGCCCGCGACCGATTCCGACAAGTCGTTGCAACTGGCCAATGACCTGCGCAAGCGCGGCGACTACGCCAGTGCGGCCGCGCTGTACGAGCGTGCGGCGCAGCAACCCGGTGCCGGCATCGAGTTGTGGCTCAAGCTCGGCCAGGCCAGGCTCGACGCCAAGGATGCGCTGGGCGCCGAGCGGGCTTTCCAGCAAGCCCTGGGGTTCGATGCGCACAATGCCGACGCCCTGCTCGGCCTGGGCACCGCGCAATTGCAGTCGGGCAAGACCCAGCGTGCCGTCACTGCCCTGGGCCAGGCGGCGGAGATTGGCGGGTTGCCAGTGGCCTACACCCGCCTGGGTGTGGCGCAGATCCTCAATGGCCAGGCCGCTGCGGCGCAAACCGCGTTCGCCAAGAGCCTGAGCCTCAAGCCCGACGACCTCGACAACCGCTGCAACCTGGCCCTGGCTTACGCGTTGGGTGGACAGTCGCAGCAGGCGTTGGAGACCATCGCACCGGTCGCGCAGTCGCCCCGCGCCTTGCCCCGGCATCAGCGTAATGAGTTGTTGGTGATGGTGTTGGCGGGGTATGAGCAGCGGGTGGCGGGGTTGCCGCTGGATGACATTCCAGCGGCCGAGCGGGAGCGGTTGGTGACGGAAGCCAAGCGCATCAAAGCCATCAGTGACCCGGTGGCGCAGGCTCGGGAGTTGGGGTTGGTAGACCCGCGATAAGCGGTTCATTGCTGGCCTCCCGCTGCGCCGGCCTTGGCTTCTTGCTGGTCCTTGCGCCGCTGCAATTGCTCGCGATCGAAACCTTCGATGTACACCTGGGCAGCGCGGCCCACGGGCGCGGCCATCACCGGGCCGGTTGGGCGGCCTTGGGTCAGGTCTTGCTTGCGCTCGACCATTTGCATCAGGTTCAGGTTGTTCGCGCAGCCCAACGCCAGGGTCGGCTTGAAGTCTTCGCCCAGGCCGATGGTGTCCGTGGCCGGAGGCTGCTGACACTGAGTCGGCAAGCCATCCGCGCGGTACTCGGACGAGTAATACGTCGGCGCCAGGTGGGTCTGGCAACCCATTAGCGCCAGGGGCAACAGCATCAATACGCGTAAAGCAGTCACGGCAGTCCCCCTGATCAATTCATGTAGAAACCGAACGCCCCGCCGCTGCGCGGTCCGGTGGCCGCTGCGGTAGCCGGTTGTGCGTCGAGGGGCGTGGCGAGGGTGCGACCACGCACCGGCTCCACCAGGTACGGGGTGATGAGGATCACCAGTTCGGTTTCATTGCGCTGGAAGCGCTTGGAGCGGAACAGGTTGCCGAGGATCGGCAGGTCGCCCAGCAGTGGCAGTTTCTCGATGTCCTGGCTGCTTTCGCGCTGGAACAGCCCGGCAATGGCGAAGGTCTGCCCACTGCCGACCTCCACCCGCGTATCGGCGCGGCGCACGCTGAAGGACGGCACGTGGAAGTTGCCGAAATCCACAGTGCCGCCGCTGACCACGCTGCTGACTTCCGGGCGCACTTGCAAGGCGATGCGGCCGTTGGGCAGCAGGGTCGGGTTGAACAGCAACGACACGCCGAACGACTTGTATTCGATGCCCACCAGGTCACGGTTGACTGGCACCGGGATCGCCACTTCGCCACCGGCGAGGAAGCTGGCGGTCTGGCCGGTCATGGCGGTGATATTCGGTTCGGCAAGGATCTGCAACACGCCGTTGGCCTGCAACGCATCGAGCATGCCGTCGATATTCACATTGCCTGAACCGGCACCTGCTGCTGCCAAGCCGCCTGCCGTGGCGGCGGCCAGTGGTCCGCCGGTGATCAGGCCGAAGGAGAAGGTGCCGTTGTTGAACATGGCGTTCCAGTTCACACCGTAGTGCAGCAGCTCGGAGCGCGACACCTCGGCAAAACGCACACGCAGGTTCACTTGGGCGGAGCCTGCGTATTCGGTGGTGTTGATCGCGCTCTGGAAACCTTGCCCCTGAGGGTTGAGCAAGGCATTCAGGTCGGTCGCTTCCGCCACCGAACCCAGGGTGCCCTTGGCGACCAGACGGTTACCGGCGCCGCTGATCTGTGCGCCGTTGCCGGGGTGCAGCGCCTGCATCGGAGTGCTCACCGCCTGGCTGCCACTGCTCACGGCCAGGGTCAGGCTCGCCAGTTGTTTGCCGTCGCTGCCCAGGGCAATCAGGCTGGTGTTGCCCGGCGCTTTGCCGAAAATATAGATCGTGCCCGGCGACACCACTTGCAGGTCGGCCACATTCGGCTCGGCCACCAGTACTGAATCCACCGGCGCGACAAAATGCAGGATGCGCCCTTCACCGGAGGCCAGGGCAATCGAGCCCCCGGCACCGGCCGCGATTTCCTGAGCCTGGCTCACACACGCAAAAACACTCAGCAACAGCACACAAAAACGCATCATGAGGCGGACGCCAGGGGGGTGACGGAAGCCGCGGCAGGCGCGCGGCGGTTGGAGATTTCGGTGAGGCTGATGGTCACCAGCGCTTGCAGGTTGTACTCGGTGGCCAGCTCGCGGAACGACAGCACCGCCAGCTCCAGCTCACCGCGCAGTACCAGGCGGCGCAGGCTGCGACGCAGTTCCGGGTGCACCAGCAACACCGCACTGTTGACCTCGCGGGTGTTGTCACAGGCCTGGCGCAGTTGGGCGAGCAAGGCGCGGCTGACTTCTTCGGGGATCAGTTCGCGCTGCGGCTCCTGGCGGCGCAATGAGGCACGCAGTTGATCTTCCAGGCCCGGCGCCAGTACCAGCGCACCGATCACCCGGTTGCGGTCGGCGTATTGATGGCTGATCTGCCGCGCCAGCGCGGCGCGCAAGTGTTCGGTCAGGCGCCCGGCGTCGGTTTCGCGGGCGCCCCACTCCACCATGGCTTCCAGCAAAGCGCGCTGGTTGCGGATCGACACGCCCTCGCCAACCAACAGGCGCAAGGTTTCGGCCACCCGTTGCAGCGGCACCAGGCGCAAGGCCTCCTTGACCAGTTCACCGTAGGTCGCCTCGGTGCGCTCCAGCAGCAGGCGGGTTTCCTGGATGCCGAGGAAGTCGGCGGCATAGCGACGCAGGCTACGTTCCAGCACGCCGCGCAATACTTCGTCGGGCAGCAGGAAGCCGATGCCGGCGTTGCGCAGGGTGTCTTCGTGCTGGCGTTCGACCCAGTGGGCGCTGCGACCATTGAGGGGGGAGTCGGCCTGCACAGTGGCGATGTCCAGCAGCTGCACATGCACCGGATCGTCCTGCACCAGCAGGCAGTTGATCGGTAATTCGCCCTCGCTCACCGGCACGCCTTCCAGGGACACGCGGAAACTGCCCGGCGTGGCCTTGGCCTCCATGTAGATGCCCGGCACCGGCATGTCCACGCCGAGTTCGGTACGCAGGTCATGGCACAGCGCTTCGACGCGCTGGCGCAGCAGTTGGCGCGGCGCGCTCTGGGACACACCGCTGCCGAGGGTCAGCAGCACACGGGTATCGGGCAGCAGGTTGTCATCCAGTTCGGCCTGCACTTCGACCACCGGTTCCGGCGTCTCGACCAGCGCTTCGAGTTCTGGCTGGCGATGATGCCGGCGATACATCATGAACGCCGCACCACCAAACACCAGGGACAGCCCGAGGAACACCCAGGTCGGAAACCCTGGCAGCAGGCTCACGCCAATCATGATCAAGGCGGTCAAGCCCAGCGCACGGTAACTGGCGCCCAGTTGCTTGATGATCTCGCTGCCCAGGTCCCCCGCTTCGCCGTCGCTGTTGACGCGAGTGACCACGGTGCCCGCCGCCACGGAAATCAGCAGCGCCGGAATCTGCGCGATCAGGCCGTCACCCACGGTCAGCAACGAGTAGGTGTGCACCGCGACGCCGAAGGGCATGTCGCGCTCGATCATGCCGATCAACATGCCGCCGAGCAGGTTGACCGCAAGGATCACCAGGCCGGCGATGGCATCGCCTTTGACGAACTTCATGGCGCCGTCCATCGCGCCGAACATCTGGCTTTCACGTTCCAGGCGCGAGCGACGGCGACGGGCTTCGGCCTGATCGATGTCGCCGTTGCGCAGGTCGTTGTCGATGCTCATCTGTTTGCCGGGCATCGCGTCCAGGGTGAAGCGCGCAGCCACTTCCGCCACACGCTCGGCCCCCTTGGTGATCACCACGAACTGCGCCACGGTGATGATCAGGAACACCACCATGCCCACCACCACTTGCCCGGCGATCACAAAGTCGCCGAAGGCCTTGACGATATGGCCGGCGTCGCCGTGCAGCAGGATCAAACGCGTGGTGGTGATCGACAGCGACAACCGGAACAGCGTGCTCAACAGAATCAGCGGCGGCAGCGCGGAAAACTCCACCGAATGGCCGATGTAGAACGCCACGATCAGGATCAGGATGCTCAGGGCGATGTTAAGGCCGATCAACGCATCCACCAGGTAGGTGGGCAGCGGGATGATCATCATCACGATCGCCATCAGCATGAACGCAACGATGATCACGTCGGTACGCTGCGCAGCGAGGCGCGCCAGGTTGTTCAGGCGGTTGAGTGCACTCATGCGCCAGCCCTGCGTGCGGCCAGGTAGCGTTTGAAGCATTGGCGCGCTTCGTCCTTGCGCTCGCCGTACCACAAGGCGCGGGCGCGCAGCAGCAACAGGCTGGCAGATTCGCCTTCCAGCGCCACCAGGCGGTCCAGGGCACTCAGGGCGCGGGCGGCGTCGCCGCTGTCGGTGAACGCCAGCACCAGCGAACGCAGCAACACACCGTCGTGGGGTGCGACGCTGACGGCAATCAGCAGCATCACCAGCGCGCGCTGGGACTGGCCGTTACGCCGATACAGCTCACCAATGCCCTTGAGCAGTTGCACGGCGTCGTCGTTTTCGCGGGCCATCAGGTATGCACCTCCGAGCGTTGCTGTTCGAGGTTGCGGCGCATCTCGATCTCTTCGCCGATCAGCTCGATGGCCAGTGCCTTGATGTGTGGCTCGGCGTCCAGGCCGGGCAGGATGTGTTCCATCACATGCTCCAGCAGCTCCAGCGAACGCGCGCCGCCGAACAGCAACGAGTCCACGCCAGCGGCGGCGGTGAGTGCTTCGAGGTCACTGCGCAGGGAGCGGCGGGTCTGGGTCTTGCGGGTCTTGAGCACCGCTTCGAAGGCGGTGGCCTGGCGCGCGTTGACCGGGCGAACCGCTTCGACCGGCGCACTGCGCACATCACTGGGAATCAACGGGCGGGGTTCGACTTTCATCCCAGGGCCTTAGCTTAAAAGCATGGTCACAGCGTGAAGGTGAAGCGCTCCTCGCCACGGGCGAGGATCACTTGGTTGTTTTCGATGCGTTCCAGCACCCAGTTGTCCGCCAGGGCTGCGCCGGGGTAGAGGCGCTTGCCGCTGTCGTTGATCACGTAGGGCTGGGCGCCAAACCATACGGCCTGGAAGCGCACGCGCGGCGCGGCGGCATCGGCGCGGGCCGTCACACGCGGGTTGAGCACGACCTGCTGGCCGTAGCGCTGGTCAAACGCCTGCTGCAAGGCCAGCCACTGTGGCTTTTGCGACTGTTCAAAGGTGCCGGTGGCGCTGAGCTGGCCGTTGCTGTCACTGATTTTCACGGTGTCCAAGCGGGCGGTTTGTAGCTGCTGCTCCAACCAGGCTTTGGCTTGCTCGCGGGACGGTTTTTTCAGCGGCGCAACCTCGTCGGCCACGACCGTTGCGGGCAACAGTGGCGCTTCGCTACGAACCGCCAGCGCCCCCGCACAGATAAACAGCAGGACGGTCGCGACAATCCAGGGGGTGATTTTGCGTGGGGCGTCCGACGGTTTTTCAGCGCCACCAGGCACAGCCAGGCTCACACCCGCCGTGCCGATCCGCAGTTGCAACGGCAATCGCGCGCGATGGCCGTTGCCGTGGGGAATACGCACATTGCCGGCGAGCAACACGTCACCGCCCAGCGCTTCGACCGCCACTTGGTCGCCTTCAAACCGCAGGCGCAGGTGCAGGCCGGCAATGCCGGGATCGGTGAGTACCAAGTCGGCCGCCAGGTCGGCGCCGAGGGTATAGACCGGCTGGTCGAGCACCAGGGAACTGCCCTGGTGCAAACCATCGGTCACGGTCAAGGTCGGTGCGCCAGTAGCGGCGACCGGCCCCAAGGAAATCAAGGCTGTCATGGTTGGGTTTGCCCCCTTGAGCATGTGCAACGGGGTCAAGCATCAGAGGGTAAACGGGCAGCGCCGGCGCCGCCCGTTTGGCGAATCAGTTCTGCGGACGCTGTTTGGTGGCGTCGAGCTCCGCTTTTTTCGCGGTGCTGATTTCGGTGATCTTGGCCGACTTCTCGATAGCCATGTTGAAGGTCGCTTCCATCTTCGCGATAGCGTCGTCGGCGCCGCCTGCTTTTACTGGTGGGACATCAGCCATGTTCATCTCCTTGCATCGATAGGGAAGTTATTCAGTTGCGCAACAGCAAGCTGAAAGTATGCAAACCGGTGAATGCCCAAAACGTCAGACAGTGAGCCTTCGAACTGCCGTCGGTTTGCATGGGTTCCATACTACTCACGATCAAAACGCCTTCGCTGTGAAAGCTTGTGAAACGTTCCGCACAGGCGCTGTGAAAGGTTTGGCTCAACCTGGCGTTGAGAAAAACTCATCCATTTAGGGTCACGGAACTTTCAGAAAAAAACCAAGACACGCTGCAGGCCCGGTTTTACGGGGACCTTTCAACTATGAGCACAACGGACGTGAGCAATAAGGCGCGATGCAAACGAGCTATGAAGCAAGGCATGGCAATTATTTTCGCGACGACTTCACATTTCTCGCTAATAGCCTTTTGCCCAACTTCCCAGATATTTCCATTTGTAACAACAGCGACTTAATCATCGCGTTTGATAGCCCCTCCCAAGCAGCCTTATTGCTGGGAGAACAACTTTCCTCCGCGCCCGTTAGTGCAACTGCACTAATAACCAAAGGACTCGTTCACGGGCCGGCTATATATAAAACTTCCAGGTGATCTATGACCGACATGAATGATTCACCCACATCGCTCCTCGACAACGACGGTTGCGCTGAGATTCACTTCGGCCCTTATCGACTGCTCCCCAAGCGCCATCAACTGCTCAAGCACGGGCAACCCGTGAACCTGGGCAGCCGCGCGCTGACACTGCTGATCGCCCTCGCCTCGCGCCCCGGCGAACTGCTGAAGAAAACCGAACTGCTCGACATTGCCTGGCCGAAACTGGTGGTGGAGGAATGCAACCTGCGCACGCAGATCAAGACCCTGCGTCGCACCCTCGGTGACGATGAAGCGTTGTACATCGCCACGGCACCCGGCCTGGGCTACCGCTTCGTGGCGCCCACCTGGTTCGAGCGGGCGCCAAAACCGGCGGTGAGAGAACCGGTGGTGCTGGGTGTGTATGGCTGCCGCCATTGTCGCGGCGCGGGGATGGTGCCGCTGTTTGCACAGATGGGTATGCAAAACAGTTGATGGCCCGAGGTTATTCCGTTGGAAAAATATGTTTTTTCCAACGGAATGTTTGCCGCAGCCCAATCGTTGTTATTCCTGAAACTGCCCAACACCCATAACCTTCAGGAACGCTTTTATGAATCGCTCTATTCTGTTCGGCCTGCTCAGTCTCTTCGCGGTCGGCTCCGCCCAGGCGGCGTCGTTGCAAGTGCCGGTCAACCTGGTAAGTGCCGATGGCGCGCCACAGCCCGTCGGTAGCATCACCATCAGTGAATCGGCCTACGGCTTGATTTTCACCCCTGATCTCAAATCCTTGCCAATGGGCGTGCACGGCTTTCATATCCATGAAAACGGCAGCTGTGAAGCGGGTGTGAAAGACGGCGTGAAAGTCGCGGCACTGGCCGCTGGCGGGCACTTCGATCCGGAGAAGACCGGCAAGCACCTGGGCCCTTACGCCGACGGCCACTTGGGTGACCTGCCGGCGCTGTACGTGAACATGGACGGCACCTCGAACAACCCGGTGCTGGCGCCCCGCTTGAAAAGCCTGGCACAGATCAAGGGCCACGCGCTGATGATCCATGCCGGCGGCGACAACCATTCCGACATGCCCAAGCCATTGGGCGGTGGCGGCGAGCGACTGGTGTGCGGTGTGATTTAAGCCAGCGCGCTCAGGTCCAGGCGCCCATCCTTGATCGGCGGGCACCAGTAGTAACCGCCGGTCAACGGTGTGCTGATGCGGTACAGGCCATCGACAATCCCATCTTCCAGCCCGCTCATGCGGCGCAGCTGCGCTTCGAACGCATCGAAGGAATGGCCGAACGCGAGGAACATCAACCCGGCCTGGCCGTTCTCGGCCCATGGCATCGAACGGCGCACAACGAAGGCTTCCGGGGTGAAGCTTTCCTGGGCGGTGCGTTTGGTGTGGGCGGACTCGGGGGCGTCGTCGAGTTCTTCGTTGTCGCCATGGCGGCGGCCGATGATGTGGTCGCGCTCTTGCGCAGGCAAGGCGGCGAAGCCGTCGAGGTCGTGCTGCCACTGCTGGATCGCGGCAAAGCTGGCGCCGCTGTCGGTCAGGGCCGCTTCGACGGCTGCGTCGTCGTGGGGGTTCTCGGTGCCGTCTTCGTAGTCGGTGAGGTCGAAGCCGGTCTTGTAGCGGAAGCCTTCGGTCATCTGCACCAGGCGGAACGCGGGGGCCAGGGCCTTTTCGAAGGCGCGGCTGCGCAACAGCAATTCACCGCGATCCACGCCGTGCAGCCATACCCACAACGCTTGTTGGGTTGACGGGTTATGCGCGCCCGGCCCGCTGACCGTGGGGAATGTGCGCAAGCCTTCAATCCGGGCGCCCAAGGCATTCACCAGTGGTTCGCCAAAACCCACCACCGCCGCCGAATCGGTCAACTGCACCAGCGCGTCCAACGCAGCGGGTACGGCGGCCAGTGAGTCCACGGCAAAAAACAGATGGCGTGCCTGCAACGGCACCGGTGCGGCAAGAATGCCCGGCTGGTACTGACTCATGTGAACTCCTTTTGAAAAGCCGCGCAGTTTAACCGTCAGGCGCATGGCTGCGTACAAGAAAGCGCGCAAGCCTTGCCATAGAGCCTGTTGTTGGGTGACTCTCTAGTCATGTTTTGCAACTATTCCAGGGGTAGCGACATGACCACCAGCAACCTGCTCGCCCAGCTGTTTCCCGCTTCCGCCGCCGAGATTCCCGAGCCATTTCAGCTGGGGGCGCCCATTGAACAGCGTGATTACCTGGTCGATGGCCAGTTGCAGGTGTGGAATGGCCCCTTGGCCAAGGTGCAGAGCCCGGTGCAGTTTGGCGACGAACGCGTACACATCGGCAGCACGCCCCTGCTGGACGCCGACACCGCCCTCACCGCTCTGGATGCCGCCGTGCGTGCCTATGACCGTGGCCAGGGTGAATGGCCGACGATGCGCGTGGCCGAACGTATCCAGCACGTCGAAGCCTTCCTGCGCCGCATGCGTGAACAGCGCGACGCGGTGGTCAAGCTGCTGATGTGGGAAATCGGCAAGAACCTCAAGGACTCGCAGAAAGAGTTCGACCGCACCTGCGACTACATCACCGACACCATCAATGCCCTCAAGGAACTCGACCGTCGCTCCAGCCGCTTCGAGTTGGAACAGGACACCCTCGGCCAGATCCGCCGCGTGCCGCTGGGCGTGGCCCTGTGCATGGGGCCCTATAACTATCCGCTGAACGAGACCTTCACCACGCTGATTCCGGCGTTGATCATGGGTAACACCGTGGTGTTCAAGCCGGCCAAGCTGGGCGTGCTGCTGATCCGCCCTTTGCTGGAAGCGTTCCGTGACAGCTTCCCGGCCGGGGTGATCAACGTGATCTACGGCAGCGGTCGCGAAACCGTCAGCGCGCTGATGGCCAGCGGCAAGATCGATATCTTTGCGTTCATTGGCACCAACAAGGCCGCCAGTGACTTGAAGAAACTGCACCCCAAGCCGCATCGCCTGCGTGCCGCGCTGGGCCTGGACGCGAAAAACCCAGGCATCGTGCTGCCCGAAGTGGACCTGGACAATGCCGTCAGCGAAGCCGTCACCGGTTCCTTGTCGTTCAATGGCCAGCGCTGCACCGCGTTGAAAATCCTCTTTGTGCATGAAGACGTGGTCGACCGTTTCATCGAGAAATTCAACCAGAAGCTGGCCACGCTCAAACCCGGCATGCCGTGGGAAGACGGCGTGGCGCTGACGCCATTGCCCGAAGTGGGCAAGGTGGATTACCTCAACGGCCTGGTGGCTGACGCCGCACAACACGGTGCCAAGGTGGTGAATGCGCACGGCGCCGAGAGCCGCGGATCGTTCTTCTACCCGGCGGTGCTGTACCCGGTGAACCCGCAGATGCGCGTGTACCATGAAGAGCAGTTCGGCCCGGTGGTGCCCATCGTGCCCTACCGCGACCTGGAGACCGTGATCGACTACGTGCTGGACTCGGATTTCGGCCAGCAGTTGAGCATTTTCGGCACCAACGCCGTGCAAGTCGGGCGCCTGGTGGACACTTTTGCCAACCAGGTCGGCCGCATCAACATCAACGCCCAGTGCCAACGTGGCCCAGACACGTTCCCGTTCAACGGGCGCAAGAACTCGGCCGAGGGCACGCTGTCGGTGCATGACGCCTTGCGCGTGTTCTCGATCCGCACCTTGGTGGCGACCAAGTTCCAGGAGAGCAACAAGGCACTGGTCAGCGACATCCTGCGTAACCGCGATTCGAGTTTCCTGACCACCGATTACATTTTCTAGAGGACGATTCGTCGTTGATTAACCTGCATCTGCCTGTGTTTGCCCGGCGCCTGTTGCGCCCCCTGCTCGACCCGTACCGCCGCTATCGCCATGCCAAGCTGATCCACGCCGTGCGCGTGTCCATCGGCTTGCTGGCGACGATCCTGCTGACCACCGGCATCAATCTGCCCCACGGTGAGTGGGCGTCGGTGACCATGCTGGTGGTGATCGGCGGGTTGCAGCACCACGGCAATATCGGCAAGAAAGCCGTGGAGCGCGCCTACGGCACCTTGATCGGCGCCAGTGTCGGCTTGCTGCTGGTGGTTCAGGAGGCCTACGTCGGCCAGCCATTGCTGACTTACCTGTTGATGTCGGTGGTGTGCGGGTTCTTTTCCTATCACGCCATCGGCAAGGGTGGGTACACCGCGCTGTTGTCGGCGATCACCGTGTTTATCGTCGCCGGCCACGGTGACAACCCGCTGTCGGATGGGTTGTGGCGCACGGTCGACATCCTGATCGGTATCGCCCTGGCCCTGGCCTTTTCCTTTGCCCTGCCGCTGTACGCCGTGTACTCCTGGCGCTACAACCTGGCCAGCGCGTTGCGCGATTGCGCCGCGATCTATAGCCGGATCATCAATGGCGAGTCCGTCACCAGCGATGAACACCTCAAGCTGCTCAATCGCCTGAATGCGGCGATGTTGCAGTTGCGCTCGCTGATGCCGTCGGTGTCCAAGGAAGTGCGCATCTCCATGACCGAACTGGACGCGATCCAGCGGCATCTGCGGATGTGCATCAGCACCTTGGAAATTCTCGGCAACACCCGGCCCGACCCACGCGATGAACAGGCGATGGCGCGTATGCAGGTGATGTTGAAGGCCGAGCATCGGCAGATCCGCGTGCAACTGGTGGGGATGGCGCGAGCGTTGAAGTCGGGGGTGACGGAGCGCTTGGAGCGGCAGAGCCATACGGGTATTGAGCCGGCACTGGATGCCCCGGTGTACAGCGCGTTGGATGGTTATCGGCTGCTGACGCTGCAACTGGCGCAGAACGTGGATGCGATGCGCCAGCGGTTGGCCAAGAGCGCGGGGCGCTGGAAGATCTGAATGCATCGGGCGGAACAAGACATTTTCAACGCGTTTACAGATTTCAAGAATTTCACACTTTCCCTTACAAAGTTTTCACGTTTTATTCACATCCCGGAACGTAGTGTGAAGCCTCATCCGTTACAAATGTTGCATATCAAGCCCGCCGCCCCAGCGGGCTTTTTTTTGCCTGGGATTTGAGTCAACGCGCGGCCTTGCTCGCTGGCGCGGCGGACTGCTCGCGAATCGCCCGCTGGGTATCCAGCACCTTGGCCAAGGCATGTTCCGCCTCCGGGCTTTGCTGTGGCACGCGAATCGCCGCCGACACCAACGTGATCAATTTGGCCATCACCTCGGCATCCGTGGCCGGACGGCCCAGGCTCATGGAGTTCATCAGCAGGCGCAACTCAGTACCGGCCATCACCCCGGAAATCGCCTTGAGTGCAAATTGCAGGCGCACCCCCAGTTCATTACGCGGCAGATCCGGCAGGGCCAGGGCAAAGGCTTCGAAGAACCGCTGGAACACCGGCTGGTAATGCACCTTGAGGTATTCCTGGATAAACGGCGACGTGTCGCTGTACACCCGCCCCAGGAAGCGGATAAACGAACGCCCTTCCCCACTGGCGCTGGCGGGATCGCTGCGTTCCAGGCCCATGGCCGGGGCAAACAGCACACCGAGCAGGGTGTCGCAATCCAGCGGGCCGTCGACCTGCGCCTCGCAGCGCGCGAGCAATTCCAGGCGCTGCTCGTTGAGCGGCTCCAGGCGCTGCTTGAGCAGGGTTTGCATCAGGGAATCCTTGTCCCCGAAGTGGTAGTTCACCGCCGCCAGGTTCACCTGGGCACGCTCGGTAATCTGCCGAAGCAGAACGGCGTCGTAGCCATACTTGATGAAGAGAGCCTCTGTCGCATCCAGCAATCGAGTCTTGGTGATGTTTGGAGCGCTGACTTTCTTCGCGACCATAGAAGTTCCACGTAGGAAATATTGTTTAAAAAAATAATTTGATTTTTTATACCGGGGCCCTCGTTCGAAAGCAAGTAGTGACACACCGCCATATGATCGAAAGCCTTGGCCGACGGGCCCGTCGGCGACAGGCAAGCGGGTTTTCCCCAACCTCCCGACCTCTTTGAGTAGGCCTTTTCCCAAGCTGAAACCGCTCTACATCGACGGCTGGCGAAGCGGCTGGAAGGCGGTTAGTATTCAAACAATATTTTAAAAAAAAGAAACAAAAACCGGTCCATGACGCACCCTGACGCGCCCCGAACTTGTTACAAGGCTTTACGGGGACTCTGACGACGGCGTCGAGACTGAAGGCGTATTCATGACAGATACTCCCGCGCACCCAGGCTTGATCTCCCTGCAAGGCATCGGCAAACGCTATCAGCTGGCCGGGCAGCACCTGTCCATTCTCAATGATGTGTGCCTGTCCATCGCCCGTGGTGACAGTTGCGGCATCCTCGGGGCCTCCGGCTCCGGCAAAAGTACCCTGCTCAATATCCTCGGCCTGCTGGACCTGCCCAACTGCGGCCAGTACCACTTCGCCGGCCACGATATCTTCAACGCCACGCCCGATGAACTGGCGGCGATCCGCAACCAGCAGATCGGTTTTGTGTTCCAGAGCTTCAACCTGTTGCCCCGCCTCAGCGCCCTGGACAATGTCGCCCTGCCCCTGAGTTATCGCGGCGTGTCGCGCCATGAATCGGTGGAACAAGCCCTGCGTATGCTTGAACAGGTCGGCCTGGCCGACCGCGCTCACCATCGCCCCGCCGACCTGTCCGGCGGCCAGCGCCAACGCGTCGCCATTGCCCGGGCGTTGGTGGGCAAGCCCTCGGTGATCCTGGCCGACGAACCCACCGGCAACCTCGACAGCACCACCGCCCAGGACATCATGGACCTGCTGCTGGCGCTGAACCGCGAGCAACAGGTCACCCTGATCATCGTCACCCACGACCCCCACATCGCCGAGCGCCTGGACCGCAAGATCCTGGTGCGCAATGGCGTGGTGCACGAGGCCGGGCGCCCATGACGCAGCGGGTAAGGAGCAGCCTGTGGGTCGAACAAAGCCTCAGCCAACTGCTGCATGAAGCCCTCGTCAGCTTGCGCACCCTGGGCAAGCGCTCGATCCTGGCCCTGCTGGGTATCGTGATCGGCAGCTCGTCGGTGGTGGCATTGATCAATATCGGCAATAACGCAGCGGTAGATGCCGCGATGATTTTCAAGGACATGGGCACCGACACCCTGATCGCGCAGTTCCCCCCCAAGGGCGCCAGCACGGTGCCGATGCCCGCGCGCCTTGACCTCGACGCCGTACGCCAGACAGTGCCAGGCATCGACCATATCGGCGCCCTCACGTTGTTCAGCGGGCCCGTGGTGTTTCATGGTCGTACCGTCAACGCCAACTTCGTCGGCAGCACGCCGGACATCAAGGACGCGATGCGCCTGGCGGTGCAGCAGGGGCGCTTCCTCTCGGGCTTTGATGCCAATGAAACCTACGGCGTGATCGGTGACCAAGTGGCCCAGTCATTGAGTGCGCCGGGCGATCCCCTGCAATTGGGCGATCGCGTGCGCATCAACGATTACCTGTTCCTGATCGTCGGCATCCTGCGCAACCAGCCACGAGCGATGCTGATGCCGGTGCAAGCCAACGATTCGCTGTTCATTCCCGCCGAAGGCATGCGCCGCATCTATGCAACCCCGCAGATTGGCAACGTGATCATCCGCGCCGCGCCCGGCCAGGACATGGAACGTATCGCCCAGGACGCGGCCGCCGCGTTGAGACCCCGACTTCCCGACCACGATGTGGACATCCAGGTGCCCCAGCAAATGATCGACGGCATGACCCGGCAAAGCCGCACCTTCGCTTACCTGCTGCTGGCCCTGGGCGCGATCTCGCTGGTGGGCGGTGGCGTGGGGGTGATGAACGTGATGCTGATGAACGTCTCGGAGCGCCGCCGCGAGATCGGCATCCGCATGGCCCTGGGTGCGCGCCAGCGGGATATCCGCAACCTGTTCCTGCTCGAAGCCGTGACCCTCACTGCCGTCGGCGCGCTTTGCGGCGCGGTACTGGGCATGACTGCCGCCTGGCTGTATGCCTGGCTGTCGGGCTGGGAGTTTGCCTTGGCGGTCGCCGCCTTGCCGCTGGGGGTGGGCAGTACTTTGCTGGTGGGGTTGTTCTTCGGCATTTACCCGGCGGTCTCGGCCTCACGCTTGCAGCCGGTGGAGGCCCTGCGCGATGAATAAATGGCTCTGGCTGCTCGCATTCGCCAGCCTGCCCGGCATGGCCGCCGACGTGGTGATCAAGCCATCGGCACCCAGTACCACCCGCAGCGGCTATGACCGCAGCGTCTCGTTGAATGCCCAGGTCACCACCCTGACCCTGGGCGATGCGGTGTACCTGGGCCTGCGCAACAACCCGGCGATCCGCAGCGCCTACCTGCAACGGGTGGCGCAGAAGTTCGACCTGCGCGTGGCCGAAGATGTGTTCAACCCCAAGCTCACCCTCAACAGTTATTACCGCACCAACCGTGGCTCCGCCGACAACACACGCAATGCCAACCTCGCGCCGGCCACCAGCCTGCTCAGCGAATACGGCACGCGCCTGAGCATGGCCTGGACTCAACAACTGAACACCGCCGACCGCGCCGGCCGCTACCGCAGCGACGGCCTCGACCTGGCGGTCATCCAACCGCTGCTGCGCGGCGCCGGCTGGGACGCCACCACGGCGCCGCTGCGTCTGTCGCGCCTGTCGGAACAGGCCAACCGCCTGAACCTCAAGGCCACCGTGGCGCAGACCATCAGCCAGATCATCGCCACCTACCGCGAACTGCTGCGCGCCCAGGAGCAACTGAGCATCGTGCAGGACGCCCTCAAGCGCTCCGGCACCTTGCTGGAAGTGAACAAGGCGCTGATCAATGCCGGGCGTATGGCGGAGTTCGAAATCGTGCAGACCGAAGCCGATATCGCCACCCAGCAACTGGGCGTGGAAGAAGCGCAGAACCAGCTGGACACCAGTCGCCTGGCCCTGCTGCGTCTGCTGGCGCTGGACCTGTCGACGCCAATTCGCGCCACCGAGGCCCTGGAGGCCCAGCCCGTGCAGATCGACAAGCGCCAGGCCTTCAACCTCGCGCAGACCCAGCAGCCGGAATACCTTGCCGCGTTACTCGGCAGCCAACAGGCCGACCTCAACCTGGTGATCGCCAAGGATTCCGGGCGCTGGCAGGTGGACCTGGTGGCCGGTGCCAACCAGATACGGGCCAACACCGACAACGACGCCGGTCGTTCCAATAACCGAACCTGGGATAGCTACGCTGGGGTGCAGGTGCAAATCCCCATCGGCGATATCAGCACACGCCAGGCTGAAGTACGTGCGCGGGTGAATGTGGAGGATCAGGAGATCCGTATCACCGATGCGCGCCAGGAGCTGGAGCGCAGCGTCAACAATGTGGTGCGCGACCTCGGCACCCGCTGGCGACAATATGAAATCTCCCAGCGCGCCGTCGAGCTGTCGCGGCGCAAGATCGACATCGAACGGGAAAAACTCAGCGCCGGACGCTCCACCAACTTCCAGGTGCTGAGTTTCGAGACCGACCTGCGCAACGCCGAAAACGCAAGGCTCAATGCGCTGATCGCTTATTTGAACGCCCAGACCCAGCTCGACTTGACCCTGGGCATGACGCTGGAAAGTTGGGAAATCGCCCTCAATGACTACTAATCAGAAACGCCTGCTGGGTGCTGTAATTATCCTGTTGCTGGGCGGCGTGGGCCTGGCCTTGCGCAGCCCGGCCTCCGATCCGGCCGGCAGCGGCGAACAGTGGCAAGCCGTCCAGCCCGACGCGCTGGTGCACCAGATCGGCCTGGTGGGCAAGATCGAGCCCGACACCACCATCACCCTCACCGCACCATTCGACGGCAACGTGCAAGCCAACCTGGTGGAGCAAGGCCAGCGGGTCGAGGCCGGCCAGGTGCTGCTGCGCATGGACCCGGCCACCCTGGAAGTGCAACTGCGCGACGCCCTCTCCGCCCAACTCAAGGCCCGGCGTACCGTGCAGGAAATGCAGGACTGGGACAACGGCCCCACCGTCAGCCGTGCGCGCCGCAGCTTGCGCACCGCCGAAATGACCGCCGGCAATACCCAGCGCAAACTCACCGAGAGCGAAAACCTGTTTCAGCGCGGCATCATCCCGCGTAACGAACTGGACGACCTCAGGCAACAGACCCAACAGCAACAGCTGGATCTCGCCTCCGCCCGCAGCGAACTGCAACAGGCCGTCAATCAGGGCAAGGGCGAGTACCGCCAGATCGCCGACATGGAACTGACCAACGCCACGGTGAGATACGACGCCTTGCACAAACTGCTTGAAGGCAAAGAAGTCAAGGCGCCGTTCTCCGGCATCGTGGTGCCGCCGCCGGGCAATAATTCGACTCAGGCTGGCGGCAGCAACACGGCTCCAGTGCAGGCCGGCAGCAAGGTCAGCCAGGGTCAGGTGCTGTTTGGCCTGGCGAACATCGAACGGCTTAAAATCGTCGCCAAGGTCTCGGAACTCGACATCAACCAATTGCATCAAGGCCAGGCCGTGGAAGTGCTGGGCGATGGGTTTGACGGCGAGCGGCTGAGCGGCTCGGTGAGCGTGGTGAGCGGCTTGGCGATTGCCAATGACAGCCAGGGCAGTGCGCAGTTTCCAGTGACCTTGTCGATCCCCAAGCTTACGTCGCAGCAGTTGCAACGGGTGCGACTGGGCATGAGTGCGCGCTTGACCATCGTGACCTACAACAACGCGCAGGCGATGGTGATTCCAAGCCAGGCGATTGGGCCGGATATGACGGTGGAATACCGCGAGGCGATGGATAAGCCGGTGGAGCGGGTGAAGGTGACGACCGGGCAATCGACGGCGCAGGGGGTTGAGGTGTTTGGGCTGAAACCGGGACTTGTGAAAACCTCAAGATAAATGAAGATTCAAATGTGGGAGCGGGCTTGCTGTGGCGAGGGAGCTTGCTCCCGTTGACTGCGCAGCAGTCTCCGGCTTTTTAGGGGCGCTACGCACCCCAGCGCAAGCAAGCTTGCTCGCCACAGCAAGCCCGCTCCCACAGTTAGATTTGTGTCAGCTTTGCGGCCAAGGCCTTCGCTTGCAGCGCCACATCCGTCACCGCTGTGCTTTCCCACCACATCCCCCGCAACGGCGGTCCCATGGCGAACAACCGAGGGCTGACCTGCCCCAGGGCATCCACCACTGCCCCCGAAACATCCGCCGCAATCCCCAACGCCAACGGCCCAGGCTGGATCAGCCCACGCTTGAGCAATTGCCGGGGCAACGGCCGGGCCA
Source organism: Pseudomonas sp. P7759 (assembly GCF_013386445.1). Lineage (NCBI taxonomy): Bacteria > Pseudomonadati > Pseudomonadota > Gammaproteobacteria > Pseudomonadales > Pseudomonadaceae > Pseudomonas > Pseudomonas sp. P7759. The sequence continues at coordinate 53,122 of NZ_JACART010000016.1, forward strand.
CACGGCGCCAGTCGTATTCGATACCGCTGGAGTTGATCAGCGCCGCGCCGCAAACCTGCTGCAACGCCTGCTCACCCCGGTAGCGCACACCAATGGTCACGCCCTCGACCGAAGGCTCCAGGCCTTTGAACGACGCCGCTCGAATCCGCAACCGCCCCTCATCATGTAAGCGTGCCACCAACTGCGCACTCAACGGCGGCGAACGGTGGTGATGGCTTTCCCACCACGGCCGCACATGGCGCACGAACTGGCGTTTTTCGCGCTCACTGGCCTGGCTCCACAGCCGGCCGATATGCGCACGCACCGTGTCCAGCGGCGCCTGCCAATCGATGCCCTGTGCTTGCGCCAGAGCGCATTGCCGACGCACCTCGCGCAGCAATTGCCGAGGGCTGCGCAGGCGCTGATCTTCGCCAAGGAAATCCACCCAGCTCGGCGGCTGCCGACGCACATGGGGCAACAGGCCGTGGCGCGAGAAAACCTCGATGGGCCCACGATGCCCGGCCTGTTCCAGGGACACCACCGCATCAACCATGGTCAGCCCGGAACCGATGATCAGCACCGGTGCCTGCGGGTCAATCGCGGTCATGGCTTGCACATCCCAGGGATCCACCGCCGCTGCGTTCAACCCGCTGGACTCGGTCTGCGGTGTGCGCGCCGCCGGGAACATGCCGGTGGCCAATACCGCAACACCGCCGCGCAATTGCTGGCCGTCATCCAGGGTGAGCAGTGCTGAACCTTGGTCCACCTGCAGGTCGACCCCTTCAGCACGTACATGCTCGACGCTGGAGGCAGACTGCGCCTTCGCCTCGGCCAAGCGTTGCTGGGCATACAAACCGAAAATCCCGCGCGGCGGGAACAATTCGCTGATCGGCACAGGCTGCTGACGCGACTCCGGCCAGCCGCCCGCACCGATGTACTCGGTGAGCCATCGAGTCAGATCGTCGGCATTGTCCGGGTCGACACTCATGCGCGCCGCATTGCCGTTCAGGGTGTGGCCCAGTTCGACAGCGCTATAGGCCTCGCCCCGGCCGAGTTCGGCACGCGGCTCGATCACCAGGATCCGGCGCCGACCCGGCAGGCGCAGCAGTTGCACGGCCAGCATCGTGCCGCTCAGGCCGCCGCCGATGATCAGTACATCAGCGTTGCGGATGGATTCAGTCATGCATAGTCGCCCTTACTGTTTGCCCAGGTAAATGTCATGCAAGTCACCCCGCGCCAACAACTCAGCGGCGCGGCCACTCAAGGCCACGCGGCCAGTATCCAATACGTAGCCGTGGGACGCATAGCTCAGTGCGACATTGATGTTCTGCTCGGCGATCAGGAAGCTCACCTGCTGCTCACGGTTGAGTTGCGCGATGATCTCGAAAATCTCCTGCACGATCATAGGCGCCAAACCCATGGACGGCTCGTCGAGCAGTACCAAAGTAGGACGCGTCATCAACGCCCGGCCGATGGCGACCATCTGTTGCTCGCCGCCCGAGGTGAGCCCGGCGCGGGTGTGGCGCTTGGTCTTGAGCCTTGGGAACCAGGCGTAGAGGCGCTCCAGGTCCTGTTCCATGTCCTTGCGGCTCAAACGCCGCACGAAGCCGCCGCTGCGCAGGTTGTCTTCGACCGTGAGTTGGCCGAACACATGACGACCTTCCAGCACGTGGACCATACCCTGGCGCACGCGCTGGCTAGGATCGACACCGGCCAGGTCCAGGCCCGCGTATTCGATCACGCCCCGGCTGACCTCGGCCCGCTCGGCGCGTACCAACCCCGAGATCGCCTTGAGCGTGGTGCTCTTGCCGGCGCCATTGGCACCGAGCAAGGCGACGATGGCGCCCTTGGGCACGCTCAGCGACACCCCGGCCACCGCGAGGATCGCGCCGTCGTAGATCACTTCGATGTCGTTGACCGTCAACAGTGACGGGCTGGCGGATTCAGCGGCGGGCTGGCTCATGCTTTATTCATCCCCGGTGCAGGTGCGCGGTGTCAGGCCTTTTTCCTTGGCGAAGGCGGCGGATTTTTCATCGATCAAGGGACGCAGCAGCGCGCGGTCGGCGGCGATCCACTCGCTGATCAGCGTCCAGTTGGCGCCGTCCCACTGCTGCACCCGCGCCGAGCCGCCACCTTCGTGGTCACGGCACGACAGCTTGAGGTTCTGCATCAGGCCCAGGTAGCCCATGTCCTTCAAGCGGGCGTCGTCAATGTTCAGGTGTTCCAGGCCCCAGCGGCCCTCTTCGCCATTCAGCGGACGCTTGCCGAACTTGGCCTGGCCGGTGCGGATCGCTTCCACCGCCACGGCGGCGTTCACCAGGCCGGAGTTGTAGTAGACGCTGCCGAAGTTTTTCAGGTCCTTGAGGTCGCTGTGGCCCTTGTCGAGGATGGATTGCTTGAGGCGCTTGTGGATCTCGAAGTCGGCACCCGCCGGGTACGGCGTGAGCGCCAGGTAGCCCTTGGCGGCGGCACCTGCGGGTAACACGTCTTCGCTGGAACTGGCCCAGATGTCGCCGATGATGTGGTCCACCGGGAAGCCGAAGCGCGCGGCGGTCTTCACCGCGACCGGGGTCGATACGCCCCAGGTGCGCAGGAACACCCAGTCCGGGTTGGCTTGGCGCACCTGGCGCCATTGCGCGGACTGTTCGTTGCCGGGATCGGCCACTGGGATCTGGATGTTTTCAAAGCCGTACTTTTCCGCCAGCAATTTCAACGGGCCGAGGGTTTCGCGACCATAGGCCGAGTCGTGGTAGACCGTGGCGATCTTCTTGCCCTTGAGCTTATCGAAACCACCTTCGCGCTGGGCGATGTAGTTCACCAGGGTCGAGGCCTCACTGTAGAAGGTCAGCATCACCGGGAAGTTGTAGGGGAACACGGTGCCGTCGGTGGCTTCGGTGCGGCCGTAGCCGAGGGTGATCAGCGGGATCTTGTCCACTTCCGCGCGCTCGCTCAGGGCATACGCCGCCGGCGCGCCGTTAGGCTGGTACACCGCGACCGGCGCGCCATCCAGGCCATTCTTGAAGCGCTCGTAGCACTCGATGCCCTTCTCCGCCGTCCATTCGGTCTCGCATTCCTGCCACACCAATTTAACGCCATTGATGCCGCCTTCGACCTCGTTGATATAACGCAAGTAGTCGATCATCCCGGCCCACACCTGCACGCCGCTGGAGGCATAGGCGCCGACGCGGTAGGTGGCCAGGGGAATGAATTGCTGGTCCGGCGAGGCCATCGCCTGGGGAACAGCACCGGCCAGGGCGGCCAGCGCAAACGCAGCGCCGGCCAGGGAACGTTTCAAGGATGCACGCATGGGAATTCTCTTGAGGGAATGTTAGAAACGCAGCGGCCACTGCCGCACACGGTCACGCAGGTTGTGCAACAGGCGAATCAAGCCCTCGGGTTCCTTGATCAGGAACACGATGATCAACACGCCAAAGATGATTTTCTGCAGGTTCTGCAACTGCCCCGCATCCACCGAACCGCCAAACAGCGCCTGCCCGGCGTGGCTGAGGAAAATCGGCAACAAACTGATGAAAGCCGCGCCGACAAAGTTGCCGGCGATGCTGCCCATGCCACCGATAATGATGATGAACAGGATCTGGAATGAACGATTGATATCGAAGCTGCTGGCGCTGGCCGTGCCCAGGTAGGCAAAGGCCCACAGCGCGCCGGCGATGCCGAGGTAAAACGAGCTGACTGCAAACGCCAGGCGCTTGTAGCGCACCACTGGGATGCCGACCACGGCGGCGGCGGTGTCCATGTCGCGGATCGCCATCCAGTTGCGCCCGACCTGGCTGCGCACCAGGTTGATCGCGGTCCAGGTCAGCAGCAGCACCGTGACCAACGTCAGCAGGTAACGGCCCAGCGGCGTGTTGAGGTCGTGGCCGAACAGCGCAAGCTTCGGCGCGGAGATGGTCCCGGACGAGCCGTAGTTGTAGAACCAGGGGAATTTGACGAACAGCCACTCCAGGAAAAACTGCGCGGCCAGGGTGGTGACCATCAGGTAGAAGCCCTTGATCCGCGAGCTGGGCAGGCCGAACAACAGGCCAACCAACGCGCTGATAATCCCGCCGCCGAGCAGCGCCACCGGCAAGCCCAGTTCCGGCAGGCGCAGCAAAAAACCGTAGGTGGCGAACGCGCCGACGGCCATGAAGCCGGCAGCGCCCACCGAGGTTTGCCCGGTATAGCCGGTGAGCAGGTTCAAGCCCAACCCGGCCAACGACAGCACTAAGAAAGGAATGAGGATCGCATTGAGCCAATAGTCATTGCCCCACAGCGGCACTACGACAAAGGCCAGCGCCAACAGGCCAATCAGGCCCCAGGGAATGCGCCGCTGGATCAGCAGCAACGGCGCGGTTTCTTGAGCAACGGGAATCGACATGGTTTCAGACTCGCTCGATGGCGCGCTCGCCAAACAGGCCGGCGGGACGGATATACAGGAAGGCCAGGGCCAGTACGTAGGCGAACCACGGCGTGATGCCGCCGCCGATCAAGGGGCCGATGTACACCTCGGCCAGGTTCTCCGCCGCGCCGACGATCAACCCGCCGACAATCGCCCCGCCAATCGAGGTAAAACCGCCGATGATCAACACCGGCAAGGCCTTGAGCACCACCAGCGACAACGAAAACTGCACCCCTTGGCGCGCGCCCCACAGCAGCCCGGCCACCAGCCCGACAATCCCGGCTACCGCCCAGACGATCTGCCAGATACGGTTGAGGTTGATGCCGATGGACAGCGCCGCTGTGGTGTCATCCGCTACCGCGCGCAGCGACACGCCGATGCGGGTCTTGTTGAACAGCAACGCCAGCACGGTCACCAGCACCACCGCAGCGGCCGCAGCGATCAGGTCGAACTGGCTGAGCATCAGCGGGCCGATGAACAGCGGCACGTCGTCGATGCCCAGGTCGAGGGCGCGCACTTGCGAGCCCATCAAACCCTGGGCCAGGCCTTCGATAATGAACGACAGGCCCAAGGTGGCCATGAACAGGGTGATCTGTGAACGGTTTACCAGCGGCCGCAACACCAAGCGCTCGATGAGTAAGGCGCCAATGATCATCACGATCACGGTCAAGAGCAGCGCCAAGGCAAACGGCACGCCCTGATCATGCAGGCTGACAAAGGTCAGCGCGGCAAACAGCAGCATCGAGCCCTGGGCAAAATTGAACACGCCACTGGCTTTGTAGATCAGCACGAAACCGATGGCGACCAGCGAATACATGGTGCCGGCGAGCAGACCGCCGAGCAGGGTTTCAAAGAAAAACGTCATCAGTGCACCACTCCCAGGTAGGCCGCGATCACCTCGGGATTGGCCTGCACTTCAGCGGGCGTGCCGTCGCCGACCTTGCGCCCGTAATCGAGCACCACCACATGATCGGACAGCCCCATGACCACGCCCATGTCGTGTTCGATCAACACCACGGTGGTACCGAGGTCGCGGTTCACGTCGGCGACGAAGCGCGCCATTTCCTGTTTTTCCTCGGCGTTCATGCCCGCCATGGGTTCGTCGAGTAGCAACAGGCTGGGTCCGGCGATCAAGGCGCGGCCTAGCTCAACGCGCTTTTGCAGGCCGTAAGAGAGGTTGCCCACCAGCACATCACGTTGAGCTTGCAACTCAAGAAATTCGAGAATGCCCTGGGCGCGCAGGCGGAACGCTTCGGCTTCCCGGCGTGCGCGGGGTAAGCCCAGGGCTTGTTCAATAAAGCTGCTGCGCAGGTGCCGCGACAGGCCGGTAAGGATGTTGTCGAGTACGCTCATCTTCTTGAACAGCGCGTTGTTCTGGAAGGTGCGACCAATGCCCCGGCGCGCGGCGCCCAACGGGTCAATGCGGTGGAAGTGCTGGTCTTCGAAGACGATCTCGCCGGCATCGAAGCGATACACGCCATTGAGTACGTTGAGCAACGAACTTTTGCCTGCACCGTTAGGGCCGATCAGCGCGCAGATCTCGCCGCGCGCCACGTCGAAGGACAAGGCATTGATCGCCTTGACCCCCTTGAACGACAGCGAGATATCCCGCACCTGGAGAATGGCTTGGCTCATGCGATGTCCCGTTTGAATTCCGCCAGCCACACCGGCGAAGGGGTGGATTTGAGGGGTTGCCAGATATAGGCCAGGCGCTGGAAGCCGAGCAGCTTGCGCACACGGTTTTTCAACAGGCGACGCAGGCCGCTTTGCGGGTGGGTGATGGCCCAGTCGCACAGGCGTCGGCGCCAGGTGCCATGGGGTGCCAGGCGGCTTTCGATTTCGTCGGCCAGGTGCTGCAAACGTGCGGGTGATAACAGCAGGCCGGTGGGCGCCACTTCACTGCGATCACGCCGGGCTGAGGCTGGGCTTTCCGGGAAGGCCAGGCCATGGCCGCTGTTCAGCCATTGCTCCAGCACGACCGCCAGGCCGCCCTGCCAGTGCGTGCCCTCTTCGCTCCACAATGCGGTTTCGCCGCTGGGTTGCCACCAGCGGGCGAGGTGTTGAGCCGGGTCAACCGGACCCAGCAATTGGGCGAAGTCCAGCAGGTTGGCCGATTGCCAATGCCGCACTTGCTGGCGGTCCTGGGTGTAAGAATGGGTGGGACGGATGCGCCACAGCTGTTGTTGCAACGCGTCGACCACAAGGTCGTCAGCCAGGGTCAGGACTTGCCCGCCGATGGAATGAGCCGCCAGTGCCAACAGCAACAGGTTCGGCTCGAACGCCCCGCTGAGGGCCAAGCGCGATTGCGCGTCAAAGCCCTGCTGGCGCAAGCCATCGGCCAGGCGTTCCACATCCCGCAAGGTGTCGATCCAGCGCCACGCATGCCACTGACCCTGGCGTTTGTGGCGCAAGGCGGTGTGCAGCGGCGTGATCTGTGCCCAGTGGTGCAGTTGTTCCAGCGCCTTGGGTAGGTTGCCGAGCAGTTCGGCGGGCCATTCCAGGGCCAGCGGACGTTTGAGTTCGTGCACGCTCATAGGGAGGTTCTCCTATTCAGGTTGTGTGCGTGCGGTGGTCCGCTGGCGGGGTGATCAGTTAGATTGCGTTGACCTTGAGGTCGCGGTAACCGGCGCCGGGGTGATTGGCGCCCAACCGCGCACCGTCACCCAACAACTTCTCGCGCAGCGTTCCCTGGGCATATTCAGTCTTGTACACCCCGCGCTTCTGCAACTCCGGCACCAGCAGGTCCACGGCGTCGATGAAGGTTTCGTGGGTCAGCGCATAGGCCAGGTTGAAGCCGTCTACGTCGGTTTCCTCGACCCACTCCTGCAACAGGTCCGCCACGGTTTCCGGGCCGCCGACAAACAGCGGGCCAAAGCCGCCGATGCCGACCCAATCGGCCAGCTCGTTGGGCGTCCAGACCTTGTTCGGGTCGGCAGTGGAGAAGGCTTCCACCGCCGATTGGATAGCGTTGGTGTGCACATGCTTGAGGGGTTCGTCAGGTTTGAACTGGCTGAAGTCGATGCCGGTCCAGCCGGAGATCAGCGCCATCGCGCCTTCATAGCTGACGTAGGATTTGTACTCGTCGAACTTGGCCTTGGCCTTGGCATCGGTCTCACCGACGATCACGGTCTGCAGGTTGAAGATCAGGATTTTCTTCGGATCACGCCCCGCCTCGGCGGCACGCCGGCGGATGTCGGCGACGGTCTTTTTCAGCAGCACCTTGGACGGTGCGGCGACGAACACACACTCGGCCTGCTCGGCGGCGAACTGTTTACCTCGGCTGGACGCGCCGGCCTGGTACAGCACCGGCGTACGTTGCGGCGAGGGTTCACACAGGTGAATACCGGGCACCTGGAAGTGTTTGCCGACATGGCGGATCTCGTGGATCTTGCTCGGGTCACTGAAAATCCGGCGCTCGCGGTCACGCAACACGGCGCCCTCCTCCCAGCTGCCTTCCCAGAGTTTGTAGCAAACCTCCAGGTATTCCTCGGCGTAGTCGTAGCGCGCATCGTGTTCGGTCTGGGCTTTCTGGCCGAGGTTCTTGGCGCCACTTTCCAGGTAGGAGGTGACGATATTCCAGCCGATGCGGCCCTTGGTCAGGTGGTCCAGGGTGGAGAGACGGCGGGCGAACGGGTAGGGATGCTCAAAGGACAACGAAGCGGTGAGGCCAAAACCCAGATGCTCGGTGACCAAGGCCATCGGCGCGATCAGCGACAACGGATCATTGACCGGCACCTGCGCCGCCTGGCGAATCGCCGCGTCGCCGTTGCCGTTGTACACGTCATAAATGCCCAGCACGTCGGCGATAAACAGGCCGTCGAACTTGCCGCGTTCAAGGATCTTGGCGAGGTCGGTCCAGTATTCCAGGTCCTTGTACTGCCACGAACGATCACGCGGGTGCGCCCACAGGCCGGGCGATTGGTGGCCGACACAGTTCATGTCGAAGGCATTCAAGCGTATTTCACGGGACATCAAAGCACTCCGTTGAGGTGGTAGTTGCCGACAACCTGGTATTTCCAGCGCAGCGGGTCGTCAAGGGTCGACGGCAGTGCGGTGCGTTGGCCGGTCAGTTCGAATTCGGCGTTGCTCGCAGCAATCAAGGCTTCGGCGGCGGCGATCTGCGCTTCAGTGGCGGCCACCGGGCTTGGGTGGGTTTCAGCGCGTTCCAGCAAGGCGGCGGCCACGTCAACGCGGATCTGCAGATCGCCGAAGCGGCTGATCACATAAGGGTCAGCGCTTGTCTCGACATGGCGGCGGGTGCTGTCCAACAGTTGGCGCGCAAGGCTCAGTGCGGTCATGGTTAATCCTCAGTTCCAGGCGTGCCGCGCGGGCTTCACGCCGTTGAGCACGAAATTGCCGATCAGGTGGTACTTCCAGCGCGCCGGGTCGTGCAGGGTGTGGGTGCGTGCGTTGCGCCAGAAGCGGTCGAGGTTGTGTTTGCCGGTGACCGACCGGGTGCCAGCCAGTTCGAAGAGCTTGCTGCTGGCGAGCAAGGCGGTTTCGGCCGACAGCACTTTGGCCTGGGCAACCACCAAGGAGGCCTGGGCCACGCTGTCTTCACTTGGCTCGGCGAGGGCACGGTCCACCGCCAGGCCGGCCTTGGCGAGGATGGCTTCGGTGCCGTGCACGCGCCATTCCAGGTCGCCGATTGCGGCGATGGTGAACGGGTCCTGCCAGCCGTGATCCTGCTGGCTGTCGATCCACGGCCGCGCCTGGCGTGCATAGATCTTGGCCTGTTCAAGGGCGCCCTGGGCGATGCCAGTATCGACGGCCGCCTGGATGATCTGTGAAATCGGGCCGTTGGCGGTGGGTTGGTCGAAGGCCTGGTGGGCGGGGATCACCGCGCTGAGAGGCACGGTTACGCCGTCAAGGGTCACGCCGCCGCTGGCGGTGGTGCGCTGGCCGAAGCCGTCCCAGCTGTCGATCACACTCAGGCCTTGGGCATCGCGCTCGATAAAGGCGATGAAAGCCTGGTCCTTTTCGTTGTTGCCGACGGTGGGCACTATATGGGCGAACAACGCGCCGGTGCAGTAGAACTTCTCGCCGTTGATTTGCGCGGTGTCGCCGTGGAAACGGATCTGCGTGTCGAAGGTGCCGGCGTTCTTGCTCTTGGCTTCGGAGAAGGCATTGCCGAAGCGATAGCCGGCGAGGACTTTGCCGAAGTAGTAGTGTTTTTGTTCCTCGGTGGCCGTCTGCAGCAGAATGTCGACCACGCCTAAGTGGTTCTGCGGAATCTGCCCCAGGGAGGGGTCGGCGGCGGAGATCAACTTGATCACCTCAGCCACTGTCACATACGACACCTCGGCACCGCCGTAAACCTTGGGAATGGTGATGCCCCACAAGCCGCTCGCGGAAAATTCGTCGAGTTCGGCAATGGGCAGGCGCCGCTCACGGTCGCGCTCGCTGGCGTCGACCGCGAACCGTGCAGCCAGGCGCGTGGCGACCTCGATGGCTTCCGCGTCCGAGCGGATGATATGGGCAGGGTGTTGAGGGTGGGCTGACATGGGCCGACTCCAGGCTCCGAGGGGATACTGGAGTGATTGCAGGAGTCGTGCCTGAATGTAATCGCCAATAAAATCAGCGATTTGCTGGTCATTCAGCGCAACATGGCGCGTTTCAAAGCAGCAAAGTGTCCATCCACTGTTGCCGGGCGAACAGTTAGATCACCACGTTGCGCACAAACCGCACAGGCACATCGCCGTCATTGCGATAGCCATGCACGTGGCGGCTGGCGAACATGTAAAACTCACCAGCGGCGACGTGTTTTTCTTCCTCGCCCACCAGCAGGGTGAGGCAGCCTTCGAACACGAACAGTTGCACGCTCCAGCCTTCCGGGTCGGGATCGGGGCTGTAGCGATCGCCCGGTTCCAGTTGCATCTCCCACAACTCGACTTCACGCCGTGCCGTAGCCTTGGCCAGCAACACCGCCTTGCTGCCGGGAATTTCACCGGCCCAGGCCAACTCGTTGATACGGCTGTGGTCAGGGGCATCCGGCGCCTGGATCAAGTCACTGAACGCCACGTCCAAGGCTTCGGCCACGCGGTCGAGGGTGGACAGGCTGACATTCTTCTCCCCCGCCTCGATGGCCACCAGCATGCGCCGGCTGACCCCGGATTTTTCCGAAAGCGCGGTCTGGCTCAGGTCGGCGGCATGGCGCAGGCGACGCACGTTCTGGCTGACGTGCTGCAGGACCGAGGCCCGGTGTGGATTTTCTTTGTGCACTATATTGCTCAATGGGTGGGTGTGCGCAGTATACTGCCCAGCGTGCGGCGCATTGTGCGGTCCGTGCCCTTCCCTTGCAAGACCGAGCCGCCATGACCACCGCGAACGCCTCCCCTCGTTTCAACCGTTTCAGCAAAGCCGAATGCATCCTGGTGGTGATCACCATGATCTGGGGCGGCACCTTTTTGCTGGTGCAACACGCGATGACCGTCAGCGGGCCGATGTTTTTCGTCGGGCTACGGTTTGCGGCGGCAGCGATTGTGGTCGGCTTCTTTTCCTTGCGCACGTTGCGTGACCTGACGCTGTTCGAGTTGAAGGCCGGCGTGTTTATCGGCGTGGCGATCATGTTTGGCTACGGGCTGCAAACCATTGGCTTGCAGACGATCCTGAGCAGCCAATCGGCGTTTATCACGGCGTTATATGTGCCGTTCGTGCCGTTGCTGCAATGGCTGGTGTTGGGACGCCGTCCAGGCTTGATGCCGAGCATTGGCATCATGCTGGCGTTTACCGGCTTGATGCTGCTGACCGGGCCGGCGGGCGCTTCGCTGAATTTCAGCCCCGGTGAAATCGCCACGTTGATCGGCGCCGTCGCGATTGCCGCTGAAATCATCCTGATCAGCGCCTTTGCCGGGCAGGTGGATGTGCGCCGGGTGACCGTGGTGCAACTGGCCACGGCGTCGTTGCTGTCGTTCCTGATGGTGGTGCCGATGGGCGAGGCCTTGCCGGGGTTTTCGTGGCTGCTGCTGTTCAGTGCGGTGGGCCTGGGCTTGACCAGTGCGGTGATCCAGGTCGCCATGAACTGGGCGCAGCAAAGCGTTTCGCCCACCCGAGCCACGTTGATTTATGCTGGTGAGCCGGTGTGGGCAGGCGTGGTGGGACGGATCGCCGGGGAGCGCTTCCCGCCGATTGCGATGCTGGGCGCGGCGTTGATTGTGGCGGCGGTGATTGTCAGTGAAATGAAGACCAAGGCACAAAAGGCGCTTGCAGTGGACAATGAGCTGGAGCAGGAACATCAGGGCTAAGCGAGGCATTGAAACAATGCCAAATGGGAGTTTTCGGCCTACCTTGTAGGATCCTGCCACATCTTGCCGTTTGGTGATCGAGAAAGCGGCACGTATGATGCATCCCAAACTCCCGCAGATTAGAAGCCTATGTCCCTGATAGTTCTACTGCTTCTGCCGTTCGCTGGCAGCTGTCTGGCGGCCTTGCTGCCGCACAATGCACGTAACACCGAATCCCTGTTGGCCGGCCTTGTGGCCCTGGTTGGCACCATTCAAGTCGCCCTGCTCTACCCCCAGATCGCCCACGGTGGCGTGATCCGCGAAGAATTCATGTGGTTGCCCAGCCTCGGGCTGAACTTCGTGCTGCGCATGGATGGGTTTGCCTGGCTGTTCTCGATGCTGGTGCTGGGCATCGGCACGCTGGTGTCATTGTATGCGCGCTATTACATGTCACCGGACGACCCGGTGCCGCGCTTCTTTGCGTTTTTCCTGGCCTTCATGGGCGCGATGCTCGGGCTGGTGATCTCCGGCAACCTGGTCCAGATCGTGTTCTTCTGGGAACTGACCAGCCTGTTCTCGTTCCTGCTGATCGGCTATTGGCACCACCGCGCCGACGCGCGACGCGGCGCGTACATGGCGTTGATGGTCACCGGCGCGGGCGGCTTATGCCTGCTGGCGGGCGTGATGTTGCTGGGGCATATCGTCGGCAGCTACGACTTGGACCAGGTGCTGGCAGCAGGCGATCAGATTCGCGCGCACTCGCTGTACCCGGTCATGCTGGCTCTGGTGCTGATCGGTGCCTTGAGCAAAAGCGCGCAGTTCCCCTTCCACTTCTGGCTGCCTCACGCAATGGCGGCGCCCACGCCGGTGTCGGCGTACCTGCATTCGGCAACGATGGTGAAGGCCGGCGTGTTCCTGTTGGCCCGCCTGTGGCCGTCGCTGTCTGGCAGCGAAGAATGGTTTTATATCGTCGGCGGTGCCGGCGCGATTACCCTGCTTCTCGGCGCTTACTGCGCGATCTTTCAAAACGACCTCAAGGGCCTGCTGGCCTATTCCACCATCAGCCACCTTGGCTTGATCACTTTATTGCTGGGTCTCAACAGCCCACTGGCCGCCGTTGCAGCGGTGTTCCATATCCTCAACCACGCCACGTTCAAGGCCTCGTTGTTCATGGCCGCAGGCATCATCGACCATGAAAGCGGCACCCGCGACATCCGCAAACTCAGCGGTTTGGTCCGCTTGATTCCCTTTACCGCGACCCTGGCGATGGTTGCCAGTGCGTCCATGGCCGGGGTGCCGTTGCTCAACGGTTTCCTGTCCAAGGAAATGTTCTTCGCCGAAACCGTGTTCATCTCCTCCACCGCCTGGGTGGAATTTGCCCTGCCGGTGATCGCGACGGTCGCCGGTACATTCAGCGTGGTCTACGCGCTGCGCTTCACCATTGATGTGTTCTTTGGCCCGACTGCCACCAACCTGCCGCACACGCCCCACGAACCGCCGCGCTGGATGCGTGCGCCGGTCGAGCTGCTGGTGTTCACCTGCCTGCTGGTGGGAATTTTCCCGGCCCAGGTGGTCGGTTCGATCCTCGCCGCTGCTGCCTTGCCTGTCGTCGGCGGCGTGCTGCCGGAATACAGCCTGGCCATTTGGCACGGCTGGAACGCGCCGATGATCATGAGCCTGGTGGCCATGTCCGCTGGCGTCGTTCTGTATTTATTGCTGCGCAAGCAACTCAAGCGTGGCCGCTTCAAGTACCCGCCCGTGATCAGCTACTTCAATGGCAAGCGCGGCTTCGAGCGCTGCCTGGTGGTGTTGATGCGTGGCACGCGCAAGATCGAGAAGCTCGTCAGCACCAAACGCCTGCAAACCCAGCTGTTCCTGCTGGTACTGGCGGCGGTCATCGCCGGTTTGATCCCGATGCTGCACAGCAGCCTCAGCTGGGGCGACCGGCCGAAGATCCCCGGTTCCATCGTATTCGTGACCCTGTGGCTGCTGGCGATTGCCTGTGCCCTCGGTGCCGCCTGGCAAGCCAAGTACCACCGGCTGGCGGCCCTGACCATGGTCAGCGTGTGCGGCCTGATGACCTGCGTGACCTTCGTGTGGTTCTCGGCGCCGGACCTGGCGCTGACCCAGTTGGTCGTCGAGGTAGTCACCACGGTGCTGATCCTGCTCGGCCTGCGCTGGCTGCCACGACGGATCGAAGAAGTGTCGCCACTACCGAGTTCGCTGCGCAAGGCACGCATTCGCCGCCTGCGCGACTTCTTGCTGTCGACCGTGGTGGGTGGCGGCATGGCGCTGCTGTCCTACGCGATGCTGACGCGCCAGACGCCCAACGACATTTCCTCGTTCTACTTAAGCCGTGCCCTGCCCGAAGGCGGCGGCAGCAATGTGGTGAACGTGATGCTGGTGGACTTCCGCGGCTTCGATACCCTGGGTGAAATCACCGTACTCGGCGCCGTGGCGCTGACCGTGTACGCCCTGTTGCGCCGCTTCCGTCCCTCCAAGGAAAGCATGCAACTGCCCGCGCAACAGCGCCAGTTGGCGCCGGACGTGGCCACCGACCTGGTCAACCCACGCCAGGCCAGCGACACCGCTCTGGGCTTCATGATGGTGCCGGCGGTGCTGGTGCGCCTGCTGCTGCCGATTGCTCTGGTGGTGTCGTTCTACCTGTTCATGCGCGGCCACAACCAACCGGGCGGCGGGTTTGTCGCCGGCCTGGTGATGTCGGTGGCGTTTATCCTGCAATACATGGTCGCCGGTACGCAGTGGGTCGAGGCGCAGATGAGCCTGCGGCCGATGCGCTGGATGGGCTTCGGGCTGTTCTCGGCGACGCTGACCGGCCTCGGAGCGCTGTTTGCCGGGTATCCATTCCTCACCACCCACACCTGGCACTTCAGCCTGCCGCTGCTCGGCGACATCCATATCGCCAGCGCCTTGTTCTTCGACGTCGGCGTGTACGCCATGGTCGTCGGCTCGACGCTGCTGATGCTCACCGCCCTCGGTCACCAGTCCGTGCGGGCCCATAAACCGAGCAACCAGGCCAAAGTGGTTGCCGCAACGGAAGGAGCCGCCTGATGGAAGAAGTCATCGCAATTGCCATTGGGGTCCTGGCGGCCTCCGGCGTCTGGCTGATCCTGCGGCCACGGACCTTCCAGGTAGTGATGGGCCTGTGCCTGTTGTCGTATGGGGTCAACCTGTTCATTTTCAGCATGGGCAGCCTGTTTATCGGCAAGGAGCCGATCATCAAGGACGGTGTGCCGCAAGACCTGCTCAACTACACCGATCCCCTGCCCCAGGCACTGGTGCTGACGGCCATTGTGATCAGCTTCGCCATGACCGCCTTGTTCCTGGTGGTGCTGCTCGCCTCCCGTGGCTTGACCGGCACGGACCATGTGGACGGCCGGGAGCCCAAGGAATGACGTGGATGAATCAAATGATCGTCGCGCCGATCCTGCTGCCGTTGCTGACCGCCGCATTGATGCTGATGCTCGGCGAGAAGCACCGTCCGCTCAAGGCGCGCATCAACCTGTTCTCCAGCATGATCGGCCTGGGCATCGCAGCCTTGCTGCTGTACTGGACGCAAAAAGGCGGCCCCGGCTCGATTGGCGTGTACCTGCCGGGCAACTGGCAAGTGCCGTTTGGCATCGTGTTGGTGGTCGATCAGTTATCGGCGCTGATGCTGGTACTCACCGGCATCATCGGCGTGAGTGCGCTGTTGTTCGCCATGGCCCGCTGGGACAGAGCCGGCACCAGTTTCCACGCGCTGTTCCAGGTGCAGATGATGGGCTTGTACGGCGCGTTCCTCACCGCTGACCTGTTCAACCTCTTCGTGTTCTTCGAGGTGCTGCTGGCGGCGTCCTATGGCTTGATGCTGCACGGCTCGGGCCGGGCGCGGGTGTCGGCGGGGCTGCATTACATTGCGATCAACCTGCTCGCGTCGTCGCTGTTTTTGATTGGCGCGGCGATGATCTACGGGGTGACTGGCACGCTGAACTTCGCTGACCTGGCGCTGAAAATTCCGCTGGTGCCGGAGGCAGATCGTGGCCTGTTGCACGCCGGTGCGGCGATCCTGGCGACGGCGTTCCTGGCCAAGGCAGGCATGTGGCCGCTGAACTTCTGGCTCGCGCCCGCGTATTCTTCGGCGAGTGCGCCGGTGGCGGCGATGTTCGCGATCATGACCAAGGTCGGCGTGTACACCGTGCTGCGCCTGTGGACTCTACTGTTCTCCGGCCAGGCCGGCGCGTCGGCGCTGTTTGGCGGGGACTGGCTGGTGTATGGCGGCATGGCGACCATCATCTGCGCCGGGTTGGCGATGGTGGCGGCGCAGCGATTGGAGCGCATGGCCAGCTTGAGCATTCTGGTGTCGGCGGGGATCCTGCTGTCGGCAGTCGGTTTCGCCCAGCCAAGCCTGACCGCGGGCGCGCTGTTCTATCTGGTCAGTTCTACCTTGGCATTAAGCGCGCTGTTCCTGCTGGCCGAACTGATCGAGCGTTCGCGCTCGGCCAACGACCTGCCGCTGGATGAAGAGATCGATGCGCTGCCCAAAGCCATGGAATCGCTGCACCCACGTCCCGGCGTCAACCTCGATGATGAACAGCAAGCCGTGGTCGGCCAGGTGATTCCCTGGACCATGGCCTTCCTGGGGCTGAGCTTTATCGCCTGCGCCCTGCTGATCATCGGCATGCCGCCGCTTTCCGGGTTTATCGGCAAGCTCAGCCTGTTGAGTGCACTGGTCAATCCGCTGGGCCTGGGCGTCAGTGTTGACGCGCCGATCCGCCCGGCGGCCTGGGGCTTGGTGGCGTTGTTGATCCTCTCGGGCCTGGCCTCGTTGATCGCCTTCGCCCGCCTCGGCATCCAGCGTTTCTGGACCCCGGAAGAGCGTCCTTCGCCGCTGCTGCGTCGCTACGAGTGCCTGCCGATCTTCTTCCTGCTGGGCCTGAGCATCCTGCTGACCTTCAAGGCTGAGCCGCTGATGCGCTACACCCAGGACACGGCCGTCAGCCTGAACAACCCGGAACACTACGTGATGGCGGTGATGGCCACGCGCCCGGTGCCGAGCCCTGAAGCCAAGGCCGCCGCGCTGGAGGTGCAGCCATGAAGCGTCTGTTCCCTGCTCCGTGGTTGTCGCTGGCGTTGTGGCTGTTGTGGCTGGTGCTCAACCTGTCCGTGAGCCCCGGCAACCTGCTGCTGGGCGCGCTGCTGGGTTTTCTGGCGCCGCTGATGATGGCGCCGCTGCGGCCGTTGCCGATCCGCATTCGCCGCCCTGGGGTGATCATTCGCCTGTTCTTCCTGGTGGGCCGCGATGTGATCATCTCCAACCTGCAAGTGGCCTGGGGCGTGCTGATCTGCAGCTCCCGTCCACCGCGTTCGCGCTTCATCAAGATCCCCCTGGACCTGCGCGACGCCAACGGCCTGGCGGCGTTGTCGATGATCACCACCGTGGTGCCCGGCACCATCTGGTCGGAACTGGCGCTGGACCGCAGCATCCTGCTCTTGCACGTGTTTGATCTGGAGGATGAAGCGCCCTTCATCGAGCACTTCAAGTCCACCTACGAACGGCCCCTGATGGAGATCTTCGAATGAGCGCCCTGCTCTCCAATGCGATCCTGCTCAGCCTGTTCCTGTTCTCGCTGGCCATGGTGCTGACCTTGGTGCGCCTGTTCAAAGGCCCCTCGGCCCAGGACCGGGTATTGGCGCTGGACTACCTGTACATCCTGGCGATGCTGATGATGCTGGTGCTGGGCATTCGCTACGCCAGTGACACCTACTTTGAAGCGGCGCTGCTGATTGCGCTGTTCGGCTTCGTCGGCTCGTTTGCCCTGGCGAAATTCCTGCTGCGTGGGGAGGTGATTGAATGATGCCGTTATGGATGGAAGTCGTCGTGGCCGTGCTGCTGGTGTTGAGCAGTGTGTTTGCATTGATTGGCGCGATCGGCTTGCTAAGGATGAAGGACTTCTTCCAGCGCATGCACCCGCCGGCATTGGCTTCGACGTTGGGGGCGTGGTGTGTGGCGTTGGCGTCGATCATCTACTTTTCGGTGCTCAAGTCCGGCCCGGTGTTGCACGGCTGGTTGATTCCGATCTTGTTGTCGATCACGGTGCCGGTGACCACGTTGCTGCTGGCGCGTACGGCATTGTTCCGTAAGCGCATGGCCGGTGACGATGTGCCTGCCGAGGTCAGCAGCCGGCGCTGATCCCTGAAAAGTACGCGGTCAAAAATGTGGGAGCGGGCTTGCTCGCGAAAGCGGTGTATCAGGAACACATACAGTGACTGACACTCCGCTTTCGCGAGCAAGCCCGCTCCTACATTTGGTTTTGTGCTAGGCAAAAGATCGAATGTGCGCCGCCAGTTCGGACAACTCAGCATCATCCGCCCGCCCATGATCATGGGACGAGATATAGCCTTCATACGCCTCGAAGAACTTGTCCACCTTCGAACTCAACGGTTTGAACCCGCTGTCCGAACCGGTGCCATGCATGGGAAACAACTTCGCATGCAGATGATCCACGCCATACCCCTCCATGATCAGCCCCGTGCGCGCCACATCGGGAAACGCCCGGTCGATCTGCAACGCGGTCTTCTTCGCCGCTAACGCGAGCCCGGCCAACACTTCATCCGACTGCGCAAACGCATAGCTGCCGTAATGCTGTTTGGGAATCACCACGCTGAAACCCGGCGTGTTGGGGAAAATCGACAAAAATGCCATATGCTGCTCGTCTTCCCACAGGATGTGCGCCGGGGAAGTTTTTCGAACAATGCTGCAGAAAATACATTCCATTTGAATCTCCGCCAGTTGGGTCGTGGCGACCATCTAAAGCCAGGATGGGGCGGGCGTCAAAGCAAATGGAAACTTTCAGACATGTCCTAAGGACGTATGCGATGAGCAAAACCTACACCCCTGCCACCGCCGCAGCCGACGTCGAAACCACCCTCGCCTGGCTCGGCGGGCGTTGGAAATTGATCATCCTGTTTCATCTGTTCGGCGGCCAGGTGCAGCGTTATTCCGACCTTGAGCGGCTGATCCCGGAGATCTCGCAGAAGATGCTCGCCCAACAACTGCGTCAGCTTGAAGCCGATGGCCTGGTGCAGCGCACCGTCTACCCGGTGGTGCCGCCGAAAGTGGAATACCGCATGACCGAATGGGGCCAGAGCCTGTGCCCGGTGCTGGATGGCCTGCTTAAATGGCAGGCCGCCAAGCCTGTGATCTAGACCGTGGGCACGGTGCCGCCGTCGATCACGTACTCGGTGCCACTGATCGACCCGGCGCGGGGCGAGACCAGGAACGCGATCAAGTCCGCCACTTCCTGAGGCTTGGCCGGCCGGCCCAGCGGAATGCCGCCCAACGCTTGCATAATGATCTGCTTGCCGCCTTCGTAATCCGTGCCCGCCTCATCTGCCAGACGCTCTGCCAACGCGACCGCCGCGTCCGTCTCCACCCAGCCCGGCGAAACCCGCACCACCCGCACGCCCTTGGGCGTCACTTCTTTCGACAGGCTCTTGCTGTACGTCGCCAACGCCGCCTTGGCAGCGGCATAGGCCGTGGTCGATTCCGGCAACGGCAGCTCCCGCTGGATCGACGTAACATGAATGATCACCCCGGCCCCGCGCTCGACCATCCCCGGTAACAGCGCCCGATCCACCCGCACCGCCGCCATCAGGTTCTGGCCCAGCGCATTCATCCACTGCTCATCATCGAGCACCGCAAAACCCCCACCTGGCGCACTGGAACCGCCGAGGACATTGACGATGATATCCACACCGCCAAACTGCGCCGTCACCGCCTCGGTGGCGCTGGCACAACCGGCCGCAGTGCCCAGGTCGGCGGCAATGAAATGCACGCCCTCGGGTGGCGTACCCGCTGCCGAACGCGCGACCGAAATCACCTGGGCGCCCTGTTCCTGCAACACGGCAACCACCGCCGCACCGATGCCCTTGGTGCCGCCCGTGACCAGCGCGCGAAGGCCTGTCAGTCCGAGATCAAAGCTCATGAAAACTCCTCCTGGGTAAACGAAGACCCCAGGATAGGAACGTGATGGACAGGCCACAAGAACGCACGAAAAGGTAATGGGCTCACTCAAAAGTAAGTATCGGGCTTCAGGAGGGCGCAGGCCATGAGCAAGGGACAAACCAGTTAAAGATTAATTAATCCAAAAATAGCTTGGCGCACTCTAAGAGGCCTGATAGGGTTTAGTGGATTAATTAATCCACTAATACAGGCATCACCATGACTGCTCAACTCTCTCGATTCCACAGCAAAGTCGCCTTGGTCACCGGCGGTTCCCGCGGTATCGGCGAAGCCATCGTTCGCCGTCTCGCCGCCGAAGGCGCTGCGGTGGCCTTCACTTATACTTCTTCCAGCGCAAAGGCCGATACGCTTGTCAGCCAGATCGAAAGCCAAGGCGGCAAAGCCCTGGCCATCCAGGCTGACAGCGCTGATGTGGCAGCAATCGAGCGCGCGGTAGCGCATACCATGGAGCGTTTTGGCGCCTTGAATATCCTGGTCAACAACGCTGGTATCCTGCTGCGCGGTACCGTCGATGAGTTCAGCCTGGAAGACTTCGACCGCATGTTTGCGGTGAACGTCCGTGCGGCATTTGCGGCGGCCAAAGCCAGTTCTGCGATCATGCACAGCGGTGATCGCATCATCACCGTTGGCAGTGTCGTGGCGCAACGTTCAGGCTTTCCGGGTGCCAGTGTCTATAGCATGACGAAGGCCGCGATCGCCGGTATGATTCGCGGCCTGGCCATTGATTTTGCCCCACGTGGCATCACCGTCAATAACGTCCAGCCCGGCCCGACCAGCACCGACATGAACCCCGCCGACGGACCGCATTCCGACCTGGTCAAAAGCCTGGTCCCGCTGGGTCGGCTGGGCACCGCCGACGACATCGCCGGCATGGTTGCCTACCTCGCGTCCGAGGAAGCCGCCTTTGTCACCGGTGCCAGCCTGACCATCGACGGTGGTTACCTGGCCTGATCCTTCATTTGCAGAGGTACCCCATGGCAAGACCCAGAGCATTCGACCGCGACCAGGTGCTGCAACAGGCCATACGTGTGTTCTGCGACAAGGGCTTCGCTGCAGCGTCTACCGAGGAACTGATGCAGGCCATGGGGCTCAGTCGCCAAAGCATGTACAACACGTTTGGCGACAAACGTCAGTTGTACTTGCAGGCCATGGCCGAGTATCAGCGCAATGGCGTTGACGATCTGATCGGGCGCCTCAACCAGGGCCAGACGCCGCTGCAGGCCATTCACGACACCTTGCAATCCTTCGCCACCCGCGCCTTGCGCGAAGGCACCGCGGGCTGCATGGGCGTCAATGCCATCTGCGAATTCGGCCAGGAAGACGAAGAAATCAACCGACTCACCACCCACAGCGCCGAACGCTTGCGCGATGCGCTGGAGCGCGCCTTAGGCCGCGCACGGGAGCAGGGACAGTTGGCCCCCGGCACCGATTTATCGGGCGCCTGCGATTTTCTGATGGCCACCCTCAGCGGCATGAAAATCGCCGGCAAGGGCGGTGCCACCGTGGAGCAGTTGGGCAATATCGCAGTGTTTGCAATCCGAGCGCTGGCCGCGAACCCGTAGTCAGAGAATCGGCGCGCCAAATCTGTTCAGGCGTGGCATCCAGTGATCCAGGATCTGCGCTGATGCCAAAATGTGATGCGCGCGCCCGATCAACAACCGGCGCGGCACAAAACCGATATACCGGGAGTCGTCGCTGTTATCGCGGTTATCCCCCAGCATGAAGTAACTGTCAGCCGGCACAGTGACCGGGCCAAAACTGCGCAACGCCCGCACCGTCGGCATGAACTGCACCGTGCGCTGACGGCTGGCCGCCAGCTCCTTCAGCTTGATCCCCGGCACCGTGTGGCCGGGCACGATGGGCTCGCTGATGTCCTGCGCATCACTGTAAATGGCCGGTACGCCATTGACCCACAGCACCTCATCTTTCATTTCCAGGGTGTCACCGGGAATGCCGACGATGCGCTTGATCAGACGTATGCCGTCCTTGGGTGACGAGAATGTCACCACATCGCCGCGCTGGGGACTATCGATTTTGGCCAGGGAAATATCGGTGAGCGGCACCTTGAGGTCATAGGCCACACGGTTGACCAGCACCACATCGCCCTCCAGCAAGGTCGGGCGCATGGAGCCGGAGGGAATCGGATTCCAATCGGCCAGGGAGGTACGGAAAACGCCGAAGCACACCCAGAACATGATTGCGTAACGGTAACGGATCAACCAACTTCGCATACATCCTCGCACGACAGACAGGGGCATCAGGGCAATTTCTTAGAAGCTCGGTTGTTGCAGGTCAGGATTAAATTATCATTAGCGTCCAAGCGCACAAAAAGGAGTTTTCGCCATGGATATCAAATGCTCAGTCTTTATCGCAGCCAGCATCGATGGCTTCATTGCCCGTCCGGACGGTGATATCGAATGGTTACACCGACCAGAGTATGAAGCCGCCCAGTTGAACGGCGTGACCTATGAAAGCTTCATCGCCACCGTGGATGCGCTGGTGATGGGCCGAAAAACCCTGGAGAAGGTCCTGTCCTTTCCGGAATGGCCCTATGAGGGTACGCCGGTCATTGTCCTGTCTCACCAGCAACTGGAAATCCCGGCGCATCTGGAAGGCAAGGTTCAGGTCATGGCGGGAGACGTGACCACATTGGTGGCGACGTTAGCCGAGCGCGGCATGCAGCATCTGTATATCGACGGTGGCCAGACGATCCAGGCGTTTCTTGATGCGGGTCTGATCGACGAGTTGATCATCACGCGTATTCCGGTGGTGCTGGGCAAAGGGATCCCGTTATTCAGCCAGGAAGGCAGCGAGCGTGAACTTCACCATCTCGGCACGTATGCGTCGGACAATGGGTTTGTCCAAAGCCGCTACAGGGTTGGGGAGGCAGTGGCCTTCTTTAAGGGTTAGATATGTTCGCCCTAGATCTCCAGACTAAAATATCGAATATTCCTACATCCAGCTCGCACTATAAAAAGCGAAGCGTCTGATATTTCCTATTTACTTTCTTGCGTATGTTCAGGGTAAACAATCCAGAGTGTTTACCCCATGGCATACCACGGCTACATGTCCATCAAAGGACAATCCCAAGGCCTGATTTCGGCTGGCTGCTCGACCCAGGACTCTATCGGCAATAAGTGCCAGGAGGGACACCGAGACGAAATCATGGTGATGTCCTTTAACCACAACATGCTTAATACAGGCAATGTCAGGGCATCTACCCATGGGCCGGTGGTGATTACAAAGAATATTGATAAATCATCGCCCTTGTTGGCCGTGGCATTATCAAACCGAGAAGAACTGAACTGCGTGATTAACTTTTATCGTACCTCGCAGTTTCGTCAGCGCGAGAAATACTACACCGTCGATATCAGGGGCTGCATCATTGCCAGCCTGACGGTCGAAGTGCCTCACGCTGTTCTGTTAACCGATGTAGAAGCGCAGGAACATCTGGCCATTCGTTATCGGGAGATCATCTGGACCCATCATCTCGCGGGCACCAGTGGTTACGGCTCATGGGAAGCCGGGCGATAAAATCGAAAAACAAAAGCCCGACCCCAACGTTTCATGACTTATGGGAAGTCAGCCACGCTGCAGGAAGATTGACCAGCCAAGCGTGCACGATCAGCGCGCGCCATCTTCAGGATGGTATTACACGGTCAATCTTCAATCGTGAGGTTGCGTATTATGCTCGTAGCATCGTCAGAGATGTGGAGCAGGGGAAAAAGACGGTCAATCAGGGCCTGATAGAGATAAAAGCCGAACAACAAAGCCTGCTGAACCAGTCAATGGAAATTGGCCGCAAAGGCATTGGAGTTGTCGCAGGCGCGCTGCAAATGGCCACAGGGGCTGGAATTTGTTACGCCTCCGTTGGCACGCTCTGCCTTATCGCGGGCGTGCCGCTGCTGGCGCATGGTGCAAATAACGTATATGAGGGTTCGCGTAACCTGATGACAGGGCAATCGGATACGGTGGGGCCGGTACGTGGCGCATATCAGTCGGCAGCATCAGCTATGGGTTATGACGAGGGAGGGGCCAATATTGCCTATGGTTCAGTTGATATTGGACTGTCCGTCTACAGTGCAGCTAGACATGTACTTAAACCTGATGCTTGGCGCCTATTTAGATACATCCCAACCGATTACATCCGAGCATACAAAACAATGACCCCAACTACGATGGGAATCGAAGCCTATACAGACTTTCAAACGTTAAAGCAGATACTCGACGAGGAAAAGCATTGACACTTTGGTTCGCCTGGACTTTCCCGATATTCGCCACATGGGGAGTTCTTTGCGCATACACACTGAAAATACGTTTTTCTGGAGCTGAGTATTTTCTTGCCAAGTTTCTACTCTGTTTAATATTTAATGGTTTTTTTGCAACCACCTACATAAGCATGATCGAAGAAAACAAATTCCCCTTACTCGGATACAACCCAGACCTCATATCAAATTATCCTTTCATTGGATGGATTGCTTTTTTCTGTATACCCGTTCACGCGGGGGCTCTGCCAGTTAGATGGGAAATCAGATGGTGGTTTTGATGGAGAATCTATAAATCCAGATAATTTTACGCATGCTAATTCCAAAACAAAAAAACGCCCCGAACCAGTCGGGGCGTTTTCATTCAGCGTTTACCGATCAAACCTGATCAGCCAACCGCCACGTCGTCCCACCCTTCCCGTCTTCCAACACCACGCCCATGGCGGTCAGTTGGTCGCGGATACGGTCGGATTCCGCCCAGTCTTTATTAGCACGAGCAGCCAGACGCGCCTGAATCAACGCATCAACCTCAGCCGCATCCACACGCCCTTCAGCGCCGGCTTGCAGGAAATCTTCAGGCTTCATTTGCAGAACCCCCAGCACGCTAGCTAGTTCTTTCAAGCGCGCCGCCAGACCCGCCGCCGCGTCGAGATCGCTCTCACGCAAACGGTTGATCTCGCGCACCATCTCGAACAGCACGGCGCAGGCTTCCGGGGTGCCGAAGTCGTCGTTCATGACTTCGGTGAAGCGGGCCACGAAGGCTTCGCCGCCGGCTGGCGCCACGGCTGGCAGGCCTTTCAACGCATGGTAGAAACGCTCCAGGGCGCCCTTGGCGTCCTTGAGGTTGTCTTCCGAGTAGTTGATGGCGCTGCGGTAGTGGCTCGACACCAGCAGGTAACGCACAACCTCTGGATGGTACTTTTCCAGCACGTCGCGAATGGTGAAGAAGTTGTTCAAGGACTTGGACATCTTCTCGCCATTGATGCGGATCATGCCGCAGTGCATCCAGGCGTTGGCGTAGGTCTTGCCGGTGGCGGCTTCGCTCTGGGCGATTTCGTTTTCGTGGTGCGGGAACTCGAGGTCGCTGCCGCCGCCATGAATGTCGAAGGTCTCGCCCAGGCAGCAGGTGGACATCACCGAGCACTCAATGTGCCAGCCCGGACGACCGGCGCCCCATGGCGACTCCCAGCTCGGCTCGCCCGGCTTGGTGGCTTTCCACAGTACGAAGTCGAGCGGATCCTGCTTGGCTTCGTCGACTTCGATGCGGGCACCGATACGCAGGTCTTCGATTTTCTTGCGCGACAGTTTGCCGTAGCCCATAAACTTGGCGACGCGGTAGTACACGTCGCCATTGCCTGGGGCGTAGGCGTAACCCTTGTCGATCAGGGTCTGGATCATCGCGTGCATGCCCGGGATGTGGTCCGTGGCGCGCGGTTCCATGTCCGGCTTGAGGATGTTGAGGCGGGCCTCGTCCTCGTGCATCGCGGCGATCATGCGCTCGGTCAGCGCGTCGAACGACTCGCCGTTTTCGTTGGCGCGGTTGATGATCTTGTCGTCGATGTCGGTGATGTTGCGCACGTAGGTCAAGTCATAGCCACTGAAACGCAACCAGCGGGTCACCAGGTCGAAGGCAACCATGCTGCGGCCGTGGCCGATGTGGCAGTAGTCGTACACGGTCATGCCGCACACGTACATGCGCACCTTGTTGCCATCCAGCGGCTTGAAGACTTCTTTGGTCTTGCTGAGTGTGTTGTAGATCGTTAGCACAACGGCTTCCTTAGAGAATCACTGGCCCCACGAATCACGCAAGGTCACGGTACGGTTGAATACCGGGCGACCTGGTTTCGAGTCCTTGATATCCGCGCAGAAGTAACCTTCGCGCTCGAACTGGAAACGGTCTTCCGGCTGTGCTTCGCCCAACGAGGGTTCGGCACGACAACCAGTGAGTACTTGCAGGGAGTCAGGGTTGATGTTGTCGAGGAAGCTGGCGCTGTCTTCGGCCTTTTCCGGGTTCGGCGAGCGGAACAGACGATCGTACAGGCGCACTTCGCACTCGATGCTGGCAGCCGCCGGCACCCAGTGGATCACGCCCTTGACCTTGCGGCCTTCAGGGTTCTTACCCAGGGTGTCCGGATCGTAGGAGCAACGCAGTTCGACGATGTTGCCATCGGCGTCCTTGATCGCTTCGTCGGCACGGATCACGTAGCTGCCGCGCAGGCGCACTTCGCCATTTGGCTCCAGGCGCTTGTAGCCTTTTGGCGGCTCTTCCATGAAGTCATCGCGGTCGATGTAGATTTCACGGGCGAACGGCAGCTTGCGCACGCCGAGTTCTTCTTTCTGCGGATGACGCGGCAACTCAAGGTTGTCGACCTTGTCTTCCGGGTAGTTGGTGATCACGACTTTCAACGGACGCAGCACGCACATGGCGCGCGGGGCGTTGGCGTCGAGGTCCTGGCGGATGCTGAATTCGAGCATGCCGAAATCGACCACGCCGTCGGAACGGTTGGTGCCGACCATGTCGCAGAAGTTGCGGATCGACGCCGGTGTGTAGCCACGGCGGCGGAAGCCCGACAGGGTGGACATGCGTGGGTCATCCCAACCGTGGACGTGCTTCTCGTCCACCAGTTGCTTGAGCTTGCGCTTGCTGGTGATGGTGTAGTTCAGGTTCAGGCGGCTGAACTCATACTGGCGCGGGTGCGCTGGCACCGGCAGGCTGTCCAGGAACCATTCGTACAGCGGACGATGGCTCTCGAACTCCAGGGTGCAGATGGAGTGGGTGATGCCTTCGATGGCGTCCGACTGACCGTGGGTGAAGTCGTAGTTCGGGTAGATGCACCACTTGTCACCGGTCTGGTGGTGATGGGCATGGCGGATGCGGTACATGATCGGGTCGCGCAGGTTCATGTTCGGCGAGGCCATGTCGATCTTGGCCCGCAGCACGCGGGCGCCGTCCGGGAACTCACCGGCGCGCATGCGGGCGAACCAGTCCAGGTTCTCTTCCACCGAACGGTCGCGGAACGGGCTGTTCTTGCCCGGTTCGGTCAGGGTACCACGGTATTCCTTGGCCTGTTCCGGGCTCAGGTCGTCGACATAGGCCTTGCCGGCCTTGATCAGTTCGACGGCCCAGTCGAACAGCTGGTCGAAGTATTTGGAGGCATAGCGCACTTCACCGGACCATTCGAAGCCCAGCCACTTGATGTCGCTTTCGATGGCGTCGATGTATTCCTGGTCTTCCTTGGCCGGGTTGGTGTCGTCGAAACGCAGGTGCGTGACGCCACCGAATTCCTGGGCCAGGCCGAAGTTCACACAGATCGACTTGGCGTGACCGATGTGCAGGTAGCCGTTGGGCTCTGGCGGGAAGCGGGTGACGATCTGCGTGTGCTTGCCCGAATCCAGGTCCGCCTGGATGATCGGGCGCAGGAAATTGACCGGGACGGCAGGTCCGGCCTTGGAATTCGAGGTAGGGTCGACAGTGGGCTTGCTCATAGGATCCTTGAACAGACAAGTACGTGGCCGGGCTAGGCCGACAAAACAAAGGCGATATCATAGCCGATGCTGTCAAGTACCTGACAGAGCGCGGCCAAAAACTGCTGCATTTATTGCACCGGCGGTAAAAAACCACCTCGAAATTCCTGCAGGGCACGCTAAACTGCGCGCCTTGGCCGCAGTTTCGCCATACCGGTCGTGGTGCCCAGGCACCCAAACCCACGAATTCCCTGAAAAGAGTAGTGAACATGACTCAAGTCAAACTGACCACCAACCACGGTGACATCGTCATCGAGCTGAACGCCGAGAAAGCGCCGATCACCGTCGCCAACTTCATCGAGTACGTGAACGCCGGCCACTACGAAAACACTGTTTTCCACCGTGTCATCGGCAACTTCATGGTCCAGGGCGGCGGTTTCGAGCCTGGCATGAAAGAAAAGAAAGACAAGCGTCCAAGCATCCAGAACGAAGCGGACAACGGCCTTTCCAACGACAAGTACACCGTCGCCATGGCCCGTACCATGGAGCCGCATTCGGCCTCCGCGCAGTTCTTCATCAACGTCGCCGACAACGCCTTCCTGAACCACAGCGGCAAGAACGTGCAGGGTTGGGGTTACGCGGTATTCGGTAAAGTCACCGAAGGCCAGGACGTCGTTGACAAGATCAAAGGCGTGCAGACCACCGGTAAAGCCGGTCACCAGGACGTTCCGGTAGAAGACGTTATCGTCGAGAAAGCCGAGATCGTTGGGTGATATTGCTGATTTCAGATTTGCATCTGGAAGAGGAGCGCCCGGATATCACCCGGGCGTTTCTGGATCTGCTCCACACCCGCGCCCGTGGCGCCCAGGCGTTGTACATTCTGGGGGACTTCTTTGAAGCCTGGATTGGCGACGATGGGATGACGCCCTTCCAGCGCTCCATCTGCGAGGCTCTGCGCGAGCTGAGCGACAGCGGCACCCCGATTTTCATCATGCACGGCAACCGCGATTTCCTGATCGGCAAGGCGTTCTGCAAAGCCGCAGGTGCCACCTTGCTCAAGGACCCGAGTGTCGTGCAGCTCCATGGCGAGCCCGTGCTGTTGATGCACGGCGACAGCCTCTGTACCCGCGACGTCGGCTATATGAAGCTGCGGCGCATCCTGCGCAATCCGATTGTGCTGTTTATCCTGCGCCACCTTCCTTTGAGCACCCGCCACAAGTTGGCGCGCAAGCTGCGCAGCGAAAGCCGGGCGCAAACGCGCATGAAGGCTAACGACATTGTTGATGTCACCCCCGAGGAAGTGCCACGGGTGATGCAGCAGTTCGGCGTGCGCACCCTGGTCCACGGCCACACCCACCGCCCCGCCATTCATAAGTTGCAGATTGGTGACCAGGCGGCCAAGCGCATTGTGCTGGGGGATTGGGACAAGCAGGGCTGGGCGTTGCAGGTGGATGAGCAAGGGTTTCAGTTGGCGGCGTTTGATTTTGTGAACCCGCAGTTGGCGCTACCCGGCGCCTGATACACCGCGTGCCGGTTCGCTCTTCTGTGGTGAGCGAGCTTGCCTCGCGCGGGCAAGCCCGCTCACCACAAAAAAGCAGGGTTAACCTCCCAGTTAGTGGCCGGAAGCTGCTGGCCCCGCTTTCGCGGTAAACGGCGGCTTCGCCAACCACACCAGCAACATCAACCCCATGAACATCCACCCCAGCAACGTGAAGTAGTCCACGGTGGACATCATGTACGCCTGGCTGGTGAGAATCTGATCCAGCTGCGTGTAGGCCTTCTGCCCTGCCCCGCCCAGTGCCTGCAAGGCATCGCGGGTGGCGGAGTCGTAGGTGGTCATGTTTTCGCTCATGTAAGCATGGTGCTGGTCCGCCCGGCGGATCCAGATCCAGGTGGTCAGCGACGCCGCAAAACTACCGCCCAATGTCCGCAGGAAGGTGGCCAGGCCAGCGCCATCGGCAATCTGGTGCGGCGGCAGGTCGGACATCAGGATGCTCAGGGTCGGCATGAAGAACAGCGCCACGCCAATGCCCATGAACAGCTGCACCAGGGCGATGTGCTGGAAGTCCACTTCATTGGTGAAGCCGGCGCGCATGAAGCAGCTCAGGCCAATCGCCAGGAACGCCAGGCCCGCCAGCAGGCGCAGGTCGAACTTGTGCGCGTACTTGCCCACGAACGGCGACATCAACACCGGCAGAATCCCGATCGGTGCTACCGCCAACCCCGCCCAGGTGGCGGTGTAGCCCATCTGGGTCTGCAGCCATTGCGGCAGGATCAGGTTGATCCCGAAGAAGCCCGCGTAACCCAGGATCAGCACAATGGTGCCGATGCGGAAGTTGCGGTAGGCGAACAGCTTCAGGTTGACCACCGGGTGTTTGTCGGTGAGTTCCCAGATGATGAACACCGCCAGGGCAATCACCGAAATCGCCGCACCGATGATGATGAAGTTGGATTCGAACCAGTCCAGGTCATTGCCTTTGTCGAGGATGATCTGCAACGCGCCGACGCCGACGATGAGGCTCAACAACCCCACGTAGTCCATCGGCTGATGGCTGGTGACCACGGGGCGTTTCTTCAGTTGGGAACGCACCACCATCACCGCAAAAATGCCGATCGGTACGTTGATGAAGAAGATCCACGGCCAGCTGTAGCTGTCTGTAATCCAGCCGCCGAGGATCGGCCCGGCAATCGGTGCCACCACCGTGACCATCGCGAGCAACGCCAGGGCCATGCCACGCCTCGCTGGGGGATAGACCGCGATCAGCAGGGTCTGGGTCATCGGGTACAACGGCCCGGCGACTAAGCCTTGCAGCACCCGAAAGCCGATCAGCTCGGGCATCGAGGTGGAAATACCGCAGAGGAACGAAGCCAGCACAAACAGGATGGTCGCCCACAGGAACAGCTTCACCTCGCCAAAGCGGCGGCTCAGCCAGCCGGTCAGCGGCAAGGCAATCGCGTTGCTCACCGCAAACGAGGTGATGACCCAGGTGCCCTGCTCCGAACTCACGCCAAGGTTGCCGGAAATGGTCGGCAACGCCACGTTGGCGATGGTGGTGTCGAGCACCTGCATAAAGGTCGCCAGCGACAGGCCAATAGTGGCCATCAACAGGCTGGGTGGCGTGAAGGAGGCGTTATTGCTCATCAGCGTTGCACAGCCTTGGGCGCGGCGAGGCTGTTGTCATGGATCAACTGGGTGATCATGGCGTCGGCTTCAGCCAGTTGGCGGTCATACACGTTGGTGGTGAACGACGCTTTCTGCGGCGCCTGTTGCGCCAGGACCGGGCCGCTCTGGTCGTGCAAATCGACGTTGACCAGGGTGCTCAAGCCCACGCGCAGCGGGTGCTTGGCCAGCTCATCGGCGTTGATATGGATGCGCACCGGCACCCGTTGCACGATCTTGATCCAGTTACCGGTGGCGTTCTGTGCCGGCAGCAGGGCAAATGCGCTGCCCGTGCCCGCACCGAGGCTGTCGATGGTGCCGCTGAATTTCACGTCGCTGCCGTAGATGTCCGACTCAATGTCCACCGGCTGGCCGATACGCATGTCGCGCAGCTGGGTTTCCTTGAAGTTGGCGTCGATCCACAGCTGGTTCAGCGGGATCACCGCCATCAACGCGGTGCCCGGTTGCACACGCTGGCCCAGTTGCACGGTGCGCTTGGCCACGTACCCGGTGACCGGTGCAATCAAGGTGCTGCGCGCATTGGTCAGGTAGGCCTGGCGCAATTGCGCGGCGGCGGCCTGCACGTCCGGATGGGACGAGATCACGGTGTCATCCACCAATGCGTTGGTGGTTTTCAGTTGCTGCTCAAGGTTGGTCAGCGCGTTTTTCGCCGCGGTCAGGCTGTCACGGGCGTGGGACAGTTCTTCCTGGGAAATCGCCCCGCCCTGGGCCAGGGTTTTACGACGGTTGAAGTTGTCCTGGGCGGTTTGCACATCGGCTTTCTGTGCGTTGACCTGGGCTTTCATACCGTCGACGTTGCTGTACAGGCCGCGTACCTGGCGCACGGTGCGGGCCAGGTTGGCCTGGGCACTTTGCAGGCCGACGGCGGCGTCGTTCGGGTCGAAGTTGACCAGCACCTGGCCTTCGTGGACCAAGTCGCCATCGTCGGCGCCGATGCTGACCACGGTGCCGGTGACCAGCGGGGTGATTTCCACCACGTTGCCATTCACATAGGCATCGTCGGTGCTCTCGTTGAAGCGGCCGTAGAGTTCGTACCAGCCCCACACGCCCACCACCGCCAGGATGACGATCAGCGCCAGGCCGATCAGCATCACTTTGCGTTTGCGCGGGTTGTTGTCCTGGGGTTGTTCAGTTGCGTGGGTGTTTTCGGCAGTGGCCATGACAAATACCTCAAATTATTCCGAGCGGGCGGGGGTGGTCGCGGCCATGTTCCTGGCGTCGTATCCGCCACCCAGGGCCTGCATCAATTGAATCGACAGATCGATCTGCGCGGCATTCAGCGTCGCCAGCTGACGCTGGGCCTGCAGCAATTGCTGCTCGATGCTGAGCACATCCAGGTAGTTGCCGATGCCGGAGCTGTAGCGCTGCACACCGGTGTCGTAGGACTGCTGGGCAATGTCCGCGGCATGTTGCTGGGCCTGGATCTGCCGGCCGGTGTCGCGCAGTTGTGAAAGGGTGTTGCCGATATCGCCCAGGGCTTGCACCAGGGTCTTGTTGTACTGCGCCACCGCCAGGTCGTAGTCGGCGTCACGGGCATCGAGGTCGGCGCGCAGGCGACCGCCGTCAAAGATCGGCAGCGAGATCGTCGGCGCAATATTGAAGAAGCGGCTGGCCGAACCGAACATCGCATCCCCCAGCAACGACTCGGCCCCGGCGCTCGCGCTCAGGTTGAGGTTGGGGTAGAAGCGGGTCTTGCTCGCATCGATATTCTTGCCGGCTGCTTCGACGCGCCAGCGCGCGGCGATCAGGTCTGGGCGACGGCCCAGCAGCTCGGCGGGCAGCACCGAGGGCACGGCGACAGCGCTGGGTTTCAGCACATTGGGCCGAGCCAGTTCACTGCCACGGTCCGGGCCTTTGCCGAGCAACACTGCCAGGGCGATCTTGGCGCTTTGCAGCTGTTTTTCCGCGTCGATCAGTTGCGACTGCGAGCTGGCTTCCAGGCTTTCGGTCTGCTGGTACTGATAGTGGCTGTCGATGCCCGAGTTCAGGCGGCGCTGGCCCAGGTCAAGCATCTGCCGGGTGCGCTTGAGGTCGTCGTTGGCCAAGTCCCGCACGATATGGGCCTGGCCCAGATCGCTGTAGGCCTTGGCTACGTTCGCGGCCAGGGTCAGGCGCGCGGCCTGTTGATCGACCTGGGCGGCACGCGCTTCGCCCAACGCCGCTTCCCAGGCGGCCCGCTGGCCACCCCAGAGGTCGAAGTTGTAGTTGAAGCTGGCGCCGATGTTGCGCACGGTGGAATAGGCATCGCCTTCGCCCCGTGGGTCCTGGTCTTTGGCCAGGCGCGAGCGTGTCACACCGGCGCTGGCATCCAGGGTCGGCATGCGCTCGGCGTTGGCGGCATAGGCAGCGGCTTCAGCCTGATGGGCAAGCGCGCTGGCGACTTGCATGTCAGGGCTGTTTTGCAGGGCTTCCTGGATCAGGCCGTCAAGCTGTGGGTCGCCCAGGCTTTTCCACCAATCGGCGCTGGGCCAGGCCGCGCTCGACAGGGTCACGCCGCTCAACGTCTTGCCGGTTTGCAGGGTGCCAGCGTCGAGCCGTTTGCCTTGGGTATCGAGGCCGCTGTAGTTGGCGCAACCGGCCATGCTCATGGCCACCAGCACCAGGCTAAGTGCGCGTCTGTTCATTCATTACCTACCCGCTGGATGACGATGGCGTCACCGGCAGCTACCAGAATTTTCTTGAGAATCCGTTCCAGGGTCTGCAACTCGCCGGGCTCCAGGGCGCCGGCCAGTTCGTTCATCGACTGCGCGCCGATGTGCGGCAACATGTCCGCCAGGCGCTGGCCGTCTTCGGTGAGCACCAGCCGCACCTGGCGCCGGTCCTGCTCGGAACGCTGGCGCGCCAGCAGACCCTTCTGTTCCAGGCGGTCGAGCATGCGGGTCATGGAGCCGCTGTCCAGGGACAGGTTGCGGCACAGCTCCGCCGGGGTGTCGACGTCGAACTGGGCAATGATGATCAACACCTTGAACTGCGCGGCGGTTACACCGTGCGGCTCCATATGGGTGTCGATAATGCGGTCCTTGAGCAGCGCCGCCCGGCCCAGAAGCAAGCCAAGATGACAGTTGCGAAAACTGTCAGGAGTGAAGTGAGACATCGGAAGTCACCTTATTACTGCCTAGGCAGTGAATGTATGACAAGATGTTACTGCTTAGGCAGCGAATGTCAAATGGAATTATTAGCTTGCTTGGTAATTGCGCGATGAGCGGTTTTGAATCCAAGCAAATGTGGGAGCGGGCTTGCTCGCGAATGCGGTGTGTCAGTCAAGGAATTTATGACTGATGTACCGCATTCGCGAGCAAGCCCGCTCCTACATTTTTTACCGAGTAAGGTTTAGAAATCGCGTTTGTAGAAGATATCCAGGGAACTGGCCACCCCACTGGCCACTTCCAGATACACCTTCTTGCTCAACAAGTAGCGCAAGGCGATCGTACTGGCCGGTTCGAACACCCCTACCCCATACCGCAGGCTTAGTTTCTCGGTGATCTTGCCGCTGGCCACCACGGCGGTGTTGTTGCCGCTGCCCTGGGTGTCGAGTTCGAAGTCCTGGATACCCAGGTTCTTCGCCAGGTCCGACGTCACCCCGGCGCTGCCCATCAAACCCAAGCCCAACGCGGCCTGGGCCAACATGTTGTTATCTTCACCGGTGGTGCTCAGCGGACGCCCCAGCACCAGGTACGACAGCGCCTGCTCCTGGCTCATGGCCGGCTCCGAGAAGATCTGCGTAGTGGGCTGTTCGGCGCTGCCGCTCAGGCGGATACCGGCGATCACATCGTCGGTCTTGCGGATCGCTTCAATGTCCAGGTACGGCTGGTCCAACGGCCCGGCAAACAGCAACCGCGCACGGCGCACATCCAGCTTCTGGCCGTAGGCGCGGTAACGCCCATCGTTGAGCCACAGCTCGCCACGGGTGTCCATGTTGTCACCGATATGCACCTGGCCCTGCACCTTGGCGGTGAGGCCGAAGCCTGAGAAGTTGAGCTTGTCTTCACCCACCACCACGTCGATGTCCATGGCCATCGCCATCGGCGGCTTGCCCTCCTCGGTCTGGCTGCCGATGATCACGGTGTCATCCGAGACCTTGACGGTGGACGGCGGCAGTTCGCGTACGGTGATATCGCCGCGCGGAATGTGCACTTTGCCAGCGATGGCCAGCTTGTCGTTCTTCAGGCTGATTTTCAGGTCGGGCGCCACTTCCAGCACGGCGTAGGGTTCCACCGTGACCGGCAGTTGCGAGCCTTGCAGGCTGAGGTCCACCGCCAGCGCCTGGCCCCAGTCGATCTGGCCCTTGAGGCTACCCTGCCCGGCCTTGCCACTGCGCCAGCCACCGTTGAGTTGCACGCTTTCACCGGCGATCAGCGCCTGCACGTTCAAACCTTCCAGGCTGATCGGCAGTTCCGGACCGGAAATCTCGCCGCCCACCAGGTTCACGTTGCCGTTGACCTGGGGTGCCAACAGGCCACCGGAGATGCGCCCGTTGCCATTGAGCTTGCCGCTGAGGGTTTCCACCATCGGCACAAACGGCCGCGCCACGGCGAGATCGAGGCCGACCAGGCTGAAGTTGCCGGTGATCGGCTTGTTCTTCGGCAGCGGGTTGATCTGCGCCTGCACCATCAATTCGCCAAGCTTGCCGCCACGGAAATTCAGCTGCGTGTCGATACGCTTGGGATTGAGGGTGGTTTCCAACTTGAACGTGTCGTAGGGGAAGTCCAGCCATTGGTCCTTGTCCTTCACGCGCAAAGTGCCACCACTGGCATCCACCGCGACCACGCCTTTAGGGCCGCTGTCGGGCAGGTCCAGTTGCAAGTCGGCGTTGAGCTTGCCCTGCCAGGCGAAATCCTTGGGCAAAAACGCCGCCAGGCTGTCGATGGGGAATTGCTTGAGGTGGTAACGCAGCTTTGGCTCAGGCATCAGGCGCTGGTCTTCGCCGCACAGGCTGGCCGGGCCGGACACCCAGCAGTGCGCAGCAAATGTCAGCTTGCCATCGGCCATGCGTTCGATCTTCGCCGGAGCTTGCAGCTTCCAGTCCTGGCCACCGGCTTGGACATCGCCACTGGCCAGGCGCCCGCGCCAGTTGCCTTTGTCGAGGTTGCCGTCCAACGCCAGGGCGAGCTTGACCAGCGGCCCGGCCAGGTCCAGTTGGACCTTCTGGTTCTTGACATCGCCCTGGGCGCTGGCGGTCAGGGTGCCCACCTGAGTGTCGCCGGATTGAATGCCGCTGCCTTTCAGGTCGATCTTGGCGCGCTGGGCACTGTCGAGGTTGGCGTCGAGGGTGAGGTTTTGCAGGCGGTTGTCGGCAAATGCCAGTTGCTGGCCCTTGAGAGCGAGCTTGCCCTGGGGGGCGTTGAGGCTGCCGGCCACGTCGAGTCGACCGTTGACCTGCCCGCGCAATTGCGGCCAGAGCTGGGCCAGGCGCGCCAGCTTGATATCGATCTGCCCGGCCAGGCGCTGTTGCAGGCTGCCGCTGCCATTGATGCGGTTGTCTCCCAGGCGGATATCCAGGTTGGCCAGCGTCCACTGCTCGCCCGCGCCTTGCGCCTTGACCGCCAACACAGCGGTTTGCCCACGCAGGCGGCCCTTGAGGTCGAGGTCGGCGTTCAGCTTGAGTTGCTCGTGCTTGAACTCGCCCTTGCTACGTAGTGGCCCGGCCAGGGTGCCCGGCAGTTCTGCGACCCAATACGCCGGGTTCAGTGCCGACAGGTCCAGCTCGGTGTCCCAGGCAATGCCGTCGGCGAATTGCAGGTTCAGGTGGCCTTCGGCCTTGCCTTGGCCGGCGGTGAGTTTGAGTTCTGGCAGGAAGATTTGCTTGAGGTCGCCACTGAATGGCGTGACCACATTGAACTTGCCCGCCGGGCCGTCGAGGTCGGCCTTGAGGTTGCCCAAGTAGTTGCCGTCCTTGTAGGAAATCTCACCATTGAAAGTACGCAGCGCGACTTGCGGCTCGTCGATCACTGGGTAGAGGCGATGCCAAGGGAAGTCCAGCCAGTCAATCTTGGCGTCGGCGCTGAAGCCCTGTTGCCAATCCAATTGGGCCGTCAGCTTGAGGCTTTGTTTGTCACCGGCATTCAGGTCCAGGCCGGCGATCTGCGCGCCCTTGGCGTCGACCCGACCTTGCAGCAGCAAGTCCACCGGACCTTTTTCCGCAGGCAGCACGGCCTTGCCCAGCAGTTGGTAGCCGCGGCTCAAGTCGCCTTTGGCGGTGAGGTCAAGCTGGTTGAGTTGCAGGGTGTCGGGCAGATCGGCGCTGGGTTTGAAACCGTCTGCGGTGATGTGCACCTGGGCTGGAAGGTTTTCCGCAAGGGGTTGCAGTTTGCCGGTGAGCTTGGCTGGTAGGTAGCCCGTACTGTCGGCGTCGAGTTTGAGGGTTTTGAGCAGGTCGCCATCAACCTTGAGCGCCACCTTCCACGCTGCGCCGCCCGGTGCGTAGGGCAGGCTCAGGTTACCGGTGACGCTCAATGGCCAGTCGCCGGTGGGTTGCAGCAGGCCGGCGAGGTCCAGCACCAGGTCATCCCGTTGCAGGTGTACCGAGTCGATCTGCATGCCGGCCGCCGTCCAATGCGCCGCGAGTTGAAGCCCCTTGAGTTCTTCGCTGCCATTAAACAGAAGGCTACCAACGCGAACGTCGCCCAGCTGGATGGCTAGCGGCAGTTTCAAATCCGGCAGTTGGATCGGACCGCTGCTTTCTTCGGTGCTCGGTGGAAATTGCAGGCTGACCTGTTCCACATCCAGTTGATTGATGCACAGTGTCATGCGCAACAGGCATGCTGGCGACCAATCAAAGGTGGGGGCCTTGAGTTCGACGCGGCTGCTGTCCTGCTGCCACAACAAATGGTCGGCGCTCCATTGGCCACCCAGATGCCCCTGGAAATTTTCTACCGTCAAACCCGGTACACGGCCCAACGCCCAGCGGCTGCCCGCCTGGGTGCCGAGCACCGTCCACAGTGCCAACAACAGCACGGCAAGGATGGCCACCACGGCCAGCCCCGCTATTTTCACACCACGCATCACAGCTCAGGCCCCATGGAAAAGTGCAATCGAATGCCGCCCGGATCTTCGAGGGCATGGGCCAGGTCGAGGCGGATCGGGCCGACCGGCGAAACCCAGCGGATACCCACACCGACGCCGGTTTTGAGGCTGGGCATTTCCAGGGTATTGAATGAGTTGCCCTGGTCGATAAAGGTTGCGATCCGCCATTTCTCGGCGATGGAGTATTGATACTCAGCGCTCAGGGCCACCATGTAACGGCCACCAATGCGATCACCGCGGTCGTTCTCGGGCGACAGCGTCTGGTACTCGTAGCCCCGCACACTCTGATCACCACCGGCAAAGAAGCGCAGCGACGGCGGCACCGATTTGTAACCGTTGGTGGCACTGCCGCCCACCTGGGCGCGGGCCAGGAAACGGTGGTTGTCCCACAAGGTGGTCAGGCCTTTGACCATGGCCGTGCCATAAAGCAGGTTGGTATCGGAACCCAGGCCTTCTTTGGCGACCTTGGTGTCGAATTGCAGGCGGTAGCCGTTGTGGGGGTCGATGCGGTTATCACTGCGCAGGTAGGAATAGCTGACGCCCGGCATCACCAGGTTACTCAGGCCTGAGTCATTGCCCAAACGGTATTCTTCGCGCTGGTACTTGAGCGAAATCACCCGGGTCCAGCCGCTGGGCAACTTGCTGTGCCATTCAGGGCCGAGAGTCAGCAATTTACTGACCGTATCAGTGTTGGCGATTTCTTCGTTCTGGTAGCCACCCGCAAAACGTAGCTTATCGGTGAGCGGCGGATCGAGCGGGATGTCGTACCACAGGCCGACGTTCTGTCGGGGCGCCGACAGCTCGGCTTCCCAGCCATAACTGTGGCCCTGGGGGTTGACCCAGTGACGGGTCCAGTTGGCTTTGCCGCGCGGGCCGACGTCGGTTGAAAACCCCAGGCCAAGCCCCATGGTGCGCGGCTTGCGGGTCTCCAGGCGCACGGCCACGGGAATGATGTCATTGGTCGAAGCGGCCGGTGCTGCGTCCACGCGCACACCTTCGAAAAAACCACTGCCTTGCAGGTTCTGGTTGAGTTCGGCGATCAGTTCGGAGTCGTAGGGCGTGCCGCTTTTGAACGGCACCATGCGTTGCAGCAGGTCTTCGTCAAATGGCGTATCGCCAGCAAAGCTGACTTTGCCAAGGGTGTAGCGCGGGCCGCTGTCGTAGATGAGTTCGATATCGGCGACGCCAGCTTGCGGGTCGACCGCGAGTTTCTGGCTGGTGAAGCGCCCGCTGAAAAAGCCGTAGCGTGAGGCCTGGTTCTGGATCAGACGCTTGGCGTCTTCGTAATGGCCGTGATTGAGCACGGCGCCGGATTTGAGGTCGTTGCTGACGGGCACGCGAAAGGCCTTGAGGTCGGCGGCCTGGCCGTCGACCCGAATGGTCACGTTACGCAAATACACCGGCTCGCCGGGGTCGATGGTGAGGATCAGGCGCGGGTTCTTGCCGCCCTTCACGTCACTCTCGATCTGTGGTTGATAGAAGCCTAGGGCCTGGGCAGCTTTGCGCGCCTGCTCCTCGGCGCCACGGCTGAACCGCAGCAAGGCCTCTTCATCACGATCGCCCACCCCGCCGATATAGCCTTCGATGTTGGCTTTCAACGCGTCGTTTAAGGGTTTGATCCGCACGTCCAGTTCGCTTTGCGCCAAGGCGCCGCAGCTTGTGAACAGCAGAATCAAGCCGCTGGTAAATCTTCCTGGAAACTTCATAGGCGCGGATGCTACACGACCTGGGGAGCCTCTTTGAACTCGGAAATGTCTGAATAATTCTGTACTAAGCCGTTGCAGCATGTAACGACTGGGGATTGGGGTGAAAAAACACATGCTCCAGGACAGGTCCTACAGCGACTTCACCGATTTCCTCATAGCCCTGACGCTTATAGAACTCCAGATAGCGTGAGTTGCCCGTGTCCAGCACCACGCCAGACGAATGCGGGTCTTCGGCGCACCAGTTGTGCACGGCCTCCAGCAACTGCTCGCCGTAGTGTTTGCCCTGGAATTGCGGGTGAATGCCCAGCAACGGCAGCACATGCACCGACTCACTGGGCAGGCACGCCAGCACGGCGTGATGGTAGTCGAGGTAACGTCGCGTACCGCGCACGCCCGTGCTCAACCACATGCGCAGTTGCCAGGCCCAGCTTTCGGTAATCCCCAGGCGCCGCTGCGGTGGCGCGATCAAAGCGATGCCGATCAGCCGGTCGTTGACGAACAGACCAATGGCCGGCAGTTTCTGAAAGAAGTGCTGCTTGACCAGCTCACGCACGGTGGCGCGTACCCGCTGTTCATAGCCAGGACGCTCGGCTTCGAAGATGTAGGCAAACGTCGGCTCATGCCGATAAGCCTGGTACAGCAAGGAACGGGCTTCGCGGGAATAGCCGCTGTTGAGCAGGCGAATTTCAGCAGTTGCAGTTGAAGTGTCCGGCATACCGTCAATCTCCCTGGGCGCGGCTCAAAAGGCAGCGTTCTTATGGGTACGAACCTACACAGCATCAGTCGTTCCCAGACATTAGCAGTGCAACTGCCCTACCGCCACGCTGGCCCCCGTCCGACTTGTCCGCTAGCATCGCCCTTTTGCCAGGACTGGACTGCCGACCATGAAAATCGTCTCCTTCAATATCAACGGGCTGCGCGCCCGCCCTCATCAGCTGGCGGCGCTGATTGAAAAGCACCAGCCCGACGTGATCGGCCTGCAAGAAACCAAGGTCCACGATGACCAGTTCCCACTGGCCGAAGTACAGGCCCTTGGCTATCACGTGTACTACCACGGCCAAAAAGGTCACTACGGTGTGGCCCTGCTCTCGCGCCAGCCGGCGTTGAGCCTGCACAAAGGCTTCGCCAGCGACGAAGAAGACGCCCAGCGCCGGTTTATCTGGGGCACCTTCGCCGATGAGAACGGCCAACCGGTCACCATCATGAACGGTTACTTCCCCCAGGGCGAAAGCCGCGACCACCCCACCAAGTTTCCGGCCAAACAGCGCTTCTACGAAGACCTGCAACAGTTGCTGGAAAGCCAGTTCAGCAATGACCAGGCGCTGGTGGTGATGGGCGACATCAACATTTCCCCGGAAGACATCGATATCGGCATCGGTGCCGACAACGCCAAGCGCTGGCTCAAGACCGGCAAATGCAGCTTCCTGCCGGAAGAACGCGAGTGGATGGCCCGCCTGAAGAACTGGGGTCTGGTGGACAGCTTCCGTCACCTCAACCCAGAGGTTGCAGACCGCTTCAGCTGGTTCGACTACCGCAGCCGTGGCTTTGAGGACGAACCCAAGCGTGGCCTGCGCATCGACGTGATCCTGGCCTCCAACGGCCTGCTGTCGCGGGTCAAGGATGCCGGGGTGGACTACGAATTACGCGGCCTGGAAAAGCCGTCGGACCATGCGCCGATCTGGCTGGAACTGAGCTGATCCCCTGACGGGGCCGAACCCTCGGCCCCGTCATATTTATGCAACCTGCCTGACTTATTCTCGCGGCACTCCCTTTGGCTTGAGAAGGTGCCGGCATGAGGCTGCGCGTTCTGTTCCTGCTGGTGCTGTTTCCCCTCGTCGCTGTGTCCGCTCCCCTCCCGGTTCCTGATCAAGGTCCTGCCTTGCGTATCCAAGGCTCCAATACCATTGGCGCAGCGCTTGGCCCGGCATTGGTCAAGGGCTTGATGGAGCATCAGGGGTTGCTGGCGGTGCACAGCGAACCGGCCGAGGGTGCCAATGAACAGCGCGTGATCGGCAAGACGCGCCAAGGCAAGACGGTGATCATCGAAGTCGCCGCGCATGGCTCCAGCACGGGGTTCAGTGCACTGAAAAAAACCACAGCCGACCTGGCGGCCTCGTCACGTCCGATCAAGGACAGCGAACTGGTCGACCTCGAACCCCTTGGCGACCTGAAAAGCCCCGAAGCCGAACAGGTGATCGCCATCGATGGCCTGGCCATCATCCTCCACCCGCAAAATCCGCTGAACACCCTGAATACCGAGCAACTGGCGCAGATCTTCAATGGCGAAGTCAGCACCTGGGAGGCGCTGGGTGGCGTCGGCGGGCCGATTCATCTGTATGCGCGAGATGACCAATCCGGCACCTACGACACCTTCAAGGAACTGGTACTGCGCCTGCGTGGCAAGCCGCTCGCGCCGGGCGCCAAGCGTTTCGAGTCCAGCGAGCAATTGTCCGACGCGGTGAGCCAGGATCCCCAGGGCATTGGCTTTATCGGCCTGCCCTACGTCCGCCAGGCCAAGGCGGTGGCAATTGTGGATGGCGACTCGCAACCCATGTTGCCGTTGAACAGCCTGATTGCGACCGAGGATTATCCACTGTCACGTCGGCTGTTCTTTTACTGGCCGCCATCGAGTCGCAATCCCTGGGCCAAGGCGTTGGTGGACTTCAGCCAGAGCAGCAAAGGCCAGGCAATCGTGGCCGCCAATGGCTTTATCGCCCAGCAGGTGCAGGCGATGGCCGTGGAGCCACGTACGTCGATGCCTGCGGACTATCAAACGATTGCGCGGGATGCCCAGCGCCTGACGGTGAATTTTCGTTTCGAGGAAGGCAGCGCCAGCCTGGACAACAAGGCCCGCCAGGATTTGCAGCGGGTGGTGGCGTACCTCAAAAGCCACAACAAGCTGGACAAGCAGGTGACGCTGGTGGGCTTTGGTGATGCCAAGAACGATCCGCAGCGGGCAGCGTTGCTGTCAAAGTTGCGGGCAATGGCGGTGCGCCGGGAATTGGTCAAGAACGGCGTGGTGCTGCGCGATATCCGCGGGTTTGGCGCGCAGATGCCGGTGGCGGCGAATACGGCGGATGAAGGGCGGATCAAGAATCGGCGGGTGGAGGTTTGGGTATATTGAATACCCAACCTCCCCACCTATTGCTGTTTATTGCCCGCTGCGCATCAGTTCTTTAGGCACATATTTGCCAATCTCGAACTTGCCGATCGCCGCCCGGTGCACTTCATCCGGGCCATCGGCCAGGCGCAAGGTACGTTGCATGGCGTACATATAGGCCAGCGGGAAGTCATTGGAAACACCCGCACCGCCATGGATCTGGATCGCACGGTCGATCACCTTCAAGGCCACATTCGGCGCGACCACCTTGATCTGGGCGATTTCGCTTTTCGCGACTTTGTTACCCACGGTGTCCATCATGTACGCCGCCTTCAAGGTCAGCAGGCGCGCCATGTCGATTTCCATGCGCGAGTCAGCGATTTTGTCGATATTGCCGCCCAGCCGCGCCAACGGCTTGCCGAATGCAGTCCGGCTGACGGAACGTTTGCACATCAATTCCAGCGCGCGCTCGGCCATGCCGACAGAGCGCATGCAGTGGTGGATACGGCCAGGGCCAAGGCGCCCTTGGGCGATTTCAAAGCCACGACCCTCACCCAGCAGCACGTTTTCATACGGTACGCGCACATTGTCGAATAGCACTTCGGCATGGCCGTGGGGCGCATCGTCATAGCCGAACACCGGCAGTGGGCGCACGATCTTCACGCCGGGGGTGTCCACCGGCACCAGGATCATCGAGTGCTGCTGGTGGCGCGGTGCGTCCGGGTTGCTCAGGCCCATGAAGATCAGGATCTTGCAGCGCGGGTCGCAGGCGCCGGAGGTCCACCACTTCTTGCCATTGATCACCCACTCGTCGCCCTGGCGCTCGGCGCGGGCGGCCATGTTGGTAGCGTCCGAAGACGCCACATCCGGCTCGGTCATGGCGAACGCGGAGCGGATCTCGCCGCGCAGCAGTGGCTGCAACCAGCGTTGTTTCTGTTCTTCGTTGGCGTAGCGCACCAGCACTTCCATGTTGCCGGTATCGGGGGCGGAGCAGTTGAACGGCTCCGGGCCCAACAGCGAACGGCCCATGATTTCAGCCAGCGGCGCGTATTCAAGGTTGGTCAGGCCGGCGCCCAGCTCGGATTCCGGCAGGAACAGGTTCCACAGGCCTTCGGCTTTAGCCTTGGCCTTCAGCTCTTCCATGATTGCGGTGGGCTGCCAGCGGTCGCCTTCGCTGACCTGGCGTTCGAACACCGGCTCGGCCGGGTAAACGTAAGCGTCCATGAACGCAGTGACGCGTTCACGCAGTTCCTGAACCTTGGGCGAATAGGCGAAATCCATGAGCAGCTCCCTTCTCTGAGAGGTTGTTTAGGTCATGCAATCGATGCTAGAACAGCGCTGATAATTTACCTAGCCTATTCTCGGCGTGTATTAACATTCATCACCGATATATGATCGACGTATGGCCACCTAACAATAAGAGCGCTACGAAATGAATCTGAGCAAGGTCGACCTCAACCTGTTTATCGTCTTTGACGCGATCTACACCGAAGCCAACCTGACCCGCGCCGGGCAGATTGTCGGCATCACCCAGCCGGCGGTGTCCAACGCTCTGGCACGTCTTCGGGAAACCTTCAACGACCCGCTGTTCGTGCGCACCGCCCAAGGCATGGTGCCCACGCCGATGGCGCAGAACATCATCGGGCCGGTGCGCAATGCGTTGTCGTTGCTGCGGGTGTCGGTGCAAGAGAGCCGCATCTTCAACCCGCAGCAGGCGGCCAAGACCTACCGCATCAGCATGACCGACCTCACCGAAGCGGTGATCCTACCGCTGCTGTTCCAGCGCCTGCGCCGCCTGGCGCCCACGGTGGTGATCGAGAGTTTCCTGTCCAAACGCCGCGAAACCACCAAGGAGCTGGCCGCCGGGCGCCTGGACTTTGCCGTGGATGCACCACTTAACACCGACCCGCAGGTGCGCCACGTCAAGCTGATGGAAGACCGCTACGTGTGCGCCATGCGCAAGGGCCACCCGCTGGCAGGCAAGGACAAGCTGACTCTGGATGATTACCTGGGGCTGACGCACATCCATATCTCCAGCCGCCGTAACGGCCTGGGCCATGTGGACCTGGCGCTGGGCAAGATGGGCCTGCAGCGCAAGATCGCCCTGCGTTCCCAGCATTATTTGATGGCGTCGCAGGTTTTGCAGCAGACCGACATGGTCATGACCGTGCCCGAGCGCTTCGCC
This sequence comes from Pseudomonas sp. P7759, assembly GCF_013386445.1. Classification (NCBI taxonomy): domain Bacteria; kingdom Pseudomonadati; phylum Pseudomonadota; class Gammaproteobacteria; order Pseudomonadales; family Pseudomonadaceae; genus Pseudomonas; species Pseudomonas sp. P7759. Next base: position 97,671 of record NZ_JACART010000016.1, read on the forward strand.
CGCCGCCACGAATTGCATTGGTTCAACCTGCCGGTCAACGACGTGCCGCCGGTGGAAACCCACCTGTACTGGCACGAAAGCACCGACCAGGACCCGGCGAACCGCTGGATGCGCGAGCAGATGATCGAGTTGTGCCAGCAGGTGACGGCTCATGAGAAGAAACTGGATGGCAAGCAGGCTTGACCTGTGGTGAATGGGCTTGTTGTGGGGTAAGCCCGCTCACCACAAAAGATGCGAGCCTTGACGTTAACGTCAACCAGCCATTAGCTTAGCACCCAAGACATTTTCTCGGGCACATCCATGAGCACCACCTACAGCATCTCCGACCTCGCCCGCGAGCTCGACATCACCACCCGCGCCATTCGCTTCTACGAAGAACAAGGCCTGCTGGCCCCGGAACGTCGGGGCCAGGAGCGCATCTACTCGGCGCGGGACAAGGTCAGCCTCAAGCTGATCCTGCGGGGCAAGCGCATCGGTTTCTCCCTGGCCGAATGCCGTGAACTCATCGAACTCTACGACCCCACCAGCGGCAACCACGTGCAACTCAATAGCATGCTGGCAAAAATCGCCGAGCGCCGTGAGCAGCTGGAACAGCAACTGCTGGATATCGAACAGATGAAGCTGGAACTGGACACCGCCGAAGAGCGCTGCACCCAGGCCCTGGCCCACACCCTGCGCCAGGCTGGCCATTGATCAGAAGGTAACCGCCATGTCCCTCCCCACACACGTGCGCCTGGTGGAAGTCGGCCCGCGCGACGGTTTGCAGAATGAAGCCCAACCCATCAGCGTGGCCGACAAGGTCCGGTTGGTGGACGCCCTCAGCGCGGCGGGCTTGAGCTATATCGAAGTCGGCAGTTTTGTATCGCCCAAGTGGGTGCCGCAGATGGCCGGCTCCGCCGAGGTGTTTGCCCAGATCCAGCGCACACCCGGCGTCACCTATGGCGCGCTGGCGCCGAACCTGCGTGGTTTTGAGGACGCGCTGGCGGCGGGCGTAAAGGAAGTGGCGGTGTTTGCGGCGGCTTCCGAGGCGTTTTCCCAGCGCAACATAAACTGCTCCATCAGCGAAAGCCTGGAGCGATTCGCACCGATCATGGCGGCGGCCAAGCAACATGGGATCAGCGTGCGAGGTTATGTGTCGTGCGTGTTGGGTTGCCCGTACGAAGGCCAGATCGCACCGGAACAAGTGGCAACAGTCGCGCGGGAGTTGTACGCCATGGGCTGCTACGAGGTGTCCCTGGGTGACACCATCGGCACCGGTACGGCGGGCGCCACGCGGCGGCTGTTCGAGGTGGTCGGCGCGCAGGTGCCTCGAGAGAAATTGGCCGGGCACTTCCATGACACCTATGGCCAGGCCATCGCAAACATCTACGCCAGCCTGCTGGAAGGAATCACGGTGTTCGACAGCTCTATCGCGGGCCTCGGCGGCTGCCCATACGCCAAGGGCGCCAGCGGTAACGTCGCCACAGAAGATGTGCTGTACCTGCTCAACGGCCTGGGTATCGAGACGGGTATCGACCTGGAGGCATTGATTGGCGCGGGCCAGCAAATCAGCAACGTGCTGGGCCGGCCGACAGGGTCACGCGTAGCCAAGGCGCGTAACGCCGGTTGAGTCGCTTAGCCGTGACAATGTGTTACCGCACGCCTACACATCGAGTAACACGGGAACATATTTTGTCGTATTTTCTGCAGGCCAAATCCTACATAAAAATCAAACCATTGATTTTAAAGGATTTTTAAAAGTTGGCACGGCTTCTGCTATCTCTATGGCATAACAAGAATAAAAAGCGCCAAACCTAATAAAAATAAGACGAAACGACTCTGACATAACAAAAACAACACGGCAGAGACGCAGCTAACAGATTTTTTTGGAGAAGATGTGCTTCGCAGGGTACGGCGTGCCGAAACCCGCAACCGGTTAGAGAAAAATAAAACTACCTCAGGTAGCTACCCACTGGTTGGATCGTTAACGAAGAAGCAGATCAGCGCTCAAAAAAATACGTTTGCTCTTGACCCCGGATGGGGGTCGCCAAAAACAGCGGTAAAGGGTAACGGTTGCCAAAAACAACAATAGACCGCCCCTCAATAATAAAAAAAGAGCACGCAACGACAAATTAAAGGGGACCCTCGGGTCCCCTTTGTGCTGTCTGCACTAACCGTTTAGAGCGATGTTCCGTCTGTTGCCGCGAAGTTGTTCAGTACCCTTCGCGTCAACACTTTCAGGGATCTTTGCTCCAGCGCATACCGTTCGGCCACCCCCTGATCGAGCTCTCGCCGGTAGAACGCACTTTGCATCGAGCCATTCACCAGGATTCCATCCCTGCGCTTGCCCAACAGGCCCGCCAGGCGGTCGGCCGCCTCGTCGTGGGTGGTCTGCCACTCAGGGCTTGCGTCCTGCTGACGTTCCAGCTCTGAGAGTTCGAACAATGCATCAACTTTCTCATTGATCGGCTCAAGCTCCGGCCCCATCAGCGCGTTGAGCGCCTGAAGGTAGCGTGCACGAAGGTGTTTCTCCCAGAATGGGCGTCCGACAAAAAAGGCTTCCTCATCAGCGGGGTTGCGTTCGTCCCTGAGCACCTGTTCGTAAGCCGCATTGAGCGTTGTCTCGGCCACATCAGCCTGCTGGGGAAACAACATCTCGCGGGATTTGACCGGCAACGCCAGTCGGTCTGCAAGTCGCGTCCGATAGGCCAGTACGACTTCAACCTGCTCGGTGAACCCTGGCCCTCTCGCCGCAACATCCCGTAGCGCAATGGCGTCTACCAGCATTAAACGAAACAATTTTCTAGCCGTGCCAATCAATGCCCCCTCGGCATTTTCCGTGCCTGCCAGCGCAAGTGCCCTTGCTCCCATCAACTCACTCTCAAGGTTCATGAACTCGACCGACGTGCCGTCCCCACAGGTCACCCGATCATCGGCGGCTGTAAACAACGCCTCACGAATGTCCTGGCTTTCGCTCGCGGCCTCCAGCATGTCCCACACCCGCTCGGCCAATACCGGACGGGCCACTTGGCTGGCGTACTCGGCACTGCGGGTGATATCGGCCACGACAGTAAAAAACGCCGCAGACTCAGGGCTGCCTTTCAGTTCATCCCAGACATCTCCACGCCGCGCCAACTCCTCGGGTGGCATTCCCTCCAGCCACAAGCCACGTGCCTCGTCCACAGTGATGTGCTCACCCCACTGCACCGGATTGAAAGGCTCACCCAGTCGGGCAACCGTAGCGGCCGACAAGGGATTGTCATGCACATTGATGCGCTCAAGATGCTGGTAGGCGTACTCGGGTAAGGTAGTGATCCGGTTTGAATGCAGATCGATGCGGGCCAGGTTGGGCAGTTGCTCGGCGCCGACGGGAAAGGTGGTGGTGTCGGTGCCCGCCAGATAAAGCTGGTTCAAATGGCGCAGGCGGCGCAGGTCGGCCTGCCAACCCAGGCGACGATTGTCTGCCAGTTTGAGAATCTTCAAACTCTGCATACCTTCAAGGCGCAGACGGCTCGGTTCGGTCAGCTGGATATCATTTCTACTCAAGTTGAGCTTCGTCAGCCCTGCCCCGCCATTGGCGAATTCCGGTAGTTGCGTGAGGTGGTTGTCGCTCATGTTCAGCCAGCGCAAACCACCGAATGCCTTCAGAAACGGCAGTGAACTGTCCGACAGTGCCATTCGTCGTAACACCAGTCTGCCCACGTGATCCATATTTGCGGTAATCGCTGGCAGCTCACCGATCGCCTCATCCGACAGGTCAAGTGCATAGCCGATTGGCGTACCGTCCCCCGCCAACGCCTGAGCCCCCGTTCGGCGCCAGGCGGCTTTGAGGGTGCCCGACACTCTGCGCCTGGCGCTTGCGTAGCCCACCCCACCTTCCCGCTGCCAAGTGATCAGCGCCTTGTCCAGCTCGACAAACTCCGCTTCAAGCTGGGTCAGTTTCTCCAGCAGTACAGCATCGCTTGCGTCCCCCAACCCCAGCATTGCCTCGACTTCTTCCATGGATTTGGAGGGATAGGCTGACATCGCCGCCCGCTTACAGGCCAATGGTCGCTCAGCCGCGCCACCCACCGGGCTGAGCGGATACCCGACTCGCCCGTCAGCCAAACGCATGGGTGACTTGAAGCCAGGCTTGATCGCTTGCAAGCCCAGTGCACGCCGGCTCGCCGGCTCACTCAACGGCTGTTGCGCTAGCCGCACCTTTAAATGTTGCGCAGCCCTATTGAACTCAGCCCACCGTGTGAACTTGCCACTGCTCGCCATCCAGAGCGCATTAAAGAAAGCATCCTTGTCACTGCGCCAATACTCTGTTTTTTCCGGACCGTTGTAGAGTCTCCACTCCTTCAGGTCAGAGTGGAAAAGACGCAGTTGCCGGGGGGCGTCCAAATCGCCTACGCGGTCCAGTAATGGGCCGTCGTAAGTCCCGCTGCGCAGCTCCAGGGCGACCCCCTCCAGAAGTTCGGGCAGGGAAGCCATCTTGTGCAGGGCCAGGCGTACGCCGTCCACCGTGAGTGGGGTGTCGAATAAAAGATCGGCATGTGCCCGCATGACACGTGCTTTCTGCACGTAAACACGCGCTTCCTCGGCCAGGCGCAACGGCAAACGTGAGTGGGACTGCAGGCTGGCCAACTCCTGACTGTTGGCATGGCTGACTATTTCTTCGGCGACCAGTTTGGGCAGACTTGGAAAGTCACGCTGAATCAATTGAACATTGGCGTCACTGGATACATCACCGGCGGCTATCTCGCGATTGAACAGCTCGCCTTTGGTGCTGTACGCCGCTTCCAGCAAGCAGTCCCGGTAGCGCATCACCCTGGCGAAGGGAGTACGCAAATATTGCATCAGCGAATCAGCCTCTTCATCGTCACCTGCAAGTGTTTCGCCAGAAGATGCAGGTGGGTCGGACGAAACGTCTCGTGTCCTTACGAACAGGTTTGATATTGCCTCTTGTGTCATCGCCTTCTCGCCCAACAGGTGGCGAATCTCAGGTTCCGTCAACTGCTCCCTGAATGATGGAAAAAGGCGACCATTGGCCAGCTCTTCATGTCCGAGCGTGACCGTCGAGGTTGAATCACTCGGGTCGGCTGAACACCACACTTGATTACCCTCTTCATCGAGCGCCACCAACACACGCGACTCGGGCCACATCCCACACTCGACCAACAACTGTACTTGTGTGTACCAATCGACCTGGCTGAAAACCTCAGGATTAGGGTGCGTTAATTGGTCGATAAATGCTTGATACCTGTTCGCGCATTCGAACCGCCGGAGCATGTCCTTGAACAGCGGCGCAGGCGCTCGATGCTCGATAAATACCCGACGCAACTCATCATCTGTCACACCACTGATCGCCCTGGCTTGCTCAAGCTGGCTATCGCTCAGGCGATCGACGGTATGCCCCATGCGGCGCAACAGGGTCTTGCGATCCCACCTCAAAGGGTCTTCGAACTCATGCACCCAGGCGCCCTCGCCGTTGTGGCGCAGGCGTGGCGCATATCGGGAATCGCCTTCAGGGTGCAGCAGCCTGAACTCATTATCAGTGCCGCTGGCCTGGACCTTGTAGTGACCACCGTCCTGCGTCGGCAGGTACAGGCCAGTTTCATGGGCGTACAGGCCTTGCGCGTTCGGCCGCTGCCCTTCGGGCAACGCGATTCGGTGCACATAGCGGCTTGGGTTGAAATCATACAAACGCGGGTGCCCGCCGAGTTCTATATGCGCCAGGCGCTTGATGAACGCCGTGTCTTTGGCGGCCACCAGCACTTTGGGCACCGCCAGACCTGCCAGATTCAAGCCCACTGCTGAAAAGTGTGCCCAGACCGCTTGGGCGTCGTCGTGGGACCAGGCATCAATGCCTTCGCCTATTTCATACACCACCTGCACAGCGGCGACGACCAGCATCACCTCGCCCAGGAACGGCACCACAAAAGCGGCAAGGTTGAGAATATCCAGGGCTGCACTACCAAACGACCAGAGCCAGGCGTTGAACACACGATCGTCGACATCCTGGGTTGCCACCACGCTGGTGCTGGCATTGCTCATGATCAGCCGTATTCGCTGCATCGCGCAGTCCATCCAGGCATCGTGCCACGGTGGCGCGTAGGTGCCCTGGCGGTGGATGCGGCTTTTCTGTGCCGGGGCAAAATCCTGGTCGTGGGCATACAGCGCGCCGGGGTCCAGCAACGCCTTCAGTTGCGTGAAGAATGCATCCTGATCGGCAAGCGGCACGAACTGGCTGAAGAACTTGCGGTATTCGAGCCGACACAGTCGCGTCGTCAGGTGGTCGGTAAAGGCCGCGATATGGTCATAGACCTTGAGCGGATGAAGTGGATCGCCAGGGATATAGATCAAGCACGGCAAGGGCACGAGCTCTGCATTCCTCACATTTGCCCGCCACACAACCGGCCCGATGATCAGGATGTTCTCGATCACAACGTTGAGTAATCGCAACGGCGAACACTTGACCGCCTCTCCTTGCCACTTGCTCTTCACCTGGTCAATCAGCAGATCATTGATCACCTGATGGTGATCAGTTCCGATGTCACCCTTCATCAAGGCGATCTCGGCGGCCAGTTTCAACTGGTTCCGATGGCTGGTGATCAGGGTGCTGTAAAGCTTGCCAATCCCAGCCGGTGTGGTGGTTATCCGAATCTGGTTGTTGATAAAGGTGCGTACGTACTCGTAGTAGGAGCTCCCCAGGTCCAGGTCCCGACACAGTTTCGCAAACTCATGCGCCTTGATACGCAGCGGAAGTGACTGGACGTTGCCGGGGGAATGCACCTTGGTCGAGGGATACTTATAAAAATTGTAATAGGTAATCAGGTGGCAATCCGTGCAAACCGGCTCGCTGGCTTCGTCCGAGGTAAAGTTGTTCAGCGCCGCTTCCAGCAGGCTGATACCTCGGTAGAAGTAGAACTGCGGGGCCAAGGTACTGGCGTGGGTGGTCGGGAGCTCCCGGGGGCCAGGTTCACACTCTTTCTGTTCCATCTTGCGGGCATAGAACACGGTTCTGGTGTCCAGCCGTTGCCCGAACTGTTTTTCGATCGCTGCCGTCAGCAACGGCTCGGCGTATTCTGCCGGCCCCTTGAGGTCACTGAACATCTGATCGAGTTGGTTCAATGACGTCCGGCTGCGCAGGTGGACCGCCCTCATGCGGTCGCGCGCAGTGGTCGACGCCTTTTTGTACCAATCGGGGATGCGCAGGGCCAACGCCCCCAGTTCGGTTTTGCGCGAGTCCAGCGCATCGGTGTACCAGTCCGGTGTGTTGTCGCTGATCACCCGCGCATGGGGGCTCTGCTCAGCCTGAACAGGCCGCGTCGCAGCATCAATCGTGGGACTTGTCATCGGTATAGCCTTCAAGTGGCGAAATAATCCGCCACTTTAGGCATCGCGTTTCAGCATGGAGCCGTAGACATGCACCGCGTGTCAGGCGTCGTCGCGCAGCTCCTCGATACTGATCTCACGCATGCGGAATTTCTGGATCTTGCCGGTGACCGTCATCGGAAACTCTTCCACGAACTTGAAGTACTTGGGCGTCTTGAAGTGCGCGATGCGGCCCTTGCACCAGGTTTGCAGTTCAAGCTCATTGGCCACATGGCCGGGGTGGAACTTGACCCAGGCGACAATGGCTTCACCGTAGCGCTCATCCGGAATGCCGATCACCTGCACATCCGCCACTGCCGGGTGGGTGAAGAAAAATTCTTCCAGCTCACGCGGGTACACGTTCTCACCGCCACGGATGATCATGTCTTTGTTGCGCCCGGCAATGCACACGTAACCATGGGCGTCCATGCTCGCCAGGTCGCCGGTGTGCATCCAGCCCGCGGCGTCGATGGCCTCGCGGGTGGCGTCGGGGTTGTTCCAGTAGCCGAGCATCACGCTGTAGCCACGGGTGCAGAGTTCACCGATCTCGCCGCGTGCAACGGTGTTGCCGTCGGTGTCGATGATCTTGCTTTCCAACTGTGGCTGAGTCCGACCCACTGTGGTCACGCGGCGTTCCAGGTCGTCATCCGCGCCGGTCTGCAAGGACACCGGGCTGGTTTCCGTCATGCCATAGGCAATTTGCACTTCACTCATGTGCATCTCGCTGATCACGCGGCGCATGACTTCGATAGGGCATGTGGCGCCGGCCATGATGCCGGTGCGCAGGGTGGACAGGTCGAACTCGCCGAGGCGCGGGTGATCGAGCATGGCGATGAACATGGTGGGTACGCCATACAGGCCAGTGGCGCGTTCTTCGGCGACGGCGCTGAGGGTCAGCAGCGGGTCAAAACCGTCATTGGGATAGATCATGGTGGTGCCATGGGTGATGCAACCCAGGTTGCCCATGACCATGCCGAAGCAGTGATACAGCGGCACCGGGATCACCAGGCGGTCTTGCGCCATGAGGCCCAGGCTTTCACCGACCATGTAGCCGTTATTGAGGATGTTGTGATGACTGAGGGTGGCGCCCTTGGGAAAACCGGTGGTGCCAGAGGTGTACTGGATGTTCACGGGCTGGTCGAAATGCAGGCTGGCCTGACGGGTGTGCAGCTGTTCGGGCGGTATGCCTGCGCCGAGGGCCGATAGCTGCGACCAGGGCATGAATCCTGTGGGTGGGCTGAGGTCGAGGCTGATCATGCCGCGTAGGTCGGGCATCAATTCCAGCAGCATCGCATGGTAATCGGAGGTCTTGAACGACCCGGCGCACACCAGCCACTGACAGCCGGATTGCTTGAGCACGTAGTCCAATTCACTGCTGCGGTAGGCCGGGTTGATGTTCACCAGGATCACGCCGAGCTTGGCGCTGGCGATCTGGCTGATGCACCACTCGGCGCAATTGGGTGCCCAGATGCCCAGGCGATCGCCGGCCTGCATGCCCAGGGCGAGAAACGCACGGGCGTGCAAATCCACCGTTTCGGCCAGTTGCCGCCAGGTGTAGCGGCGCTGTTGATGGCGCACCACCAAGGCCTCGCCCTCCGGGAATTGCGCGACGGTTCGGTCAAAGGCTTGGCCAATGGTCATGGCCAGCAAGGTCTTGTCCTGGGAGCCACGGCTGTAGCTCTGGTTCGGTTGATCCATAACGACCCCTGTTGTCTTTTTTGTAGGTTGACGTAAACGTAAACTACGATTGACAGCGCCGCAACGCAAGCTTACGTTAACGTAAAGGTGAGCGCCCTCCCCTGGCGCGTCCTCCACACAAAAACAACGCTCACATTAAGGTGCCTGTCCATGAGTTACCCGTCCCTGAACTTCGCCCTCGGTGAAACCATCGACATGCTGCGCGACCAGGTGCAGTCCTTCGTGAGCAAGGAAATCGCGCCGCGCGCGGCGCAGATCGACAGCGACAACCTGTTCCCCGCCGACCTGTGGCAGAAATTCGGCGACATGGGCCTGCTGGGCATCACCGTCCCGGAGGAATACGGCGGCGCCGGCCTGGGTTACCTGGCCCATGTGGTGGCGATGGAAGAGATCAGCCGCGGCTCGGCCTCGGTGGCGTTGTCCTACGGCGCGCACTCCAACCTGTGCGTGAACCAGATCAACCGCAACGGCAACCACGCCCAGAAACTCAAGTACCTGCCCAAACTCCTCAGCGGCGAACACGTCGGCGCCCTGGCCATGAGCGAGCCGAACGCCGGTTCCGATGTGGTCTCGATGAAGTTGCGTGCCGACAAACGCGGCGATCATTACGTGCTCAACGGCAGCAAGACATGGATCACCAACGGTCCCGACGCCAGCACTTATGTGATCTACGCCAAGACCGACCTGGAGAAAGGCCCCCACGGCATCACTGCCTTCATCGTCGAGCGTGACTGGAAAGGCTTCAGCCGCAGCAACAAGTTCGACAAGCTGGGCATGCGCGGCTCCAACACCTGCGAGCTGTTCTTCGATGACGTGGAAGTGCCCGAAGAAAACATCCTCGGCGTGCTCAACGGCGGCGTGAAAGTACTGATGAGCGGCCTGGACTACGAACGCGTGGTGCTGTCCGGCGGCCCCACCGGGATCATGCAGGCCTGCATGGACCTGATCGTGCCCTACATCCACGACCGCAAGCAGTTCGGCCAGAGCATCGGCGAATTCCAGCTGATCCAGGGCAAAGTTGCGGACATGTACACCCAGCTCAATGCCAGCCGCGCCTATCTGTACGCGGTGGCCCAGGCCTGTGAGCGTGGCGAAACCACGCGCAAGGATGCGGCTGGGGTGATCCTTTACAGCGCCGAGCGCGCCACGCAGATGGCACTCGACGCGATCCAGATCCTGGGCGGTAACGGCTATATCAATGAATTCCCCGCCGGTCGGCTGCTGCGCGACGCCAAGCTGTATGAAATCGGCGCCGGCACCAGTGAGATCCGCCGGATGTTGATCGGTCGCGAACTCTTCAACGAAACCCGCTGAAGGAGCGCACCATGGCCACCCTGCACACCCAACTCAATCCGCGTTCGGCAGAGTTTGCCACCAACAGCGCGGCGATGCGCCAACAGGTCGACGCCCTGCACAGCCTGCTCGCCCACGTGCAGCAAGGCGGCGGCGCCAAGGCCCAGGAGCGGCACACCTCACGCGGCAAACTGTTGCCCCGCGAGCGCATCAATCGCTTGCTCGACCCCGGTTCGCCGTTCCTCGAACTCAGCCAATTGGCCGCCCATCAGGTGTACGGCGAAGACGTGCCTGCCGCTGGCGTGATTGCCGGGATCGGCCGGGTGGAAGGCGTCGAGTGCATGATCGTCGCCAACGACGCCACGGTGAAAGGCGGCTCCTACTACCCACTCACCGTGAAAAAACACCTGCGCGCGCAGACCATCGCCGAGCAGAACCGCCTGCCGTGCATCTACCTGGTGGATTCGGGCGGCGCCAACCTGCCGCGTCAGGACGAAGTGTTCCCCGACCGCGAGCACTTCGGACGGATCTTTTTCAACCAGGCCAACATGAGCGCCCAGGGCATCCCGCAGATCGCGGTGGTGATGGGCTCGTGCACCGCCGGTGGCGCCTATGTGCCGGCCATGGCCGACGAAGCGATCATGGTGCGCAACCAGGCCACCATCTTCCTCGCCGGCCCGCCGCTGGTGAAGGCCGCGACCGGTGAAGTGGTGAGTGCCGAAGACCTCGGCGGTGCCGATGTGCACTGCAAGATCTCTGGCGTGGCCGACCACTATGCCGACACCGATGAACACGCGCTGGCGCTGGCTCGGCGCAGCGTGGCCAATCTTAATTGGCGCAAACAGGGCGAGTTGCTACAACGCCCGCCCGTGGCGCCGTTATACAGCAGTGAGGAGCTGTACGGCGTGATCCCGGCCGACGCCAAGCAGCCCTTCGATGTGCGCGAAGTGATCGCACGGCTGGTGGACGCTTCGGTATTCGATGAGTTCAAGGCACTGTTCGGCACCACCCTGGTGTGCGGCTTTGCGCATTTGCACGGCTACCCGATTGCGATCCTGGCCAACAACGGCATCCTGTTTGCGGAAGCCGCGCAAAAAGGCGCGCACTTTATCGAGCTGGCCTGCCAGCGTGGCATTCCTCTGTTGTTCCTGCAGAACATCACCGGGTTCATGGTCGGCCAGAAATACGAAGCCGGGGGCATCGCCAAGCACGGTGCCAAGCTGGTCACCGCAGTGGCCTGCGCCAAGGTGCCGAAGTTCACGGTGATCATTGGCGGCAGCTTTGGCGCCGGCAACTACGGCATGTGTGGCCGCGCCTATGATCCGCGCTTCCTGTGGATGTGGCCAAACGCGCGCATTGGCGTGATGGGTGCCGAGCAGGCGGCCGGCGTGCTGGTGCAGGTCAAGCGCGAGCAGGCTGAGCGCGCAGGCACAGGGTTCAGCGCCGAAGAAGAGGCCGCCATCAAGCAGCCGATCCTCGACCAGTACGAAACCCAGGGCCACCCCTACTACTCCAGCGCGCGCCTGTGGGACGACGGTGTGATTGATCCGTTGCAGACCCGAGACGTGCTGGCGCTGGCCTTGTCCGCTTCGCTGAATGCCCCCATCGAGCCGAGCCGCTTCGGCGTGTTCCGCATGTAAATGGAGCTGTATCCCATGAGCGATTTCAACACCCTCGAACTGATCACCGACCGCCGTGGCTTTGCCACGCTGTGGTTCAGTCGTGAAGCCAAGAACAACGCGTTCAATGCCGAGATGATCCGCGAACTGATCATCGCCCTCGACCAGGTGCAGGGTGACCCGGCCCTGCGTTTTCTGGTGCTGCGCGGGCGCGGCAAGCATTTCAGCGCCGGGGCCGACCTGGCCTGGATGCAGCAATCGGCCGAGCTGGATTACCACACCAACCTGGACGATGCCCGCGAACTGGCAGAGTTGATGTACAACCTGGCCAAGCTGAAAATCCCGACCCTGGCGGTGGTGCAAGGTGCGGCCTACGGCGGAGCGCTGGGGTTGATCAGTTGCTGTGACATGGCGATTGGCGCGGACGATGCGCAGTTCTGTCTGTCGGAAGTACGTATTGGCCTGGCGCCGGCGGTGATCAGTCCGTTCGTGGTGCAAGCCATCGGCGAGCGTGCGGCACGGCGCTATGCGCTGACCGCCGAGCGCTTTGGTGGCCAGCGTGCGCGGGAGATAGGCCTGTTGGCGGAAAGCTATCCGATCAGCGAGTTGGATCAGCAGGTCGAACAGTGGATCGCCAACCTGCTGCAAAACAGCCCGGCGGCCATGCGCGCCAGCAAGGACTTGCTGCGCGAAGTGGGCCACGGCGCCCTCACCCCGGCCCTGCGCCGCTATTGCGAAAATGCCATCGCGCGCATTCGTGTCAGCGCCGAAGGCCAGGAAGGCCTGCGCGCCTTCCTCCAAAAACGTCCACCCAGCTGGCAATCGCAGGAGCCGCGTTCATGAGTACGTTGACGACCCTGCTGGTGGCCAACCGGGGCGAGATTGCTTGCCGGGTGATGCGCACCGCCAAGGCCATGGGCCTGACCACCGTGGCGGTGCACAGCGCCACTGACCGCGATGCACGCCACAGCCGTGAGGCGGATATCCGCGTCGACCTGGGCGGCAGCAAGGCCACGGACAGCTACCTGCAAATTGACAAACTGATCGCGGCGGCCCAGGCCAGCGGCGCCCAGGCGATTCATCCGGGTTACGGTTTTTTGTCGGAGAACGCCGGTTTTGCCCGTGCGATTGAAGCAGCAGGTTTGATCTTCCTCGGCCCGCCCGCCTCGGCCATCGATGCCATGGGTAGCAAATCGGCCGCCAAGGCCTTGATGGAAACCGCCGGAGTCCCTTTGGTGCCGGGTTATCACGGCGAAGCCCAGGACCTGGAAACCTTCCGCGCCGCCTGCGAGCGCATCGGCTATCCCGTGCTGCTCAAGGCTACGGCGGGTGGTGGCGGCAAGGGCATGAAGGTAGTCGAGGATGTCAGCCAGTTGGCCGAAGCCCTGGCCTCGGCACAGCGCGAGGCGCTGTCGTCCTTCGGCAACGGGCAGATGCTGGTGGAAAAGTACCTGCTCAAGCCACGTCACGTGGAGATCCAGGTGTTTGCCGACCAGCACGGGCATTGCCTGTACCTCAATGAACGTGACTGCTCGATCCAGCGTCGCCACCAGAAGGTCGTCGAAGAAGCGCCAGCACCAGGCCTGAGTGTTGAACAACGCAAGGCCATGGGCGAAGCCGCCGTGCGGGCGGCCCAGGCCATCGGCTATGTCGGCGCAGGCACCGTGGAATTCTTGCTGGACGCCCGCGGCGAGTTCTTCTTCATGGAGATGAACACGCGGCTGCAAGTGGAACACCCGGTGACCGAAGCGATCACCGGCCTGGACCTGGTGGCCTGGCAGATCCGTGTCGCCCAAGGCGAAGCGCTGCCGATCACCCAGGAGCAGGTGCCGCTGATCGGCCATGCCATCGAAGTGCGGCTGTATGCCGAAGACCCCGCCAATGACTTCCTGCCCGCCACCGGGCACCTGGCGCTGTACCGTGAGTCCGCACCGGGTCCTGGGCGCCGCGTGGACAGCGGTGTGGAGCAAGGCGACAGTGTGTCGCCGTTCTACGACCCCATGCTCGGCAAGCTGATTGCCTGGGGTGAAGACCGTGAACAGGCGCGATTGCGGTTGCTGACCATGCTGGACGAGTTTGCCATCGGCGGGCTGAAGACCAACCTGGGATTTTTGCGGCGCATCATCGGGCACCCGGCGTTTGCGGCGGCTGAGTTGGATACCGGGTTTATTCCGCGCTATCAGGAGCAGCTGCTGCCAGCACCTGGGGAATTGTGTAATGAATTTTGGCAAGCGGCAGGCGCGGCCTTCATTCAGAGCGTGCCGAAGAGTGATGGGCCTTGGGCGGATACACGAGGGTTTCGCGCCGGGTTGCCTGCCGAAGTTTCGCTGCATTTGAGCTGCAATGGCCAGGATCGGTTGGTGACGCTGGCGGCTGAGGCGCCACAGCTGCGTGGCGAACATCTGCTGATCGAGCAACACGGCGTGCGTCACAGCCATCTGGCGATCCGCAGCGACGGCAGTCTGTTTTTGCGCTGGGACGGCGAGATGCAGGCCGTCACATTGTTCGACCCGATTGCGGCGGTTGAGGCCAACCAGTCTCACCAAGGCGGCCTCATGGCGCCGATGAACGGCAGCATCGTGCGGGTGCTGGTGGAGGTCGGGCAGCCTGTCGAAGCCGGCACGCAACTGGTAGTGCTGGAGGCCATGAAGATGGAGCACAGCATCCGTGCGCCTCACGCCGGGGTGGTCAAGGCGCTGTTCTGCCAGGAAGGTGAAATGGTTGCAGAAGGCTGCGCGTTGGTGGCGCTCGAAACGGTCGACTAGAACTTCGCCGTGGCTTGAACAACAACCCCCAGGATCTGGCAATCGTCGGTGAATGGCTGCTTGGGGTAGGTGGGATTGAGCGGTACCAGGTAAAGCTGGCCGCTTTCTTCCAGCAACTGGCGGAAGGTCGCCTGAGGGCTCCCGGCTCGTTGGGCGACCACCAGCTTGCCAGGCTCGGCCTTGATGGCCGGGTCGACCAGGATCATCATGCCCGCACTGACGCTCAAGCCGCTAGGCGCGGTCATGGCGTCGCCTGTGACTGGCAGCCAGAACGCGTCCCCCTGAGCAGGGTAATCCGTGAGTTCGAAGCGCACAGCGCCATAGGTCGCACGCTCTTCGCGGACCTCGCACAACCCTTTCCAATCGCTGACCGGGTAGCGGAAATACGGGTTGTAGTTCTTCTGCGCAGGCGCCTCATCGGGCCGTTCGCGAATGTCCAGCGCGACTTCCAGGTACCCCAACCCCAGCGCCGCCAACACCCGGTTCATGTCCACCACGCTGGGTGCACGGCGTTTGTTTAGCCAGTGACCAACGCCGCCTTGGGACATGCCCAGGCGCTCAGCCAATTCACCCTGCGTGACCTTGCGGTCTTCCATGTTGGCCTTGACCAACGCAATCCAGTTATCCATGGGAGCTGACAATACGTCACGTAGTTTTCAGGGCAATAAACAGTTTGTAGTAATCCATAAAACGACATAAATACGATACGTACTATCATCGAACATAAGGTTTCCGACACCCACAACAGAGTACCGCCCCTTATGACGACCAGCCCGTATCTCCTGCCTGAACTCCCTGAAGACACCGAAATGCACGACCTGCGCAGCAGCGGTGCAGCCCAGCGCGCGTTGGACTTTTACTTGAAAGAAGAAATGTCGGCAGCAGCCCCTGACGGCGCGCTGTTCGCCATCAAGCCGGGCATCAGCCAGGAGGAAGCCCTCGTACACGCCTCAGACCTGTTGCGCAGCGCCGCAGCCACGGCCTATGAATCCGCGAGCAGCCATCAAGGCAATCATCGCGACCTGGCGTTTTCGGTGGTGTATTTGATTGATATGGCGAAGGCGATGGTAGAGCGGTCGTTGCAGGCGCCAACGGCTCAAGCGAACGGATAACCGACGCAGAAGAAAAATATTTCTATCTCATGGATAAAAACATTTGACTTGCAAATGATAATGATTATTATTGGACCCAGCTGATCGCGAGATCAGTCGATAGACCAAGGGACCTTAGGTCGGACTCTTGGAATATCTCCTCATCAGGCTAATCACGGTTTTTGACCCGGCTCTTTGGCCGGGTCTTTTTTTTGCCAGTTTCCCTGGCATGGCTTCAGGCTAATGAAGACTGTGTGTTGCTCAATGGCGCGCATGGTAGCAAAAGAGCATCGCCAAAAGAAAGCCAGTCGGACGCTCTAGTCCAAACCTTTGCGAAATAGCGCTTGAGAATCAATCTCATAGATTCTAAGCTGCTGCGGCGTCAAGGATGACGCCCCCTCCCCCGTGCAACAATTTTTGCATCCAGTCTTTACCAGACTCCTGTGTACTATAGCCGCCACAACACTCATATTCAGGCAAACAGACTATGACCGTGGCCTTGACCTCCATCAGGATCAGCACCGACTTCGACAGTGGCAATATCCAGGTTCTGGATGCCCACGATTCCCATCGGTTGTTGCTCGCTATCAAACCCGACACCCGTAGCCAACACTTCCAGTGGTTCCACTTCAAGGCCGAAGGCATGCACGTGGGCCACACCCATGTCTTTCGCCTGAGCAACGCGAGCAAATCGTCCTACCCACACGCGTGGAGCGGCTACAACGCCGTGGCGTCCTACGACCATATCAACTGGTTCCGTGTGCCTTCGCGCTTTGATGGTGAAATCCTGCATATCAGCCTTGAGACCCGCGAGAAGCACGCCTGGATTGCCTACTTCGAACCCTACAGCCGTGAGCGCCACGACTGGCTGATCGAGCAAGCCTTGACCCGCGCCGGGACTCAACTGCTGGCCACCGGTAAAAGTGTCGAAGGACGTGATATCCAACTGCTGCGTCGCGGCAAAGGTGGCGAAGGCCGCCGCAAGGTCTGGATCATCGCCCAACAGCATCCCGGCGAGCACATGGCCGAATGGTTTATGGAAGGCATCATTGAACGCCTGCAACAGGACGGTGACGCCGAGCTGAAAAAACTGCTGAAAGCCGCCGATCTGTACCTGGTGCCCAACATGAACCCGGACGGCGCGTTCCACGGCCACCTGCGCACCAACGCCGCGGGCCAGGACCTCAACCGCGCCTGGCAGAGCGCCAGCCAGGCGATCAGCCCGGAAGTGTTGTTCGTGCAGCAACAGATGGAACAATACGGCGTCGACCTGTTCCTCGATATCCACGGCGACGAGGAAATCCCCTACGTCTTCACCGCCGGCTGCGAAGGCAACCCCGGCTACACGCCGCGCATCGAGGCCCTGGAAAAACACTTCCGCAGCCACTTGAGCGGCCTGACCCGCGATTTCCAGACCACCTATGGCTACACCCGCGACCTGCCGGGCGAAGCCAACATGACCCTGGCGTGCAATGCCGTCGGCCAGCAGTTCGACTGCCTGTCCCTGACCCTGGAAATGCCCTTCAAGGACAACGACGACGCCCCCAACCCGCTCACCGGTTGGTCAGGTAAACGCTCGATGCAACTGGGCAAGGATGTGTTGAGCAGCGTGGCCGATATCGTCGACGTCTTGCGCTAAACCGAGTCGGTGGGCACCCGCCGACAATCCTCAGGCCCCAGCAACCGCCCATCCGCCGAGCGCAACTCCAGCGCTCGCAGCGGCTCGCCGTTGGCGCTGTCCACCATCACCGAGTGCGCCTCGCCTGCCCCATAGAAAAACCCCTCGCCCCACTGCCGCAATCCGATGATCACGTTGAACAGGCCCCGCCCCTTTTCCGTCAGTACGTACTCCTGGTACGCACTGCCATCCGACGCCGGCACGATTTCCAATACCCCATGGGCCACCAAACTGCGCAAGCGCGTGGACAAGATGTTCTTGGCCATTCCCAGGCTGCGCTGAAACTCACCAAAACGGCGAATCCCATCAAACGCATCGCGAATGATCAGCAGCGACCAGCCATCGCCAATCGCATCCAGTGAGCGCGCCACCGGGCATTCGGCGCTTTCAAAGCGGGTGAGCTTGACCATCGGGGCTGCCTGTCGTCGATCAAAAATGTAGTTGCAATATAAAACCGGAATCCTTACGGTACAACTGGTTTCATTTTAAAACCACAAAGGTTATCCCCATGCCTTCCTCCCCCTTGAGTAACAAAGTGGTGATGCTGTTCGCCATCGCCTGTGGCCTGTCAGTGGCCAATGTCTACTACGCACAGCCGTTGCTCGACGCCATGGCGCAAACCTTTGCCATGGACCACGCCACTGTCGGCATCATCATCGCCCTCACCCAGGTCGGTTATGGCGTGGGCCTGTTATTGCTGGTGCCGCTCGGGGACTTGCTCAACCGGCGCAAGCTGATCGTCAGCCAACTGCTGCTCTCCACGCTGGCCGTGCTGATGGTGGGATTGTCCTCAAACAGTTTCTGGCTGTTGGCCGGCATGGCACTGACCGGCCTGTTGGCGGTGGTCGCCCAAGTGCTGGTGGCTCTGGCCGCACATCTGGCGTCGCCCGAACAGCGCGGGCAGGTGGTGGGGTTGGTCACCAGCGGTATCGTGGTCGGTTTGCTACTGGCTCGCTCGGTGTCCGGCGTGATGGCCGACCTGGCGGGATGGCGCTCGGTTTACCTGCTGTCAGCGGGCATGACGCTATTGATGGCCGTCTTGCTGTGGCGCGTATTGCCAAGCACCGAACAACCGCGCGCCGCCGGCACTTATGGCGCGTTGATCCGCTCGGTCTTCAGCCTGTTCAAGGAGGAAAAGGTCCTGCGTGACCGCGCTGTGCTGGCGATGTTGATTTTCGCCGCCGGCACCGTCTTGTGGACGCCACTGGTACTGCCCTTGAGCGCCCCGCCGCTGTCGCTTTCCCACACAGAAATCGGCCTGTTCGGACTTGCTGGCGCCGCCGGAGCGCTCGGTGCTGCCCGCGCCGGTCGCTTGGCCGACAAAGGCTTTGCCCAGTGGACCAGCGGCACGGCATTGCTGCTGATGCTGCTGTCCTGGGTTGCCATCGGCTTTACCCAATCGTCGCTGTGGGCATTGGTGCTCGGCGTGATTGTGTTCGACTTGGGCCTGCAAGCCGTGCATGTCACCAGCCAAAGCCTGATCTACGCCGTGCGCCCTGATGCCCAGAGTCGATTGGTGGCCGGCTACATGCTGTTTTACTCGGTGGGCAGTGCGCTGGGCTCCATCAGCGTAACCGCACTGTATGCCTGGGGCGGTTGGATCGGTGTGTGTGGCCTCGGCGCCGCCATCAACCTGCTGGCGCTGATCTACTGGCTGGCCACACTGCCCGCCAAACCTGTTTCAGTCCTTGCTGCCGGTCATGCTTTGCAGCACGTCGTCGCGGCGGATCAAGCCATGGAACAACGCCGCCGCCAGGTGCAACAGCACTGTCAGGAATAGCAAATAGGCCAGAAACCCGTGTGCCCTGCGCAGCACCGCGAACAACGGCGCGTTCGCCCCCACCAGTGCCGGCAACTGTACCGAACTGCTGAGCATCACCGGGTCGCCCGCCGCCGAAATCATCGCCCAGCCCAGCAGTGGCAATGCCAGCATCAACGCATACAACACCAGATGGGACGCCTTGGCCGCCAGCGCTTGCCACAGCGGCAAGTCAGCAGGCAACGGCGGTTGGCGCGTAGAGAAGCGCACGACCAAACGCACGATCACCAAGGCCAGGATCGCGATACCCAACGGCTTGTGCAGGTGGATCAACCACTCATGCCGCTCCGAAACCGAGGCCGCCAGACCCGCGCCGATAAACAGCATGGCGATGACCATCAGCGCCATCAGCCAGTGCAGCAGGCGCGCCAGGGGCGCAAAAAACCGGGGTTGGGTATTCATGGCTTCGACTCCTGAGGGGCGCTGTGCAACGGGCTGACTTCACCAGCACGACGCAGGTACGAGCTGGCGTACGCCGCCGAACGGGCTGCCAGCAACGGGTCATTGGAGGCTTCGATGCCGCTGGGCAGAATCAGTGGATCAAAGTTGATATCGCGGCAATCGCCATCCGCCTGCGGCTGGCTGCTTTGCAGCACCAGGGTGCCGGCGTTGATGACTTTATGCTCGCCGGTCCAGGCCTTGCTTGCATCGTCCACGGGGTCGCCGGGGTTGGCCAGGGTCATGTTCAACTGCCAGCGCAGCGGCCCGCTCGACAGGCGCTGGACCAGGTCCTTTTCCAGGAAATCACCGCCCGCAGGCGCGGTATCGCCCGCCGCATCCTGGCTCTGCGGCACCACGCCCCAACGCACGGCCTGGCGCTTGCCATCGGCCCCTACCAGGAAGAACGCGTTAATGCCGTTGTAGGTTTCGGTCGCATAACTGGCCGAAGGCTTGGCGGTCTTGACCCACGCCAGGAACGGCGCCGTCTCGGGATGAGCAGCAAAAAATGCCGGCATGCTCGCAGGGTCCGGCTTGCCGGTGGCAGGCTGCGGCGCACCGGCCTTGAGCATTTGGTAGAACGCCTCGGGCGTGCCCACCGGGAACACCGGCATGCTGTTCATGCCGGTGCGCCATTGCTGGCCGTTGGCCTGGCTGAACTGCACGGCAAAACTGCGGATCGGCACACTGCTGTCCGGCGCGTAGGGGTTACCGCTCGGCAAGGCGAACCGTCCGATCAACGGCGTCTTGGACTCGCTGAACACCTGGGCGCTGGAGTAGGCGCGGGCTTCTGCACTGCTCTCGAAATACCCGGCCACGCACACGCCCTTGGCGTGGTTACGCCGAAAGCCTGGGTGCACGCCGTTGTTGGTTTCCAGGGCATTGACCAGGGTTTTCGGGCGCAAGCGCTGTGGGTCGAGGGTGCCGTTGACGTAGGCAAAAGCCCCCGCCATAACCGCAACCACGGCACCGATACCTGCCAGGCGCGCGATCAGGCTCGCAGTGCTCAGCGGAGGACGGGGCGGTGATGAGTGATCTACCATGAAGGAACTCCAGGGCCAAAGGCCTTAGGGGGTAAACATAAGGTCGGAGCATTAAGACGAACGCCGATCGGCTCTATTCCCTGGCCTTTGATTTATTTCCCTGGATCGGGAATAACCTTCAACGCCGCACGTCTCTCTAGTCCCAGCGTAGTGACCAGCCAGATTCCCATGCATGAACTCGACGAACAGTTACGTGAACTCATCCCAAGGCTACGGCGCTTTGCCGTGTCCCTGACCCGTAACGCCAGCAGCGCCGACGACCTGGTGCAGTCGACCCTGGAACGGGCGATCATCAGTTGGGCCGACAAACGCGTCGAAGGCGACTTGCGCGCCTGGCTGTTTTCGATCCTCTACCGGCAGTTCCTCGACGCCCACCGCCGCACCCGCCGCTATGCGCGCATGCTGGAGTTCTTCACCGGGCGTGACGATGCACAGCCGTCGGTGGAACGCACGGTGATCGCCCAGTCGACCCTGCAAGCCTTCGATCAACTCAACACCGAGCAGCGTGCGCTGCTGCTGTGGGTTTCGGTCGAAGGCCTGAGCTACAAGGAAATCGCCGAGATCCTCGAGGTGCCCATCGGCACCGTGATGTCGCGCCTGTCCCGGGCACGCCAAGCCCTGCGTCAACTCAGTGATGGCGAAATTGCCAGCCCTTCCCTGCGGATACTCAAATGATCAGCCTGCCCCCCAGCGAACGCGATTTGCATGCCTACGTCGATCACCAACTGCTGGAGAGTGATCGCCGCGTGCTTGAAACCTACTTGGCGGCCCACCCGGACGTCGCCGCCCAGGTCCACGCCTGGCAACACGACGCGCAGTTACTGCGCGCTGCGCTGAGCGGTGCCCTGCAACAGCCGGCCAACCCGGACCTGGACCCGGCACTGATCCGCCAGCGCATCAAGCGCCAATCGCGCCGCCATCTGGCGACGGCCGCCGTGCTGCTGATCGCCGTCAGCCTCGGGGGAGTCGGTGGCTGGCACGTCCGTGAGGCCACCCAGCCTGCCCAACTGCCCATGGCCGATGCGATGCAGGCGTTCCGCCTGTTTGCCCAGGACGGCATCATGCCCGCCGACTATAAGGTGCAGGGCGGCGGCACGATGCAAGCCTGGCTCGACCGCTATTTCAACCAAGCGCATCGCCTGCCCGACTTGAGCGCCTCAGGATACACGCCGGTCAGCGGGCGCCTGCTCACCACCGAACAAGGCGCCGCCGCCATGGTGCTGTATGAAGACCCGCAAGGCCGGCGCATCAGTTTCTACATCCGCCCACCGGGACCGGAAAACGGTTTCCTGCCAAGGGGCAGCCGCAGTGCCGATGGCTTACAGGCGCAATACTGGTCGGGTGCTGGCTACAACTATGCGGTGGTCAGTCCGGTGGATCAGCCTGGCCCGCCGCAGCTGAAGTTCTAGAAACCGACGTCGAGCACCACGTTGTCCACGTAGGTGCCGCCGGGAGGCGTGGTCTGGTCGGTGTAGATCCGGGCGTTGTAGTTGAACACCTGGCTGCCGGTGCCCAGACCATTGCCGGGGTTGATCTCGGCTGTACTGCTGGCCCGACGAGCTGAACCGACACTGCCCCACCGGGTCGTGCCGGCGCTTTTGAAGATGTCATAGGCCAGGTAGTTGCTGCCCGAGATCATTCGCCGCCGACCGCCCACGCTGGCGGCGTTTTGGCCGTCGCTCAAGCCTACGGTGTAGGCACTGCCCTTGGTGCAGGCGATATTGATGGTCTGCCCGGTTACGGCGGTAAATCCGCTGATGACCGGGGCGCTGCCAAAGCTGATATTCGGCGCGGTGATCTGGCAGTCGTTGGTGACCGTCATGCTCACTGTCAGGCTCGCCACCGGCGGGTTGGAACTCTTGTCGCGCGCCAGGCACGCATTGCCCAGGCTCAGGAGTGAGCAGTAATCCCAACTCCAGACAATGTTCAAGGTCTCGGTATAGACCCCCGCCGCCACGTTGCTGCCGGTAATACTGCCGACATATAACGGCAGGGTTTTGGCACCGGGCCCGGCGACCAAGCCAAAGGACGAGGCAATGCCATTGGTACCAAAATCGAAAGCCACCCCGCGATTGATAGGGAAACTGGCGCTGTTATTGCCATAGATCGTGTAACCGATCACGTCTCCGGTCGGTCCCACCATACCTGACGTGGCAGAGGTAATAGTGGCAACGAAGTGGTCGCTGCCCGGCACCAGCGCGATCAGGGTCGGTGTGCAGCGCAGCCCGGCATTGGCAGTGGAACTGCCTTGCACCGTCGTGTTCACCGCCATTGAGCTGACGGAGCCAAAACTGACCGGCGCGGTCGCCACCACCGAGCAAGCGGCCGACGCACTACCGCAGAGCAGCAAACTGCCTATCAACGCAATGCGGCGCCCTCTCATTGGCACACCAACGGCCCAATCAACGGCACGCCCTGTTGTTGCTCGTCCATCTCGAACCGCGCCTGGCACGTACGCCCTTCACCCAACGTGACCTGCAACGTGTTATGGGCCGAGAGGTTTTCCAGGTACACCAGGCCATCCCAGCCCACCACCGCCTGCTGGCCGCTTTGCTCATGCACCACCAGACTGCCCAGGGGCAACTCCTGATGCTGGGTGTCCACCAGCGTGACACTGGCCGCGAGCACTCGACGCAATGGAAACTCCAGCAAGTAGCCGCTGCCACGGCGCACCGACACACGCTGCTCCACATTCGGGCTCTGCACGTTGAGCGGGAGGTTCAGCGGATCGATTTCATATTTGCCGCGGTAATACGCACTGCTCCAGGGCACCAGCAAGTGGCCGTTGCGATCGGTCTCGCCGACCAACTGGTTTTCATAGCGCACCGGAATCCCAGCGAAACCCTGGGTACTCACCACCACAAAGGCGTCGTTGATACGGTTGGCGGCAAACATATCGCCGCCCATCCACACCAGCGAGCCACTGGCATCCGCCCAGCGCGTCTCGGCGTCGCTGCTGCCATATACGCCGGCCTGCAACTGCACCGACTGCAAGCGCCAGGTCAGGTCGGCCTGCCGGTAGGTCGGGCCATCGCCCTGGGCATAACCGAGGTTGTAGCCCACCCCACCTTCGCTCGGCACCGCACGGCTGTAGTTGAGGCGCTGGCGGCTGGCGCCATCTTTGCTGCGCTCGGTACTCACGGCCAGGCTGCCGTTGAGGTCGAACGGGATTACCAGCTGCGCCTGCATCGCCCAGTTGCTGTCGCCGATCTCACGGTTGGCCGACAGGTAGAAACTGGTGTTGTGCCACAGCGGCTTGCTCCAACTCAGGTTGAGCAAGCGCGTGCGCGAATCGTCCGCTGCCTGCACGTCGAAGTAACCTACGCCCAGACTGCCGAAACGCTCAAGGTTGAGGCTCAAGGTCACCTGCTCACTGCGCTTGCTGAGACTGGCGTAAGGGGTGTCGACCAGGGTCAGGTCGGCGTACTCATCGCGCCGCTCGACCCGCTGGTACGACAGGCTGTAGCGCGTGCTGTTGTATGAATACCCCAGGCTCAGTTGCTGGCCGCTGCGCCCTTCGAACTGGCTTTGGCTGACGGCGGTGTTGAGCACGCCGAAGTTGCCCAGCCGCAAGTTGCCACCCAGGCCGCCGAGGGTCAGGTCACTGGACGCCTCGGCATGGCTTTCCAGGGTCAGGTTGTCGGAATAACCATAACGAAAGGTGCCGCTGGCCACGCCAGGCCCGTAGGCAAAATCTTTCAAGGTGTATTCCCGACGCAAGGAACCGGCGGCCACCGAGAAATCCGTCAGGCCTTTTTGCAGCAGCGAACTCGTCACATAAAACGGCACCGTGGTTGACACCTGGCGACCCAACGCGTCGGTGGTCACCACCACTGCCTCACCCGCACCATTGATAAACGGCACGTTGGTCAGGGTGTAAGGCCCTGGTTGCAGCAGTGCACTGTCGGATTTGTAGCCGTTGATAAACAGGTCCACCGAGGACGGCACGGCAGCTTCACCGGCAAATTGCGGCAAGGGGTAGGTCACCAGGTCCGGGCGCACGGCGAAGTCCCGTGAAAACTGCACACCGCCCAGGCGTACCGAGCTGCTCCAGGGCAAAGCACCGCTGATCACGTCACCGGCCTCGTAGGTCAGTAGCCGCTCATCATCGGAGAAACGCCAGGTTGTGTCGTAACGCCGGTAGCCATTGTTGAAGGTACTGCTGCTGACACCCTCGGCCAGGGTCTGGCGATACTGGCCGGTATTGGACAAGGTACCCCAGTTGTCGAACAGTCGCACTTCGTTCCAGGCGGCGAGGTAGCTGCCGCCTTCGTCAGTGTCGTTGAAGTACAGGTCATAGTTGAGCAAGGCGCCGAAACTGCTCATCGCCTGGGTACGGGGATAGGTGTTGCGGTTGCCGATGAATTGCTCCTTCAACCACGCCGGCGGCACATCCAGCAGCAGCCGCTGGCCGTTGCTGTCGTAATCACTGTGCAGGCCGGGGATCCGGTCCAGCGCCACGCTGCCGCTCAGTTCACCGGGCAGCGTCATGCCCACATCCTGCAACGCACTGGCGGGCACATAGAGCTGACCGGCGCGTTGATCGACCGCGATGACGCGGCCGGTGTCCATCTGATTGACCACCAGCTCCAGAAACAACTGTGCATCGGCGACAGCCTCCATACTGCTCGGCGGCGGTGGCAGGTCGCCAGCCACGCCCTGGGGCGCAACCATTGCGGCCCATAGCCCGCTTACCACTGCTACCGACGGCCATAGACGACGAGCCCGACCACGACTCACACATGGCGTTGTGTCCTTCAATGGACATCTCCATCCGCTTAAATCCCGGCGCTTCCCGCCCCGCTACACCCGGCTACCGCTTTGGCGCGAGGTTCTCCAGCTGTTGCGCACCGTTGATCCTGACCTGCAGGGGCTGGTCTGCCGACAGCCCATCCGGCACCGGCCAGCGCATGGTTGCGCCTGGCAAGACATAGCCGAGCAGGCCGTCCACCAAGGGCCGTGTCTGCCCGCCCTGCTTGAATGAAGCATCGGTGAGGCGCGCATGCACGGCGCCCTGGTTGCGTACTTCGAGATAGTTGCGCCCCGCCACCGTCACTTTCTGCCAACTCAAGTCCGGCTTGCCGGCGCCCTTGGGATCACGTTGGCGTGTGCTGTCCTCTTTGCTCCACAGCCCCGCGCCATAGGCGAACAGCGGCACCGAATAACGCATCTGAAAGCGAATGGCTGCTGCGGTGTTCTTGCCTTCAGGCGGCGTGGGCACCTGCAACGGTGAAGGAATTTCATCGATGATGATGCGGTAGGCCAACTCTTGCCCCGGTGGCACTTCACGGGTGCGGGTCAGGCGTACCAGTTGTTTTTGCCCCGGCTCGATGCGTGCCACGGGCGGGCTGCCGATCACATCGCGCTGGTTCTGGTATTGCTCGTCGTAGCCGCTCTGGCTCCACGCAAATACACGAATCTGCAGGCTCGCGGTTTCGCTCCCACGGTTTTCCAACCACAGCGCGCTGGCCTGTTGGTCAGCCTCCAGCACCGGGTCAATGGGCCAGATCAACACCGAGCTGGCCGCCTGCACAAACCCCGCCGTGCACGCGGCACTCAAGGCAATACCCGCGGCCCACAACCGCCGGGAAGGTGAACGCATAACCCCACTCCTTATACCGATAGCCTTACCACGTCAGCTGCACCTGCAGCGTGTCGCTGTATGTCCCCCCAGGCTGATTGCCCGGCAATTGCACCCGCCCGTAAATGGGCAGGTTGATGTTATTGGCATCGCTGTAGGCCACGTTGACGCTCTGGCCAATCCCCAGGCTTTGGCTGAACGCCGCGTCCCGAAACAGCTGGTAAGCCACCCGCGCGCTGCCGCTGTTGAGCTGCAAATTGCGCCCGGTGCTGCTGTGCAGGCCGCCGTCGACGCTCATGCTCAGCGTCACCCCCGGCGTGCATTGCAAGGTGACGCCCCCGGTCAGCGCCGCCGTGACTGTACTGGTGGCCAGGGCCGAATAACTGCCGTAGGTCAGCGCGCCGTAATTGGAGCCCCCGCCCACAATCAGGCAACCCGGTGTGATGGTCGCGCTCACCTGAAAGCTCTGGCTGGTCACCGCCGACAACGGCAGCGGCACCGCCAGCGCACAGGCCAGCAACGCTCTGAGCCACATCGCTAGAACGTCAGTTCCACAGCCACGGTGTCGGTGTAGGTGCCGGCTGGCAGCCCCGCCTTGCCCACCGCCCGACCGTAGAGGTTGACGGTCTGCGCCACGCCGGTACTGGTGGCGAGGGTGATCACGCCGTCAATCGCGAGCAGCGCGGAGTGGCCGCTGTCGGTGTAGAAGTCGTAGGGCACGAAGTTGCCCGCACCGTCGGCCAATGCACGGCTACCACCGGGAGAGGCACCGTCATGCGCACCCGCGCGCACCTTGACCGCTGGCGTGGTGCCGCTCGAACACAGGATCGACAGCGCCCCGCCGGTGCCGGTGCCGCCAAGCAATTGGGCATCGGCGTTGGTGAACAGGCTGTTGGTGGTGCCGAAGTTCAAGCTACCGAAGTTCAGCCCGGTCGCCGCCCCGGAACCGTTGACCTGGCAACTGGCGATCAATATCAGGCTGGAGGTGATCTGCCCGGTGACCGTGGTTGCCGCATTGAGGTTGGAGGCCATCGCCAGCCCCAGCGCGCAAGCGCCTAATCGCGAAACAAGTACATGCATGGTGTTCATCCTCTTGAGTTACCAGTCCAGTGTCACCGTCAACGTGTCGGTGTAGATCCCTGCCGGTAAGGCACTGGTATTTGCCACCACGGAGCCAAACACCGGGATCGGTATCTGGGTGCCCTTGGCCACGACAAAATTGCGTTGCTGGCCGATGCTGTAGGTGCTGCGGCCCTGTGGATCGGCGGACAGCCGATACGGAATCATCTGACGCCCATTGCTCAGGCGCCGCGTGGTGCCATCGCCGTTGGTGCCGCCGTCGATAGTCACGGTAAAGCTCGATACGGACGGGTTGCACGACACCGCCAACGGCGCTTTTTCGCCATCGGTGACGCCTGCGCCCAGCGTGTTGTTCCAGGTCGGGCCCTGGCTGCCGAAGTCGAGCATCGCCGTACCGCCCGTGGGGTTGACCGGCGCGCTCTCGACGCCTTTGCTCACTTCGCAACTGGCGGTGATCACCAGCCGCGCCTGGATAAACCCGGTCGCGACAGCCGCCTGCGCGTCATCCGCCAGCACCAGCAGGCCACCCATGGCCACAACGGCCAGATAGCGGCTTACCATGTGACCGTGACCTTGAGCAGGTCGGTGTAGCGGCCGACGGCGGGGATGTCCTTGAGCGGCTCGATGCGGCCATACAGCGGCAGGTCAACGAAGCCTGCGTCCGGCACGCGACCACTGATCGGCACATCCACCGGCAACGGCACGCGCCGCGCGGCGTCGGCATAAATACGATAGGGAATGGGTTTGATCGAAGGGGTGGCGCTGAGGTAACGCACTTCTCCGGTGCCGCCGTGCAGGCCGCCATCCACACGCACCTGATACGGCGTGTCGGGGTTGCACTCCAGGCGCGGCTGGCGCTGGCTGATCAGTGCCGCACTCAGGGGCCCGGCCGGGTCATCCAGACGCGCGCCGCTGCCGAAATCCAATACGCCAAGTTGCTCGATGCCAGCGCTGCGGGTGGTGCCCACCAGCTGGCAGCCCCGCTGCACGTCGATACGCACCTCCACCTGGAGTTGTGCACCTAAAGCCGTGCTGCAGAGCATCGCGCCCATGACTGCCAATACTGCTCGTCCCTTCACTGCCCCAAATCCTTGTACAGGGGTGACTGCTGTGTAGGAGGTTAGTCACTCAGCGAGAAACTGCCAGTCTGGGCAGGTTTACAACCGTGACATGCCTTTTCGAGATGGCATGCAGCGCCCTTCTCTATTGGTCAAAACGCAGCCATCGCCCTAAAGTGGGCGACCACCGAAACACAGAGTGATTTGCATTGGCCGCGTTTTCCCTGATCCGTCGCCTGCTCGGTAAGAAAACCGACGCCCTCGACGCCTCGCCCATCCCCGCGTTCTTCCAGCAAAGAGCCGAGCAACAGGGGTATACCCTCAGCGCAGGGCAAACCCGAGCCATCGCTGCCCTGGCCCGAGAAACCCGCCTCCTGCTCGCCGGCCAGCCCACCCGGAGCCTGTACCTGCACGGGCCGGTGGGACGCGGCAAAAGCTGGTTGCTGGACGGGTTCTTCCAGGCGTTACCAATGGCCGAGAAGCAGCGCGTGCACTTCCATGATTTTTTCGCCCAACTGCATCGCGGCATGTTCACGCATCGTGAGCACAACGATGCGCTGGCCGTGACCCTCGATGAACTGCTGACGGATTGCCGAGTGCTGTGTTTTGACGAGTTTCACGTCCACGACATCGGCGACGCCATGCTGATCACGCGGCTGTTCAAAGCCTTGTTCCAACGCGGCGTGCTGGTGCTGGTAACGTCCAACTATGCGCCACAGGGGCTTCTGCCCAACCCGCTGTACCACGAGCGCTTCAAACCGGTGATCGACCTGATCGATGCACGCATGGAGGTGCTGGAAGTCAGTTCGCCCCAGGATTTTCGCAGCCTGCCCCAGGCCCAGAGCGCACAACGCTTCACCAGCGGTCAGTACGTTTGGCCAGGCAAGGCGAGCCAGCGCGAAGCCTTGGGTCTTCCCGCTGCCGACTGCCCGCCGCAGCCCCTGGCCGTCGGCAACCGGACCTTGATCTGCCGCCGCCACGCAGGCCGCTCCATCGCGTTCACCTTCAGCGATCTTTGCGAGCAATTGACCGCAGTCATGGACTACCTGCTGCTGTGCCAGGACTACGATCACTGGATGATCGACGGCCTGCCGCAACTGGCGGACTGCCCGATCGCCGTGCAGCAACGCTTTATCAACCTGGTGGATGTGCTCTACGACCGCGACAAGCACCTGATATTGATCGGCGAGCAGCCCCTCACGATTGCCCTGGGCGGCCAGGCTATCGACCTCGCCCGCACCGCCAGCCGTCTGGGACAATTGCAACAGGCTGACCCGCAACCCGCGCACGAACCGGTATCATGAGCGTCATTTACGCCTTCTAGCCGAGTGACCGCGCCGTTCATGCATACCCTCGCCCAACTCAAGGCCGGCCAATTGGCCGGTATCACCCGCCTGGATCTGTCCTGCGGGCTGACTGAATTCCCTCGGGAAATCTTCGAACTGGCCGACTCCCTGGAGATCCTCAACCTCAGCGGTAACGCCCTGAGCCAACTGCCCGACGACTTGCACCGCCTGCCCCACCTGCGCGTGCTGTTCTGCTCGGACAACCGGTTCACCGAATTGCCGGCAAGCCTTGGCCAATGCGCCAAGCTGAGCATGATCGGCTTCAAGGCCAACCAGATCAGCTACGTGCCCCCCGCCGCGTTGCCGCCGTTGTTGCGCTGGTTGATCCTGACCGACAACCATATCAGCGAACTTCCCGAAGAACTGGGCAAGCGACCGCTCCTGCAAAAACTGATGCTGGCCGGCAACCAACTGGCGCACCTGCCGGCAAGTCTGGCCGACTGCCACAATCTTGAATTGCTGCGCATCGCCTCCAACCGCTTCACCCAATTGCCGGATTGGCTGCTGGCACTGCCGAGCCTGACCTGGCTGGCCTATGCCGGTAACCCCGTGGAAATGGCCGTGGACGTAACGACCGATGACGCCACGCCGAATATTCCCTGGTCCGAACTGGAACTGGCCGAAGTCCTCGGCGAAGGCGCTTCCGGCGTTATCCGCAAAGCCCTGTGGAAACCGTCAGGCCAGCCCGTTGCGGTCAAACTCTATAAAGGCAGCATCACCAGCGACGGCTCGCCGCTGCATGAAATGCAGGCCTGCATCGCCGCCGGGCTGCACCCCAACCTGATCAGGGTAGAGGGCCGCGTGGTCGGCCACCCGGATGAACAGGCCGCACTGGTCATGGACCTGATCGACCCGAGCTACCACAACCTCGCGGCCCTGCCGAGCCTGGCGTCGTGCACCCGCGACATCTATGAACCGGCTACGCGCTTCAGCCTGGAAGTGGCACTGCGCATAGCGCGAGGTATCGCGTCGGTTGCCGCGCACTTGCACCGGCACGGCATCACCCATGGCGACCTGTATGGCCACAACATTCTGTGGAATGCAGCCGGCGACTGTTTGCTGGGGGATTTTGGCGCGGCGTCGTTCCATGCCACGGCGGATAGCGTGGAAACCAGGGCGTTGCAGCGGATTGAAGTGCGGGCGTTTGGGATTTTGCTGGGGGAGTTGTTGGAGCGGGTTGAGGATCAGGTAAGTGATGGGCTGGTCGCGCTGCAAATACGCTGCTGTCAGCCCGATGTGTTGGCGCGGCCGGGGTTCGACGAAATAACGCAGACCCTGTAGGAGCCCGGCGGGCCGGACTCCCGAGAGGATTTTTTAGCCCGCCAACCCGACAAACATATCCTGCACGTCATCATGGTTGTCCAAGCCTTCGAGGAAGGCTTCAACCTCGGCCATCTGCTCATCGCTCAAACCGCTCACCGGGTTTTTCGAGAGGTAGCCCAGCTTGGCCGACAGCACGGTGAAACCCTGCTCCGGCAAGGCTTTTTGTACGGCGTCGAGGTCGGTGGTCTCGGTGATGAACAGGGTAGTGCCTTCTTCTTCACCCTCTTCGAAATCCTGGGCACCGGCTTCGATGGCGGCCATTTCCGGATCGGCGTCCGGGCTGTCCGGCGAGGCTTCGATCAGGCCGACGTGGTTGAAGTCCCAGGCCACGGAGCCGGAAGCGCCCAGTTGGCCCTTGCGGAAGGCCACGCGGATTTCCGCCACGGTGCGGTTGATGTTGTCGGTCACGCACTCGACGATCAGCGGCACCTGGTGCGGCGCGAAGCCTTCATAGGTGACGCGGTGGTATTGCACGGTTTCGCCGAGCAGACCGGCGCCTTTCTTGATGGCGCGGTCCAGGGTTTCCTTGGGCATCGAGGCCTTTTTGGCCTGTTCCACCACCAGACGCAGGTGGGCGTTGGTGGAGGTGTCGGCGCCGTTGCGGGCGGCGATGGTGATTTCTTTCACCAGCTTGCCGAAGATCTTGCCCTTGGCATTGGCTGCCGCTTCTTTATGTTTGACTTTCCACTGTGCGCCCATGACTCACTCTCTTTTGTCCATCGCGCCCAAACGTCTACTGGCCGGCGCTTTGGGGGCAGAGTTTATAGCGCAAAAACGCAACGTTCCACCAAAAAACCGTCAGGGCGCCAACTCGAAAAACGCCTGAATCAGGCGCAGCGAGCGGCGCCGCTCCATGCAGCCGAGCATGTGCCGGTTCACCAGCCCATCGCCCTGGACCGGCACCGCACGCACGCGCGGGTCCGGACTGACCTCCATGGACGACACCACGCCTACGCCCAACTCAGCGGCGACGGCTTCGGTCACCGCTTCACGGCTGTCCAACTCCAGTAGCACCTTGGGCTGTACGCCGGTTGCGGCACAGGCGTCATCGAACGTACGCCGGGTGATGGAACTGGGCTCGCGCAGCACCATGATCACCTCATTGAGCTGCTCCAGGCGGATCCCCTTGGGCAGCGCCGCCCACGGGTGACTGGCCGGCACCAGCGCGCAAATCCGCGATTCGTTCAAGGGTTGCAGATGCAGGCCGTTGCGCGGCTCCACCTCGGTAAGCACTGCCACATCCGCATGCTCGGACAACAGCGCCGCCAAGGTTTCCTGGGCATTGCCCAAGCGCAGGTTCACGGTGATGCCGGGGTAGCGCGCGCGCAAGCTGGCGATCATCGGCATGACCAGATGCGGGCCATCCGCTGCAACTTCGAGACGCCCGGTGAGCAATTGGCGATTGGCCTCCAGCATCGTTTGCGCTTCGTCCACCAGGCCGAAGATGGCCCGGGTGATCGCCGCCAACCGCGCGCCCTCTTCGGTCAACTCCACGCGCCTGGCGGTGCGGCGCAGCAACGGAATCTGGTAGTGCTCTTCCAGCGCCTTGATATGCCCGGTCACCGCCGGCTGGCTGATGAACAGCCGCGCCGCCGCACGGGTAAAACTGCCCTCGCGGGCCACGGCATCGAACGCACGCAATTGAAACAGGTTCATAGCTATCGGCCTCACTGATAGCTCGCATAACAACAAACAATTTGATTGATGACAAGCCAAACTGCAATTTAGGCGCCGTAGATTCATCCGATGCTTCGCGAGGACTTGTAATGACGACGCCCATCCTGCTCACGCCCGGCCCGCTGACCACCTCCGCCCGCACACGCCAGGCCATGATGGTGGATTGGGGCTCCTGGGACGACCGCTTCAACCAGCTCACCGCCAGCGTCTGCGAGCAGTTGCTGGCAATCATCGACGGCGCGGCCAGCCACCACTGCGTACCGTTGCAAGGCAGCGGCACCTTCGCCGTTGAAGCCGCCATCGGCACCCTGGTGCCGCGCAACGGCAAGGTGTTGGTGTTGGTCAACGGCGCCTACGGCAAGCGCCTGGCGAAAATCTGCGAAGTGTTGGGTCGCGAGTTCAGCACCTTTGAAACCGCCGAGGACCAACCCACCACCGCCGCCGATGTGGACGGTCTGCTGCAAGCCGACCCGGCCATCACCCACGTCGCGCTGATCCACTGCGAAACCAGCACCGGCATCCTCAACCCCCTGGCCGAGATCGCCCAGGTCGTGAAAACCCACGGCAAGCGCCTGATCATCGATGCCATGAGTTCCTTTGGTGCGCTGCCGATCAATGCCCGCGACGTGCCGTTCGATGCGCTGATCGCCGCGTCAGGCAAGTGCCTGGAAGGCGTACCGGGAATGGGTTTTGTCTTCACCGATAAACAGGCACTGGCGGCGGCCCAAGGCAATTGCCACTCCCTGGCGATGGACCTGTTCGACCAGCACGCCTACATGGCCAAGACCGGCCAATGGCGTTTCACCCCGCCGACCCATGTGGTGGCGGCCCTGCACGAAGCACTGCTGCAATACGCCGAGGAAGGCGGCTTGCCCGCCCGTCATCAACGCTATGCACGCAACTGCCAGGCACTGCTCGACGGCATGGCCGAATTGGGCCTGCGCAGCTTCCTGCCGGCGCAAATCCAGGCGCCGATCATCGTCACCTTCCACGCCCCACAACACCCGCGCTACCAGTTCAAGGACTTCTACGAACGGGTCAAGGCCAAGGGCTTCATCCTGTATCCGGGCAAGTTGACTCAGGTGGAAACCTTCCGCGTGGGCTGCATCGGGCATGTGGATGCAGCCGACATGCACGCCGCCGTCACCGCCATCGCCGACGTACTGCACGCCATGGGCATCACCCTTTCTTCTTCCGGAGCACACGCATGAACTATCAGAACCCCAACACCCTGCAAGCGGTGATCCTCGACTGGGCCGGCACCGTGGTCGATTTCGGCTCTTTCGCTCCCACGCAGATCTTCGTCGAGGCTTTTGCCGAGTTCGACGTGCAAGTCTCCATCGAAGAAGCCCGTGGCCCGATGGGCATGGGCAAGTGGGACCACATCCGCACCCTTTGCGACCAACCGCAGGTTGCCGAACGCTACCGCAAGGCCTTTGGCCGCACGCCGACCGATGACGACGTTACCGCCATCTACCAGCGCTTCATGCCGTTGCAGATCGAGAAGATCGCCGAACACTCGGCGCTGATCCCCGGCGCCCTCGACACCATTGCCCGGCTGCGTGTGCAAGGCATCAAGATCGGTTCCTGCTCCGGCTACCCCAAGCAAGTCATGGATAAAGTCGTCGCCCTGGCCGCCACCAACGGCTACATCGCCGACCACGTGGTTGCCACCGATGAAGTGCCCAACGGTCGCCCCTGGCCGGCCCAGGCCCTGGCCAACGTGATCGCGCTGGGTATCGATGATGTGGCGGCGTGCGTGAAGGTCGACGACACCGTGCCGGGTATCCTCGAAGGCCGTCGCGCCGGCATGTGGACCGTGGCCCTGACCTGCTCCGGCAATGCGCTGGGCCTGACCTACGAACAGTTCCGCAGCTTGGACACCGCGACCCTGGCCAGCGAGCGCCAACGCGTCGAGGCGATGTTCGAAGGCTCGCGCCCGCACTACCTGATCGACACTCTCAATGACCTGCCTGCGGTCATCAGCGACATCAACGCACGACTGGCCCGTGGGGAAATGCCGCAGAGCCACTGACCGAGGTCAAAACCACGGCATTTACGCCAGGCAAACCGCTCAAAACCGGCATACAGTTAAAGGACTCCATCACCAAAGAATGGAGGTTTGCCCTGATGAGTGAGGAAACCAGCGATGCCGTGGAAAAACTCCGATACACGTTACAGCACCATGTCGATCGCGTTGCACTGGTTGATGGTGGTGCTGCTGGCGGTGGTCTACGCCTGCATTGAATTACGCGGCCAGTTTCCCAAAGGCAGCGGTGCGCGGACGTTGATCGTCGAGATGCACTTTATGTTCGGCCTCACGGTGTTTGTGCTGGTGTGGTTGCGGTTGTTCGCACGCAGCCTTGGCGTGGCGCCGAAGATCGTACCGGCACCGCCGCAATGGCAGAGCCTGTTGGCGACCCTAATGCACGTCGCGCTCTACGCGTTGATGATCGGCATGCCGATTGCCGGTTGGCTGATCGTCAGTGCCGAGGGGCATTCGGTGATGTTCTACGGGATGGAATTGCCGCCGTTGATTGGTGAGAACAAGGCACTGGCCAAGGAGATCGAAGGCTGGCATGTGTGGTTCGGCAAGGTCGGTTATTGGCTGATCGGGCTGCATGCGCTGGCGGGGATTGCCCACCACTATGTGTTGCGCGATAACACTGCCTTGAGAATGATGCCAGGTGGGAGCGGGCTTGCTCGCGAAGGCGGCGTATCAGTCAAAAAATATGTCGACTGACACACCGCATTCGCGAGCAAGCCCGCTCCCACAGGGGATCTGCGCTAGGCTGTGATACCCCGGTTGCCCTGAAGGCCGCCGGTGTGGACGAAGATCAGGCGAGTGCCGGGGGTGAAGCGCCCGGCCTCGATCTGTTGCTTCAATGCGAGTAAGGCCTTGCCGGTGTAGAGCGGCTCCAAGGGCAAGCCGCAGGCTTGTTGCGTGGCGTCGATGAAGTCGAGCAGTACCGGGTCGACGTTGGCGAAGCCACCTCGGCTGGCGTCCAGCAGCTCATAGCCGCCCTGCACAAGGGCGTCGACGTTCTGTGCCACGCCGTGGTCATCCGGCACCGCCATGGCGCCATACACCGGGTGCGCGCCCGCTTCCGCCAGCACCAAACCGGCCAAGGTCGTCCCCGTACCCACCGCCAACCACCACGCGTCGTAATCCGCCCAGCCCAGCGTGGGTAACTGCGCGCGAGCCTGCTCGACCAGCACACCACAGCCTATGGCACCGGCAAGCCCGCCACCGCCTTCGGGCACGGGATGGAGATCGGGATATTGCTCGCGCCAAGGTTGCCAAAAGCCCGGCTCATGCCGCGCACGATAGCCGCCATACCCCAGCCAATGCAGCTGCATGCCGAAGGCTTTCAGGTCTTGGATTGTGGGAGTGTCTTGAGGATGCCCGCGCAGCAGGCCAACCGTGGGAAAACCGAAACGTTTGCCCGCCGCCGCCAGCGCATGCAAATGGTTGGAGTAGGCACCGCCCAGGCTGATGACGCCGCGAGCGTTTTGCGCCCGCGCCAAGTGCCCGGTGAGCTTGAACCACTTGTTGCCGCTGATGAGCGGGTCGATGCGGTCCAGGCGCAACACGGCCAGCTCGACACCTCCCAGCCAATCCAGGCGCAAAGGTTCAAGCGGTGCGTGGGGCAGCCAATCGAAGGGACCCATTGGGAGGGACCTGCATGAAAAACGGGGCGGTAGTCTAACACCGCCCCGCTTCGGGTCTTACAGCTCGGCGGCGAGGCGCGAGCCCTGGTTGATGGCGCGCTTGGCGTCCAGCTCGGCCGCCACGTCGGCGCCGCCGATCAGGTGCACGTTCTGGCCGGCCGCGACCAGGCCGTCCTGCAATTCGCGCAGCGGGTCCTGGCCGGCGCAGATGACGATGTTGTCCACCGCCAGCACCTGGGGTTCGCCTTCGGCGCCAATGCGGATGTGCAGGCCTTCATCATCGATCTTCAGGTACTCGACACTGTTGAGCATCTGTACCTGTTTGTTCTTCAAGCCGGTGCGGTGGATCCAACCGGTGGTCTTGCCCAGGCCGTCGCCGACCTTGGAGGCCTTGCGCTGCAGCAGGAACACTTCACGCGCCGGGGCATGCACATGGGCCTTGATCCCGGCCACGCCGCCTCGCGCTTGCAGCTGGGTGTCGATGCCCCATTCCTTCCAGAACGCTTCGCGGTCCAGGCTGGTGGACACGCCCTGGTGCACGAGGAATTCCGAGACGTCGAAACCGATGCCGCCGGCACCGATCACCGCGACGCGCTTGCCCACCGGCTTGCGCTCCAGGATCACATCCAGGTAGCTCAGCACCTTGGCATTGTCGATGCCTGGAATCGCCGGGGTACGCGGCGCAATGCCGGTGGCGAGGATGATCTCGTCATAACCACCTGCCGTGAGTTGCGCCACATCCACACGGGTGTCGAGGCACAGTTCGACGTGGGTGGTCTGCAATTTGCGCTTGAAGTAGCGCAGGGTTTCGAAGAACTCTTCCTTGCCCGGCACACGCTTGGCGATGTTGAACTGGCCGCCGATTTCACTGGCGGAATCGAACAGGGTCACCTGATGCCCGCGCTCTGCCGCCACCGTGGCAGCCGCCAGGCCCGCAGGACCGGCACCCACCACGGCGATCTTCTTGATCTGTTTGACCGGCAGGTAATTGAGTTCAGTCTCGTAGCACGCCCGAGGGTTGACCAGGCAGGTGGTCAACTTGCCGCCGAAGGTATGGTCCAGACAGGCCTGGTTGCAACCGATGCAGGTGTTGATCTCATCGGCACGCCCGGCGGCAGCCTTGTTGACGAAGTCCGGGTCGGCCAGGAATGGCCGCGCCATGGAGACCATGTCGGCGTCGCCTTCGGCAAGGATTTGCTCGGCGATTTCCGGGGTGTTGATACGGTTGGTGGTGATCAGCGGAATCTGCACCGCACCGCGCAGCTTGGCGGTGACTTTGCTGAATGCGCCACGGGGCACCTTGGTCGCGATGGTCGGAATGCGTGCTTCGTGCCAGCCGATCCCGGTGTTGATGATGGTCGCGCCGGCACCTTCGATGGCCTTGGCCAGTTGCACGATTTCTTCCCAGGTGCTGCCGCCTTCCACCAGGTCGAGCATCGACAGGCGGAAGATAATGATGAAGTTCGGGCCCACGGCCTCACGCACACGACGCACGATGTCCACGGCCAGGCGCATGCGGTTTTCGTAGCTGCCACCCCAACGGTCGGTGCGGTGGTTGGTGTGGGCCGCGAGGAATTGGTTAATGAAATAACCTTCGGAACCCATGATTTCCACGCCGTCATACTCAGCCACCTGGGCCAGCAGCGAGCAGGTAACGAAATCCCGGATCTGCTTTTCGATGCCCTCTTCGTCCAGCTCCTTGGGCTTGAACGGGTTGATCGGCGCCTGGATCGCGCTCGGTGCTACCTGCTTGGGGCTGTAGGCATACCGGCCGGCGTGGAGGATCTGCATGCAGATCTTGCCGCCGGCTTCGTGCACGGCCTGGGTCACGATCTTATGTTTCTGCGCTTCTTCGTCAGAGGTCAGCTTGGCCGCACCGGCATACACACCGCCCTCATCATTCGGGCCGATGCCGCCAGTGACCATCAAGCCCACGCCGCCACGGGCGCGCTCGGCAAAGTAAGCCGCCATGCGTTCGAAACCGCCGGGCTTTTCTTCCAGGCCGGTGTGCATCGAACCCATCAGGGTACGGTTGCGCAAGGTGGTAAAACCCAGGTCCAACGGGGCCAGCAGGTGCGGGTAGGCAGCAGCGGTCATGGTCAAGCTCCACAACGGATCATCACGGGACGTGGAAGGCTCGAATGGCCTGCCATCGGTTTATGTCCCACAGACTAAGAGGCGGTGGACGACGGCTCAATGACCGAAACTGACAAGTTATTGATCCAAATGCACAGCGCCCCTTGGCAAGCCCGTCCATGGGCCCTACCCTAGTGGCGAACCCTGCACACGGTCTGTTGTCTGTTGCCCCATGCGTAAACTTCTCGCTTTTACCGTCACCATGGCCCTGGTTGCCGCCGTCGCCGCGTATCTGGTCTGGACCCAGGAGCGCCCCGTGGCGCATTACCTGTCGGACCTGCGCATCACCCTCGCCGTCAACGAAGGCCTGCCGGCCGACCGAGGCAACCTGCTGGGCATCCAGCCGGAGCTGTTCCCCGCCGATTACCAGAGCCTGGAACGGCTGCACTTGAAGCTCGCGGCCTACCTGCAAAAAGCCCGCGACCAGGGGCTGATCAACGACAAGACCATCGTGGTGCTGCCTGAACACATCGGCACCTGGCTGATGCTCACCGGCGAAAAGAACGAGGTGTACCAAGCCCTCCACGCCAAGGATGCGATGAACTGGCTGTCGGTGAGTAACCCGCTGCTGTTCGCCCGCGCCTGGATAAGCGCCACCGGCGACAACCGCACGGACGACGCCTATCTGCGCATGAAAGCCGACGGCATGGCGCGGGACTACCAAGTCTTGTTCGGTGGCCTGGCCAAGGAGTTCGGGGTCACGTTGGTGGCCGGTTCCATCACCCTGCCCAACCCGAGTGTCAGCCAGGGCCAACTGCGCGTCGGCCATGGCGCCTTGTACAACGCCAGCGTGGTGTTTGCCGCCGATGGCTTGCCGATCGGCGATCCGCAGCGCCAGCTTTACCCGATCTATGACGAGCGCGGCTTTATCGAGCCGGGTGATGAAAACGTCGTCAGCGTGGTCGATACCCCGGCTGGCCGCTTGGGTGTACTGGTGGGCAGCGACAGCTGGTACCCGGACAACTACCGCAAACTCAACGAACAAGGCGCCCAGCTGATTGCAGTGCCGGCCTTTGTGCTGGGCCGCGATACCTGGAACCGCCCTTGGCGCGGCTTCAAAAGCGTGTCCACGCCGACCGAAATCAGCCTCAAGCCCGAAGAACTCAGTGAGGGCGAAGCCTGGCGTCGCTTGACCCTGATCAGCCAGCCCCCGGTCAGCCAGGCCAGCGCCGGCATGAGTGTGTTCCTGCGGGGCCAGTTCTGGGACCTGGGCACGGCCGGGCACAGTTTTCTCAGCAGCAACGGGCAAGTCAACGCCGATGGCGAAGCCCGTGGCGCGCGCCTGTTGAATATCTGGCTGTGAAGCCCGTACGGCTGGGAGATTTGTCGGTGGGCTTCGTGCACACCCTGGCGGATGCCATTCACAGCCACGGCCTGGACCCGCAACCGCTGCTGCTGCAATACGGCCTCGACCCGGCACGCCTCGCTGAAGCGGGTGCCCGCCTGTCGATCCCGCGCTATATGCGCCTGGGCCATGCCGCCATCCAACTGACCGGCGACGCGGGCCTGGGCCTGCGCATGGGCCAGCTCAGCCGTTTGAGCCAGGCCGGGCTGGCGGGCGTCACTGCCGCGCAAGCGCCTAACGTACGCGAGGCGGCGCGCGCATTGACTCGCTTCGAAGCGCTGTACGGCTCCAATTATCGAGGGCAGTCGAGCTTTGCCGAAGATGCCGAAGGCGCCTGGTTGCGGTTCTATTCCATCAGCCCCTACAACGCCTACAACCGCTTTGTGGTGGACTCGATCATCGCCGGCTGGCTGCATCAACTGTCGAGCCTGGCCCAGCAACCGGTGCAGGCGCAGCGCATCGACATCGAGTTCGAGGCACCGGAATACAGCGATCAGTACAGCGTGCTGGGAGACATCCACTTCGGTGCCGAGGCCAACCAACTGCGCCTCAACCAGCAGACGTTGGCCCTGCGCAACCCACAGCATTGCCCCAGCACCTGGAACCTGTTGTTACAACTTTGTGAGAGAGAGTTGGAGCAATTGACCCGCACCCGCAGCCTGCGCGAGCGCATTACCCGCTTGCTCGGGCCCATGCTCAATGGCGGCCGGGAACCCGACCTGGAAGAAGTGGCGGCACGCTTGAAGCTGCCCACCTGGACGCTGCGCCGCAAACTGGCCGACGAAGGCACTCAGTTCCGCGCGATTCTCAATGACACCCGCCGCGACCTGGCCATGACCTACATCCGCGATACGGAACTGGCGTTCGGCGAGATCGCCTACTTGCTCGGTTTTGCCTCGGCCCAGGCGTTTCAACGGGCCTTCAGGCGATGGAACAACCAGACCCCAGGGGAATTTCGCCGCAGTCAGCGGCATTCCGCCTGAAGTCGGTATTACAGCTCTGTAGCGTCGTCAGCCGGTTCCAGCGGGTCCAACTCAATCGCGTGGTACTCCAGCAGTTCTTCCTGATAATCGTCCATGGTGGACTCCTTCTTGAGTTAAGAGTGGCTGCAGGTAAATGACCTGCATCACCAGCCTAAAGTGCCGTCATGACGAAAAAATGTCGGCGTCATGACGTTCCTGCACTCAAGTATCAAACGTAGCAGCGTTGTGCGGATTTAGCCTCACCGAATTACTGCGCGGGTGTCGGCAGCGGTGGAATCGCTTCCGTCGGCGGTGGCAGGTCCGGGTTGCTGGTGGCCGGTGCAGGCTCGGCCTGCGGCGCAATCGGCGCAGCCTCGACGGGTGGTGCTACCGGCTGTGAAACAGCGGGCTCTTCCTTCGCAGGCTCGACCTTCTCGGCGGCGGGTGCGGCTTTAGGTTCCGGCACGCCGAGCTCAGCCTTGGGCTTCTCGGGAATGTTCTCGGCCTTCTTCACCTCTTGCGGCAGGAACACGTCCACCAGCGCGAAGTAACGCTCGTAGAACTTCGGCGCCGACACCGTCTCGCTGGCCACCTTCACCATGGAGTCATCGGTGGAGCCGATCGGCATCGACACCGAACCCAGCACGCCCACCCCCAGGCTCGCGGAGTTGTTGACCTTCTTCAGCGCATAGCGATCCTGCAGGGCGTTGGCGAACATCGTCGAATGCTGGGTGCCTTTGCCATCATCGGCACACACCACGTTGAAGCTGATCTGCAGATGGGTCTCGCCGGTCTGCTGGAAGCTCTTGTTGCCCACCACCAGTTTCGGATCGCTGCTGGTGATGATGTAGCCCTGGCTCAGCAAGGCACGTCGCGCGGCTTCGCACGCTGCGACGTCAGTGACCGGGTAATCCCGGGAAAACGTACCGGAGTCGTCGAAATTCTCATGTTCATAAATGGCGGTCTTGGGTGACGAGCAGCCCGCGGCGCCCGCCAGCACCAGCGCCAGCCCGAGGCTACGCAAGTGAAATGATGTCGACATTGAAAATCCTGAGGAAAACGGTCCGGGCGGTATTGTGCAACAGAACGCTGCCTTGGCGCGCGCATTCCTGTCGGTAAAACGTCACAGCCTTACACGACGCCGCCCGTAGGAAACAGCCCAGCACACATATGATCAATAAACACGCGCAGTTTGGCCGAGGCATGGCGACTTGATGGCCATAACATCCAGAAACTACCCCGGTGCTCCAGGTAATCATCCAGCACCCGCTGCAGACGTCCTTCGTTCACCGCCTGATTGACCATGTAGTCCGGCAGACAGGCGATACCCAGGCCTTCGTGCACCACGTGGTTGAGGGATTCAATCGTGGTGCTTACCAGCGGGGCGCGCAAAACGGGATCCGAGGTGCCGGGGACAAGTCGCAGCGGCCAGTGCTCCAGTTTGCCGGTCGCGCAAAACTTGTGGCGCAGGCAGGCATGCTCGCTCAACTGCTGCGGCTGCTGCGGTGTGCCGTGCTGGCGAAAATACCCTGGTGTTCCCACCAGCACCAACTGGTAATGCCCCAGGTGACGAGCCATCAGCCGAGAGTCTTCTGGCTTGCCGGTGCGAATCACCGCGTCGAACCCTTCCTCGATCACATCCACCATGCGGTCGGAAAAATCCACATCCAACTCAATCTCAGGATAGGCGCGCATGAAGTCGCTGATCACCGGCATCAACAGGCCACGCACTTGCGGCACGCTGATGCGCAACTTGCCGCGCGGCGTGGCACTGGCTTCGGTCAGCTCCCGCTCGGCGGCCTCGACCTCAGCCAGGATGCGCCGCGAGCGCTCAAGGAACAGCGCACCTTCGCCGGTCAAGGTGATGCTGCGGGTGCTGCGGTGAAACAACCGCACGCCCAGGCGCTCTTCCATCCGCGCAATGCTTTTGCCGATGGCTGAAGACGATACGCCCAGCACACGCCCGGCAGCGGTGAAGCTGCGGGTCTCCGCCACCTGCACGAAGACGGAAAGGCTACCCAGGCTGTCCATGAAAAAGTCCTCGATGATTGCGGACGTTGAAGTCCGATAAGTTCGGAACCTTAGCCTGTTTTTCCGCCGACCACAGCCCCCTACCCTGCCTGCTTGCCCTTTTGCATGGATAGAGCACGATGACCTCCCTTACCGATTCCCCCGTGAACGTCCAGCGGGAAACGCTGCCATTGGGTGGCCTGCTGGCCTTGGCCAGCGCCGGTTTCATAACCATCCTCACCGAAGCCATGCCCGCCGGTCTCTTGCCACAAATGGGCGAAGGCTTGGACGTGTCACCCGCACTGGTTGGACAATTGGTCACGCTGTACGCCCTCGGATCACTGCTGGCGGCCATCCCGCTGACGCTGTTGACCCGAGGCTGGCGACGCCGCCCTCTGCTGCTTATCGCCATTGCCGGCTTTGCTTTGGTCAACAGCGTGACCGCCCTTTCCAGCCACTACGGGCTGACCCTCGTCGCACGCTTCTTCGCCGGCGTGTTTGCCGGGCTGCTGTGGGCACTTCTGGCGGGTTATGCCAGCCGGATGGTGGCACCTCATCTGCAAGGTCGCGCGATTGCGGTGGCCATGCTTGGGGCACCGTTG
Source organism: Pseudomonas sp. P7759 (assembly GCF_013386445.1). Taxonomy (NCBI): domain Bacteria; kingdom Pseudomonadati; phylum Pseudomonadota; class Gammaproteobacteria; order Pseudomonadales; family Pseudomonadaceae; genus Pseudomonas; species Pseudomonas sp. P7759. Next base: position 141,245 of record NZ_JACART010000016.1, read on the forward strand.
GCGCTGTCACTGGGCGTGCCCGCCGGCACCTTTCTGGGGGCCACGGTCGGCTGGCGCCTGAGCTTTGCGATCATGACAGGGCTGACATTAGTGCTCTTGGTATGGGCGCGTTGGCAACTGCCGGATTTCGCGGGCGAACCGGCTGGAAAACGCCTGGGCCTGCACCAAGTGCTGGCCTTGCCGGGGATTCGTCCGGTGCTGTGGGTGACCTTGACCTACGTATTGGCCCACAACGTTCTGTACACCTATATCGCGCCGCTGCTGGTGCCAGCCGGCATTGCTGCGGATATCGACCGAGTGCTGTTGGTGTTCGGCCTCGCCGCTTTGTTGAGCATCTGGCTGGCCGGCGTGCTGATTGATCGATGGCTGCGCGCACTGCTGCTGATCAGTTGCGCACTGTTTGGCGTGATTGCCTTGGCACTGGCCTTCTGGATGAACGTGCCCGCTGTCATCTATCTCGCCGTCGCGTTGTGGGGCCTGGCGTTCGGCGGGCTGCCTGCCTTGCTGCAAACAGCGCTAGCCAAATCAGCAGGTGAGTCGGCGGACGCCGCCCAGTCGATGCTGGTGACCGTGTGGAACCTCGGGATAGCAGGTGGTGGGCTGGCGGGCGGCGTGTTGCTTCAGGGCTGGGGCGTCACCGCATTTCCGTGGGCAATTGTGCTACTGATGCTACTGGCACTGATCGGGGCCTCACAGGTCGCGTCCCAACAACTGGCCCGGCCATCCTTCCAGCTCGAACGTTGAGAGACGCTGATACCCGCACGCTTCATAAAACCGCACAAGCTCCCCCGTGCCACCGGCATAGCAGTCCACTCGCAGGCGCCTCGCTCCAGCAGCACGGGCTTGGTCGTCAGCGAAGGCCAGCAGCCGTCGACCCAGCCCACGGGCACGCACGTCACGCGCGGCGATCAGCAATCGCACATAGACTTCCGGCTCGCAGGCTGCCGGCACGTAAGGCATCGGCTCGCCCAGCACCAGTGCCGCCAGGATAAGCCCGTCTGGCGCCTCGACTACCCAAGCACCCGGCAACACGCAAGCCTGCGTGACTTGCTCGACTCGCCGTGGCAGTGCCGACCAGGGCTCAGTGCCCCATTGAGCGGTATTGCCCCTACTCACGAACCAGGCGATCACACCATCAAACACCTGCAACACTGCCGGGACATCCGCTGCACTCGCGCGACGGATCACCCACGCTTCTATTCCTTGAATCGACACGCTTGAAACTCCCTGGCTGGCGTTAACGAGCGACGAGTCTAGCGCACATAAAAAAGCCCCCGGTCTTTTCAGGCCGGGGGCTTTTTGTTCAAACCGACATCAGAACTTCTTGATGTCAGCCTTGGTTTCCAACTGCTTGCGGTAGGCCGCGAAGTCCTGCTGGCCAACACGGGAGGCGAGGAAGCGGCGGTATTGCGCCTTTTCTTCGTCCGTTGGGGCAGCAGCTTCGTTGACACCGTTCAAGCGCACGATCACCAGGCTACCATCTGCCAGGGTCACAGTGGTGAAGGTCGGCTTGTCCTTGGCCGCAGGCTTGGGCATGCGGAACAGGGCTTGCAGCACCGCAGGGTCGATCGCTTCCTGGCCACGGGTGGCCGCTTCAGTGACTTTCCACGCCTGGCCGTCGACCGGCTGATTCAGCGCAGTCTTGCCATCACGCAGGCTGGCGATCAATTCGTCAGCATGAGCCTTGGCAGCCGCGCTGGCGCGCTCCTTGGCCATCTGCGTGCGAATCGCCGCATTGACGCTTTCCAGCGGCAGTTGCGAAGGCTTCAGATGCTCCTTGGCACGCAGCACGATGATGGTTTCCGGGTCCAGTTCGATGGCGGTGCTGTTGGCACCTTCATCCAGTACTTCCGGGCTGAACGCTGCGGTGACCACGGCACGGTTGGCCGCAACACCTTCGCCACCTTCACGGCCAAACGGCGCGGAGGTGTGAACGGTCAGTTTCAGGTCAGATGCCGGCTGGGCCAGGTCAGACGCTTCGAATGCCGCATCTTCCAATTGCTTGGTCGCTTCGACAAAACGTTGCTCAACCTGCTGGGTCTTGAGCTCTTTGGTCAGCTTGTCTTTCAGGCTGGCAAACGTCGGCACTTGCGGTGCTTCAACGCCCAACAGCTTGATCAAGTGCCAACCGAAGGTGCTGCGTACCGGTGCCGAGACCTGGTCTTTGTTCAACGCGTACAAGGCAGTTTCGAAGTCTGGGTCATAGACGCCAGGGCCGGCAAAGCCGAGATCGCCGCCACTGTTGGCCGAACCCGGATCCTGGGAGAACTCCTTGGCCAGGGCTTCGAACTTCTCACCCTTGGCCAGGCGCGCCTGGATTTCTTCGATCTTGGCCTTGGCTTGCGCGTCGGTGACCTTGTCGTTGACTTCGATCAGGATGTGCGCGGCACGACGCTGTTCAGCGAGGTTGGCGGTTTCTTTCTGATAGGCCGCCTGCAGCTCTTCGTCCTTCACGGCAACCTGGTCGAAGAAGGAAGACTTCTTCAGTTCCAGATAGTCGATGACCACTTGGTCCGGGGTCATGAACTCTTTGGCGTGCTGGTCGTAGTAAGCCTTGACCTCCTCGTCGGTGAGTTTCACCGCGTCAGGGTTGGCCTTGATGTTGACGGTCGCGAAGTCGCGGGTCTGTTTTTCCAGACGCGCAAATGCCAGCACTTCGGCATCGGTGACGAAACCGCTGCCAGCAATACCTGCGCGAACCTGACCGATCAGCATTTCCTGGGTCAGCATCTGACGGAACTGCATACGGCTGTAGCCCAGTTGACGGATCACCTGGTCAAAGCGTTCGGCGTTGAACTTGCCGTCCACCTGGAATTCCGGTGTCTGCAGGATTACCTGGTCCAGCGCAGCTTCAGAAAAGCCAAACTTGGAGTCAGCCGCACCTTGCAGCAACAGCTTGCGATCGATCAGACCCTTGAGGGCCGCTTCGCGCAGCAGTTTTTCATCCAGCAGGGAGGCATCGAAATCCTTGCCCAGCTGTTGCATCAGCTGGCGACGTTGCATGTCGACGGCCTGGCTCAGTTCGGTCTGGGTGATTTCTTCACCGTTGACCTTGGCCACGTCCTGCTTACTGTTACCCGAAGCCTGGAAAATGGCCTCGATACCGGTGAACGCCATCAATGCGACGATGATCCCGATAATGGTCTTGGCAATCCAGCCTTGTGAATTGTCCCTGATATTTTGCAGCATGCGTCCCCCAGAAACGGTTGAACTTCAAGAATAGGCAACCGTGGAGCGTGGGTAGAGTACGGATATAAGAAAGGCGCATCCAAGGATGCGCCTTCTCGCAACTGGCGGAGCGGACGGGGGCTTTGGTTCTCCCCCCCGGCTTCGCGACCCGATGCATACGTGGGTCTGCTGCCGCTCCGCTCCCAGGTCGAACCTACGTTCGTCCCGGGTAGGTAAAGGCTGGATCGAGGCTTAGTTAACAGCTTCTTTCAGGGCTTTACCGGCTTTGAAACCTGGTTTCTTGGCAGCAGCGATCTGCAGTGCTTTGCCAGTCTGTGGGTTACGGCCAGTGCGAGCTGGGCGGTCAGTCACAGAGAAAGTACCGAAGCCTACCAGGACCACGGAGTCGCCGGCCTTCAGAGCGCCAGTGACGGATTCGATTACTGCATCCAGCGCACGGCCAGCAGCAGCTTTCGGGATATCAGCGGATGCAGCGATAGCATCAATCAGTTCCGACTTGTTCACTCTAAGTCCCCTTATATATCTATTGAGTATGATTCTAAGTTTTTTGGTGAAAGCAAAAACCAGTGCTGAATGGCCTACAGACACTTAAGAGCCGCTTTATAACAAGGGCTCTAAAAAGCTGTCAAGGAAGCCCCCCAGGCTTTAACACATTAATGCGTGCTAATTCTTTCCTTGGAATCAGACTCGCGTTTTTCGTCCTTGGCAACTATCTCCGGAGCCACATCCGGCAAGGGCTCCGGCGCGTATTGCAGCGCAATTTGCAGGACCTCGTCAATCCATTTAACCGGTTTAATCTGCAGATCCTGCTTGATGTTGTCAGGAATTTCCTTCAAGTCGCGAACATTCTCTTCAGGAATGATCACCGTCTTGATACCACCCCGGTGTGCAGCAAGCAATTTCTCTTTCAAGCCACCGATGGCCAATACCTGACCACGCAGGGTGATTTCCCCGGTCATGGCCACATCGGCGCGCACCGGAATGCCCGTCAATGCCGACACCAGGGCCGTGCACATGCCTACGCCAGCGCTAGGGCCGTCTTTCGGGGTCGCCCCTTCCGGCATGTGGATGTGCGTGTCGTGCTTCTCGTGGAAGTCCAGGGGGATCCCCAGGCTCTTGGCGCGGCTGCGCACCACGGTCTGCGCGGCGGTGATGGATTCAACCATCACGTCACCCAGGGAGCCGGTCTTGATCAGTTGACCTTTGCCAGGGATCACCGCGGCTTCGATGGTCAGCAATTCGCCACCCACCTGGGTCCACGCCAGGCCAGTCACCTGCCCTACCTGATCCTGCTGCTCGGCGAGGCCGTAGCTGAATTTACGCACGCCCAGGAAATGTTCCAGGGAGTCGGCCGTGACCTTCACCGAGAAGCGTTTTTCCAGTGCGTGCTCCTTGACCGCCTTACGGCAGATCTTCGCGATCTGGCGCTCCAGGCCCCGTACACCGGCCTCGCGGGTGTAGTAGCGCACGATATCGCGGATCGTCTCGACCTCAAATTCGATCTCGCCCTTCTTCAGGCCGTTGGCCGAAATCTGCTTGGGCGCGAGGTATTTGACGGCGATGTTGATCTTCTCGTCCTCGGTGTAGCCCGGCAGACGAATCACCTCCATCCGGTCCAGCAGCGCCGGCGGGATGTTCATGGAGTTGGAGGTGCACAGGAACATTACGTCGGACAGGTCGTAGTCGACTTCCAGGTAATGGTCGTTGAAATTGTGGTTTTGCTCGGGGTCGAGCACTTCCAGCAACGCCGAAGCTGGATCGCCACGCATGTCGCTGCCCATTTTGTCGATTTCATCGAGCAGGAACAGCGGGTTGCGCACACCCACTTTTGTCATCTTTTGAATCAATCTTCCTGGCATCGAACCGATGTAAGTGCGGCGATGACCACGGATTTCCGCTTCATCACGCACACCACCGAGGGCCATGCGCACGAATTTACGGTTGGTGGCATTGGCAATCGACTCAGCCAGCGAGGTTTTACCCACGCCAGGCGGACCCACCAGGCACAACACCGGACCGCGAATCTTCTTCACGCGCTTTTGCACAGCGAGGTATTCGAGGATGCGTTCTTTGACTTCTTCGAGGCCATAGTGGTCGGCGTCAAGAATGTCTTCGGCACGTGCCAGGTCCAGGCGCACTTTGGTCTGCGCCTTCCACGGCACTTGCACCAGCCAGTCGATGTAGGAGCGCACCACGGTGGCTTCGGCCGACATCGGTGACATCTGCTTGAGCTTGTTCAACTCGGCAGTGGCTTTGGTCAGGGCGTCTTTCGGCAGGCCGGCGGCGTCGATGCGTTTTTTCAGCTCTTCGATTTCGTTGTGGCCTTCCTCGCTCTCGCCGAGTTCTTTCTGAATGGCCTTCATCTGCTCATTCAGGTAGTACTCGCGCTGGCTGCGCTCCATTTGTTTCTTCACGCGACCACGGATGCGCTTCTCGACCTGCAACAGGTCGATTTCGGCATCCAGCAGCGCCAGCACGTGTTCGACACGCGCCGACAGGTCGATGATTTCGAGGATGTCTTGCTTCTGCTCGATCTTCAGCGCCATGTGCGCGGCCATGGTGTCGACCAGGCGGCTTGGCTCATCGATGCTGTTGAGGGAAGACAGGACTTCAGCCGGGACTTTCTTGCCCAGCTGCACATACTGCTCGAATTGCGAGAGCAAGCTGCGTACAAAAACTTCGGACTCGCGCTCAGGGGCCTCGACTTCGTCGATCAGCGCCACTTCAGCGCGCAGGTGGCCATCCACCTCCATGAAACGCTCGACCGCACCACGCTGCTCACCTTCCACCAGCACCTTGACGGTGCCATCTGGCAGCTTGAGCAGTTGCAGCACGGTCGCAATGGTACCGACGCGATACAGGGCTTCTTCGCCTGGATCATCGTCAGCAGGATTCTTCTGGGCCAACAGCAGGATTTGCTTGTCGCCCGTCATCGCGGCCTCGAGGGCTTCGATAGACTTCTCGCGCCCCACGAACAGCGGGATAACCATGTGCGGATAGACGACGACATCACGCAACGGCAGGAGAGGCAATTCAATGGTGGTCTTCATGATTTCGCCTCTATGACAGATGAAAAATAAGCTTGAAACCAAGATGGGGGCTGCATGCAAAAAAAACAAGCTTATTGCCAGCAGTTAAACGCAGTAAACGCCATGGGGTAAAAAACGTCGTAAAAACAAAGGGGCCCCTGGAGGCCCCTTGTTTATACCGAAACTGCGGAACGCTTACGCGTCAGGCGCAGCCTTGGCAGCCGGCTCACTGTTTTCGTAGATATACAGTGGCTTGGACTTACCTTCTATGACGCTTTCGTCGATCACCACTTTACTCACCTCGGACTGCGAGGGGATTTCGTACATGGTGTCGAGCAACACGCCTTCCAGAATCGAACGCAGGCCACGTGCACCGGTCTTGCGCTCCAGTGCCCGCTTGGCCACCGATTTGAGGGCATCGGTACGGAACTCGAGGTCTACACCTTCCATCTCGAACAACTTGGCGTACTGCTTGGTCAGGGCGTTTTTCGGCTCGGTGAGGATCTGAATCAGAGCAGCCTCATCCAACTCGTCCAACGTCGCCAGGACTGGCAGACGACCCACGAATTCCGGGATCAGACCGAACTTGACCAGATCGTCTGGCTCGACTTCACGCAGGGACTCGCCAACCTTCTTGCCTTCTTCCTTGCTGCGCACTTCGGCACTGAAGCCGATGCCGCCACGAGTCGAACGCTGCTGGATGACTTTTTCCAGGCCGGAGAACGCACCACCACAGATAAACAGGATGTTGCGCGTATCAACCTGAAGGAATTCCTGCTGCGGGTGCTTGCGGCCGCCTTGTGGCGGTACGGAAGCGACCGTGCCTTCGATCAGTTTCAACAGGGCTTGCTGCACGCCTTCACCGGAAACGTCCCGGGTGATCGACGGGTTGTCCGACTTGCGCGAGATCTTGTCGATTTCGTCGATGTAGACAATACCCATCTGGGCCTTCTCTACGTCGTAGTCGCACTTCTGCAGCAGTTTCTGAATGATGTTCTCGACGTCTTCACCCACGTAGCCAGCCTCGGTGAGGGTGGTAGCGTCGGCGATGGTGAACGGAACGTTCAGCAGGCGAGCGAGGGTCTCTGCCAGCAGGGTCTTACCCGAGCCTGTAGGACCGATCAGCAAGATGTTGCTCTTGCCGAGTTCAACTTCGTCGCCTTTCTTGTCACGCTGGTTCAAGCGTTTGTAGTGGTTGTACACCGCTACGGCCAGAACCTTCTTTGCACGCTCTTGACCAATCACGTACTGGTCAAGGATGCCGCTGATTTCTTTAGGCGAAGGCAATTTATGCGCGCTGCTTTCGGCCTGGGCTTCCTGCACCTCCTCACGGATGATGTCATTGCACAGGTCGACGCACTCGTCGCAGATAAAGACCGAGGGGCCGGCAATCAATTTGCGCACTTCATGCTGGCTTTTGCCACAGAAGGAGCAATAGAGCAGCTTGCCGTTGTCCTCGCCGTTGCGGGTGTCAGTCATTCGTTCGATCCAAATCCGATAGGCTTGCAACACAAGATGAAGGCTTATGCGGGCTTTTTCAAGCCCGCCAGTGGTCGGACATGCCGACCAGCCCTATTTTGAGCAGCTTATATTAAGCGGGGCGCTGGCTGATCACGTCGTCGATCAACCCGTATGCTTTCGCAGCTTCGGCACTCATGAAGTTGTCGCGGTTGGTATCGCGCTCGATTTCTTCCAAGGTGTGCCCGCTGTGCTTGGCCATCAACGTATTGAGGCGCTCGCGAATAAACAGGATTTCCTTGGCGTGGATTTCGATGTCCGACGCCTGGCCCTGGAAACCGCCCAGTGGCTGGTGAATCATCACGCGCGAATTCGGCAGGCAGAAACGCTTGCCTTCGGCACCGGCGGTCAGCAGGAATGCACCCATGCTGCAGGCCTGGCCAATGCACGTGGTCGAGACGTTCGGCTTGATGAACTGCATGGTGTCGTAGATCGACATACCTGCTGTCACCGAACCGCCCGGCGAGTTGATATAGAGATGGATGTCCTTGTCCGGGTTTTCCGCTTCAAGGAACAGCAGCTGCGCACAGATCAGGTTGGCCATGTAGTCCTCTACGGGGCCCACCAGAAAGATCACTCGCTCCTTGAGCAGGCGCGAGTAGATGTCGTAGGCGCGTTCGCCACGAGCGGACTGCTCGACAACCATCGGGACCAGGCCGCCAGCGGCCTGGACATCAGAGTTCTGCTGAATATAGGAATTACGGAACATGCTCTGCAGTTACTCCCAAATAGTCATGTCTTGAAAACGCATAAGCCAGCGCGAGGCTGGCTTATGGTTGTATTTCCAACGAGTTGGACAATCAGTCGGCTTGTGCTGCTTCCGCCGGTTTGACTGCTTCTTCGTAAGAGACCGCTTTATCGGTCACCTTAGCCTTCTGCAGAACAGTATCCACAACTTGTTCTTCCAGCACAACCGAACGCACTTCGTTCAGTTGCTGATCGTTCTTGTAGTACCAAGCCACGACCTGCTCTGGCTCCTGGTAGGCCGAAGCCATTTCCTGGATCATTTCGCGAACGCGGTCTTCGTCGGGTTTCAGGTCGAACTGCTTGACCACTTCAGCCACGATCAGGCCCAGCACGACGCGGCGCTTGGCTTGCTCTTCGAACAGCTCGGCCGGCAGTTGGTCAGGCTTGATGTTGCCACCAAACTGCTGAACAGCTTGAACGCGCAGACGATCCACTTCGTTGGACAGCAGGGCCTTAGGCACTTCGATCGGGTTGGCGGCCAGCAGACCGTCCATGACCTGGTTCTTGACCTTGGACTTGATGGCCTGACGCAGCTCGCGCTCCATGTTCTTGCGAACTTCGGTGCGGAAGCCTTCGATGCCGGTTTCCTTGATGCCGAATTGAGCGAAGAATTCTTCGTTCAGCTCTGGCAGCTTAGGCTCGGAAACGCTGTTGACGGTCACGGTGAACTCGGCGGCTTTGCCAGCCAGGTCCAGGTTCTGGTAGTCAGCAGGGAAGGTCAGGTTCAGAACGCGCTCTTCGCCGGCTTTGGCGCCAACCAGACCGTCTTCGAAGCCTGGGATCATGCGGTTGGAACCCAGCACCAGCTGAGTACCCTTGGCGGAGCCGCCAGCGAACACTTCGCCGTCAACCTTGCCAACGAAATCGATGTTCAGCTGGTCTTCGTTCTGGGCAGCGCGGTCGGCCACTTCGAAACGGGTGTTCTGCTTGCGCAGGATTTCCAGCATGTTGTCCAGGTCCGAATCAGCCACTTCGGCGCTCAGACGCTCGATTTCGATACCTTCGAAACCGGCCACTTCAAATTCAGGGAACACTTCGAATACAGCAACGTATTCCAGGTCCTTGCCAGCTTCCAGGGACTTAGGCTCGATCGAAGGCGAACCTGCTGGGTTCAGCTTGTGCTCGACAACAGCTTCGTAGAACGAAGCCTGGATCACGTCACCGACAGCTTCCTGGCGCGCATCGGCACCAAAACGGCGCTTGATTTCGCTCATTGGCACTTTGCCTGGACGGAAACCAGCGATCTTGGCCTTCTGGGCAGTCTGCTGCAGACGCTTGTTGACCGCAGTTTCGATGCGCTCAGCCGGCACGGTGATGCTCAGGCGACGCTCGATAGCAGTAGTATTTTCAACAGAAACTTGCATGGATATTCCTCGTTGCACAGACGTTAGCCGGCCATTTCCGACCCCAATCAAGGGCATGCATTCTAGTGGGTCAAACTCAAGAAGTCACCCTACTGCAAATACGCCCGAAAACAGCCGGCAATTTATCGGTACGAAGGCACGGATGCACCTCGCCCCGGTGACAAATACAACCCATCACGCCAGGGCTCTGCGCCGCCCCTTCTATATATAGAAGAAGTCGTCATCCATCTCCCTGACGGCCAACCCCGCAAACAGGGCTGGCAGGCAGCGCAGCATCATCGAGATACATAAATACGACGAAACGCCCTGCCATCGCGCCCCATTACCTGCAGCCGCTGGATATTTCGAACCGCTGAAACCAAAAAAGGCGCCAGACTGTTAAATCTGGCGCCTTTCGAATATGGGGTGGACGAAGGGGATCGAACCCTCGACAACGGGAGTCACAATCCCGTGCTCTACCAACTGAGCTACGCCCACCATATTGCGTTAACAAAGAAACCAAACCACTTCTTTGTCGAGCCCTGCCCTGCCTTTCGACGGGACCAAGCTTTATTTGGTGCGGATGAAGAGACTCGAACTCTTACGCCTCGCGGCGCTGGAACCTAAATCCAGTGTGTCTACCAATTCCACCACATCCGCGCTTGAAGCTCTTAAAGCAAAGGCGCCAGACGATTAATCTGGCGCCTTTTAAAATATGGGGTGGACGAAGGGGATCGAACCCTCGACAACGGGAGTCACAATCCCGTGCTCTACCAACTGAGCTACGCCCACCATATAGCGCTACTTGTGCCAAAGCTGCCTAATGGCGCACCCGGCAGGACTCGAACCTGCGACCATCCGCTTAGAAGGCGGATGCTCTATCCAGCTGAGCTACGGGCGCCTGATTAATCTGTACTCTTGGAGGATTACAAACTAAGTGCTTCCAGCCTTGCAGAACAACACGCTATTCTGCTCGACCTTCTTAACCAGTGCTAGGCTGTGCCCGACAAGTGCGACGAATAGTATAGACGCCCTCGAAACCCGTCAAATCTTTTTTGAAAAAAACTGATTTTATTTAAGGGGTTAGGGCAATTTGCAGACCAAGCGCCTTTGCCCTCACGTCCTGGCATGCGAGAATGCGCGCACTTTTCTTCCCCCTCTCGATGGTTAATCACGCGTAATGACTGCACAACTTATCGACGGCAAATCAATCGCCGCCAGCCTGCGCCAGCAGATCGCCAAACGAGTCACCGAGCGCAGCCAGCAAGGCCTGCGCACGCCTGGCCTCGCGGTGATCCTGGTCGGCAGCGATCCTGCCTCTCAGGTTTATGTCTCGCACAAGCGTAAAGACTGTGAAGAGGTCGGCTTTATTTCCAAGGCCTACGACTTGCCTTCCGAAACCACCCAGCAGGCCCTGACCGACCTGATCGACAGCCTCAACGACGACCCGAAGATCGATGGCATCCTGCTGCAACTGCCATTGCCCGAGCATCTGGACGCCTCCAAATTGCTGGAGCGCATTCGCCCCGACAAAGACGTCGACGGTTTCCACCCTTATAACGTCGGCCGCCTGGCCCAGCGCATCCCGCTGCTGCGCCCGTGCACGCCAAAAGGCATCATGACCCTGCTGGAAAGCACCGGTGTCGACCTGTACGGCCTCGATGCAGTTGTGGTCGGCGCCTCCAACATCGTCGGCCGCCCGATGGCCATGGAATTGTTGCTGGCCGGTTGCACCGTGACCGTCACCCACCGCTTCACCAAAGACCTCGCCGGCCACGTTGGCCGCGCCGACCTGGTTGTGGTTGCTGCCGGCAAGCCAGGACTGGTCAAAGGTGAATGGATCAAGGAAGGCGCCATCGTCATCGACGTGGGCATCAACCGCCAGGACGACGGTAAGCTGGTGGGCGATGTGGTGTACGAAACCGCCCTGCCCCGCGCCGGCTGGATCACCCCAGTACCGGGCGGCGTCGGCCCGATGACGCGTGCTTGCCTGCTGGAAAATACCCTGTACGCCGCAGAGACCCTGCACGCTTAATAACCCGGCGTACTTAAAAAGCCCTGCTTTAGCGCAGGGCTTTTTATTGCCCGCGATAAATCCTGTTTTTTCTTAGTTTTTAAGAACTTTCATCGGGTTCTAGAAGAACATTCGACAGTTTCTGATCCATACTCCTAAAATGTAACGGCATTTATCAAAAACCCGTTCTTGAACGGTATTTCCTTACTTTTTAGCGAGTTCATCCGCGTGAAAATTCGTCTTTCTCTCGTCAGCCTATTTTTTGCTATCACAGGCACCTTCGCGCACGCCGCCGAAACCACCCAGGCCCCGCGTGACACGTCCAAACTGCAAATCGCTTCCGGCAGCGCCATGCTGGTGGACCTGCAGACCAATAAGGTCATCTACTCCAGCAACCCTGACGTGGTGGTGCCCATCGCCTCGGTGAGCAAGTTGATGACTGGCCTGATCGTGCTGGAAGCCAAGCAGAACATGGATGAGTACATCGATATCAACATCAAGGACACGCCGGAAATGAAAGGCGTGTTCTCCCGCGTGAAAATCGGCAGTGAAATGCCGCGCAAAGAGATGCTGCTGATCGCCCTGATGTCCTCGGAAAACCGCGCCGCCGCCAGCCTGGCCCACCACTACCCAGGCGGCTACCCGGCGTTTATCGCGGCGATGAACGCCAAGGCCAAGGCGCTGGGCATGACCAGCACTCATTATGTAGAACCCACGGGCCTGTCGATCCACAACGTGTCCACCGCCCGTGACCTGAGCAAGCTGCTGGCCGCCGCGCGTCACTACCCGTTGCTGAGCCAGTTGAGCACCACCAAGGAAAAGACCGTGTCGTTCCGCAAGCCCAACTACACCCTGGGCTTCTCCAACACCGATCACCTGATCAACCGCGCCAACTGGGATATCAAGCTGACCAAGACCGGTTTCACCAACCAGGCCGGCCACTGCCTGGTGCTGGTGACCAGCATGGGCAACCGTCCGGTATCGTTGGTGATCCTGGATGCCTTCGGCAAATTCACTCACTTTGCCGATGCAAGCCGTATCCGCAATTGGGTCGAGACCGGCAAGAGCGGTTCGGTGCCGGATGTGGCGCTGCGCTACAAGGCCGACAAGAACCTGAAGAATCGCCCCAACGCTGCGGAAGCCCGTCGCTAAACACAATGCCTTAATGTGGGAGCGGGCTTGCTCGCGAATGCGGTGTACCAGTTAACACATTCGCTGACTGACACTGCGCTTTCGCGAGCAAGCCCGCTCCCACACTGGATAGCGGGTGTTTATTTATTTGCGTTCCGCCAACACCTTCAGCGCCTGCGCCGCCGCCCGCTCCTGCCCGGCTTGGGCCGTCGCATTCGCCGAGTCCCGCCACCGTTGTGCATCCACATTCGCCGGCAACTGGCTCGGGCGCTGGGTGAGGATTGCCCAACTGCCGGCGCTTTTCCATTTGGACTCAAAGTCGCTGAAGCTCATCGGCAAGCGCCGATCCATCCCCGAGCGCAACAACACCGTGCTTTTCTGCTGGTTGAACCCCACCACGACCACGTAGTGCGCGTCCGACCACAGCCCGCCGTCAATCCGCGCCATCACCGGATAGCCCGCCGCCACCTGGGCCAGCACTGCCGTCAGCTTGGCCTCCAGCGGATACACCATCAGCCCGTACTCACGCGCCAGCACCTGCATGTTGCGCTCAAGGTCGGCTTCACCGCCCGGCAGATGCAGCGGCTTATCCAACAGCCCCGGTGTCATGACAATGCCTTGTTGCGACAGCATGCTGGCTAAAGACGTAGGACCGCTCTGGTAAGCCTCGCTGCGAAAGGTCGGCACGCCATTGAGTTCGACGCGCTCCGGCAGGCCGGCCAGTCTCGACGGGGTGGAGGAACACGCCGCAAGGCCCAAGGCACACGCGAGGAACAAGGATGTTTTCAGGTTCGACCGTAACCGCAATTTTCTACTCTCTTGATCAACTGCCGGTAAGGGCCCTGATCATAGGACGCTCTGCCACGCGGGTATAGCCCGCAGGCTTAGTAAAGGACGCGGATAGAGCAAAGAAGTTGGACAGACACGACCATTGGTCAATAGCAGGCAACCGCCAGGTAGCTAGACTGTCCATTGAGAAGACTGTGTGTGCCCCCTGCGGGGCGAAAGGAGGCCCGAATGAGCCTTGCAACAACGATTATCCTGTTGATCTGCGGTTGGCTGGCGGTAGCCGGCGCCATGTTGTGGGGGGTGTTGCGCATCACCCGTCGGCACCATCACCCCCACGTCAAACCCGCTGCACCCGCCAAACCCCATAAGGTGGCGGTACATCACGCCTAGCCCGGCATGCAATTGAAGTCCTGAGTCGCCGCGACTTCCTTGCCGTGACCATCCATCAAGGATGCGCGCACGGTGGTGCCCAGGCTCGATTCCACCAGGGTGTAGTGCTCACCTGCCTTGAAATCCTTGTACTCGACCCGGCCTTGGCAGTCCTGCTGGTTGTCGTCGCCGGGCTCTTCTTCGAACAGCGTCACATCCAGGCGATGGTCTCCAGGCGTCACTTCAAAGAAACGTCCGTCATCCACGCGCTTGCCGTCAACGCGTTCGGCCATCAGGTCGTTGGGGGCCTCTTCTTTCAGACCGATCCACGCTTCGCTCGGGTCGGCCTTGGGGACCGGGCCGGCGCACGCCGACAACAACAGCACAGCACCGAGGGCGGGAATCAATAACAGAGGTTTGAGTGACATGGCAGGGCTCCAACAAATAGGGACGATGCGTCCGATGGGCTACAAGCTTGAGGAGCCACCCTTTGTAGAACAAATGAATACATATGAAACGATCTTCAGCCCCTTCCTAAATGTTCCTTCACCTGGCTGAAAGGTGCGTGTTAGGTGGGTCGGGCAAGACTGCCGGGGTTTGCAATCCTGCTCCCTCCGGAGGTTTCACGCATGCTCGGGCTGGTAAAGACCGCACTGCAAAAGCCGTACACGTTTATCGTGTTGGCTATATTCATCTGCATCATCGGGCCGATGGCGGCCCTGCGCACCCCCACTGACGTTTTCCCGGACATCGGCATCCCCGTGGTTGCCGTGGTCTGGCAGTACAATGGCCTGTCGCCGGACGCCATGGCCGGTCGGGTGATCTACACCTATGAACGCTCCCTGAGCACCACCGTCAACGACATCGAGCATATCGAATCGCAATCCCTGCCCGGCATGGGCATCGTCAAGATCTTCTTCCAACCCGGCGTGGATATCCGCACCGCCAACGCCCAGGTGACAGCGGTGTCACAAACCGTACTCAAGCAGATGCCACCGGGCATCACGCCGCCGCTGATCCTCAACTACAGCGCCTCCACGGTGCCGATTTTGCAGATGGCGTTCTCCAGCCCCAGCCTCTCGGAAGCCAAGATCCGCGACCTGGTGCAGAACAACATCCGACTGCCCCTGAGCGCCCTGCCCGGCTTGGCCATGCCGACGCCCATGGGCGGCAAGCAGCGCCAGATCACGTTGGACCTTGACCCACAGGCGCTGGCCGCCAAAGGCCTGTCGGCCCAGGACGTGGGCAACGCCTTGGCCCTGCAGAACCAGATCATCCCGGTGGGCACCGCCAAACTCGGCCCCAACGAATACACGATCCTGCTCAACAACAGCCCCAAGGCCATCGATGAGCTGAATGACCTGCCGATCAAGACCGTCGACGGAGCCTTGATCACCATCGGCCAAGTCGCCCACGTGCGCGACGGCTCGCCGCCGCAGACCAATATCGTGCGCGTCGACGGCCACCGTGCGGTCCTCATGCCAGCGCTGAAAAACGGCAGCATCTCCACCCTGTCGATCATCGACGGCATCCGCCAGATGCTGCCGCGCATCAACGAGACCCTGCCGCCGTCGCTGAAGACCTCGCTGCTGGGTGATGCCTCGGTGTTCGTCAAACAGTCGGTGGGCAGCGTGGCCCAGGAAGGCATCATTGCCGCGCTGCTGACCAGTGCGATGATCCTGCTGTTCCTCGGCAGTTGGCGTTCCACGATCATTATTGCCGCCTCGATTCCCCTGGCCGTGCTGTCGGCGATTGCACTGCTGGCGGTCAGCGGGCAAACCCTCAACGTGATGACCCTCGGCGGGCTGGCGTTGGCGGTGGGGATCCTGGTGGACGACGCCACGGTGACCATCGAAAACATCAACTGGCACCTTGAGCAAGGCAAGGCGGTGAAGACCGCGATCCTCGACGGCGCCGCACAGATCGTCGGCCCGGCGTTCGTCTCGCTGCTGTGTATCTGCATCGTGTTCGTGCCGATGTTTTTGCTGCAAGGCATCGCCGGTTACCTGTTCCGGCCGATGGCCCTGGCGGTGATCTTTGCCATGGCCAGTTCGTTCATTCTTTCGCGTACGCTGGTGCCGACCCTGGCGATGTTCCTGCTCAAGCCGCACACGCCGGAGCCAGGCGCCGGGCATCATCCGGAAGATGCATTCATCAACCACCACGAGGGCGAGCAGCACAAGAAACCGCGCAATCGCGTGCTGCAATCGGTGCTGAATTTCCAGCAGGGCTTTGAACGGCACTTCTCGAACATCCGCGACACCTACCATGGTCTGCTGACCTTGGCCTTGGGTAATCGCAAGGGCTTTATCGTCGGTTTCCTGGCTTGCGTGCTGGCGTCGTTCCTGTTGCTGCCGAGCCTCGGCCAGGACTTCTTCCCGGCCACCGACGCGGGTGCATTGGCCCTGCACGTGCGCCTGCCACTGGGCACGCGCATCGAAGAAAGCGCCGCCGCCTTCGACCGTATCGAAGCGCGGATTCGCGAGGTGATTCCCGCCGAAGAACTCGACACCATCGTCGACAACATCGGCATCCCGCTCAGCGGTATCGACATGGCCTACAGCAGCAGCGGCACCATCGGCCCGCAGGACGGCGACATCCAGGTCACCCTGAAAAAAGACCACGCGCCCACCGCCGATTACGTGAAGAAACTGCGCGAAGCCCTGCCGGAAAGCTTCCCCGGCAGCCACTTCGCATTCCTGCCAGCCGACATCAGCAGCCAGATCCTCAACTTCGGCGCCCCGGCCCCGCTGGACGTGAAAATCTCCGGACGCAGCGATGAAGAAAACCGCGCGTATGCGGTGGAACTGGAGCGACGCCTGCAACACGTACCCGGTATCGCCGACCTGCGCATCCAGCAGTCCACCGGCTACCCATCCTTGCAGGTCAACGTCGACCGCCTGCGCGCCAACGGCCTGGGCATTACCGAGCGTGATGTGACCAACAGCATGGTCGCCTCCCTCGCCGGCAGTTCCCAAGTGGCACCGACCTTCTGGCTCAACCCCGCCAACGGCGTGTCCTACTCGATCGTCGCCGCCACCCCGCAATATCGCCTCGACAGCCTGCCTTCGCTGGAAGCGCTGCCGGTGACCGGCGCCGATGGCCAGTCGCAGATCCTTGGCGGCGTGGCCACCATCTCCCGTGTGCAAAGCCCGGCAGTGGTGACCCATTACAACATCGAACCGACCCTGGACCTGTACTCCAACGTGCAAGGTCGTGACCTCGGCGGCGTGGCCCGTGATGTGCAGAAAGTGCTGGATGACACGGCGTCCATGCGCCCCAAAGGCGCGGTGATCAGCCTGCACGGGCAGATCGATGCGTTGCACGAAGCCTTCAGCGGCTTGAGCTTTGGCTTGCTTGGCGCGGTGGTGCTGATCTACCTGCTGATCGTGGTCAACTTCCAGTCGTGGGTCGATCCGTTCGTGATCATCACCGCCTTGCCGGCCGCACTGGCGGGGATCGTGTGGATGCTGTTCCTCAGCGGCACCTCGTTGTCGGTGCCCGCCTTGACCGGCGCGATCCTGTGCATGGGCGTGGCCACCGCCAACTCGATCCTGGTGGTGAGCTTCTGCCGTGAACGTCTGGCCGAACATGGCGATGCGCTCAAGGCCGCGCTGGAAGCCGGTTACACGCGCTTTCGCCCGGTGTGCATGACCGCCCTGGCGATGATCATCGGCATGTTGCCCCTGGCGATTTCCGAGGAGCAAAACGCCCCGCTCGGCCGCGCGGTGATCGGCGGCCTGATCCTCGCCACCACCGCCACTCTGTTATTTGTCCCCGTGGTCTTCAGCCTGGTCCACGGCCGTCACCCTACTCGCGCCACTGCTGGAGAAACGTCTCATGTCGTCTGATCACAAACCCTCGCGCAAGCGTCTGATGCTCATGGGTGTCGGCGGCCTGACCCTGGCCGCCCTGTTGGTCGCCAACGGCCTGCACGCCCGCACGCTGCACGAACAATCGGTCACCGCCTGGACCGAAACCGCCGCCGTCCCGCAGGTGATGGTGTTCCAACCGCAGCAGAATGCCGCCGGCGACACCCTGCGCTTGCCGGCGCACCTGGAAGCCTGGAGCAAGGCGCCGATTCACGCCCGCGTCAACGGCTACTTGAAAGACTGGAAAGCCGACATCGGCACCCAGGTCAAAGCCGGGCAAATCCTTGCCGAGATCGACAGCCCCGACCTGGACCAGCAACTGGCGCAAACCCATGCACGGCTGATACAGGAACAGGCCAACGCACGCCTGGCCGAAACCACCGCGACGCGCTGGCAAAACCTGCTCGCCAGCCATTCGGTATCGCGCCAGGAGGCCGATGAAAAAACCTCCAACGCCGCCGCCGCAAAAGCCAACGCCGAAGCCGCCGCTGCCGACTATGCGCGGCTGTCCGCACTGGAAAGCTACAAGACGATCCGCGCGCCGTTCGCCGGCACCATCACCGCACGCAACACCGATATCGGCCAATTGATCAAGGCCGACACCGACAGCGATCCCGAGCTGTTCAACATCGCCGACACCCATCAATTGCGCCTGTATGTGCCCGTGCCGCAGAACTACGCGGCGGTCATCCACCCCGGCCTTGAAGCCGAGCTGACCGTGCCCGAACACCCCGGAGAACACTTCAAGGCGCGCCTGATCGGTGATTCCACCGCCATCGACCGCCGTTCCGGCACCCTGCTTGCGCAGTTCGTGGCCGACAACCCTAATGGCGAATTGCTCCCCGGTGACTACGCCGAAGCCACCTTGCCGATTCCGGCGGATACCCATGGCGTGAGCATTCCGGCCAGCGCGTTGATCTTCCGTGCCCAAGGCACCGAAGTAGCGGTATTGGACGCGCAGAATCACGTGCACCTGCAGGACATTCACATCGGCCTGGACCTGGGCGAACGCCTGGTCATCGACCAAGGCCTGAAACCCGCAGACCGTGTGGTCGACAACCCTCCAGACGCCCTGCGTGAGGGCGATCCGGTACAACTGGCCGCCGCCGGAGGTGCGCATGCGCCTAAGGCTTAAACCCCTGGCAGCGCTGATGCTGCTGGCGTTGCAGGGCTGCTCGATGGCGCCGACCTACAAGGTGCCTAACGTTGACCTACCGACCGCCTACCGCGAACAGACCAGCGAGGGTCCCTGGCACAGCGCGCAACCGTCCGATCAATTGGCCCCCGAATGGTGGACGCTCTACCAGGATTCGCGCCTGAACGACCTGCAACAGCAACTGCTCAAGGCCAACCCCGACTTGGCGGCGGCACTCGCGCACTTCGATGCGTCCCAGGCCTATGCCAGCCAATTGCATGCGGGGTTGTTCCCGCAGATCACCGCCAGCGCGCAGCCATTGCGCCAGCGGCAATCGGACTCGCGGCCGCTGCGAGGGGATACGCAGCCATCGGTGTACAACAGCAACACCGCAGGGTTTTCACTGAGCTACGACCTGGACCTGTGGGGCAAAATCCGCAACCAGGTGGCGGCCGGTGATGCACAGGCACAGGCGTCCGGCGATGATTTGGCGGTGGCGCGCTTGAGCCTGCAACATCAGTTGGCGACCTTGTACGTGCAGCTCAACGGGCTGGATGCCCAAGCGCGGATTCTGAGCACTTCGCTGGATGATTTCAGCCAGGCATTGCAACTGACTCGCAGCCGATATGAGGGCCAGATTGCGTCGGAGCTCGACCTGACGCGCGCGCAGAATCAGTTGGCCGAAGCCAAGGCGCAATGGGATGAAGTGCAGGGCCAACGCAACCTCACCGAACATGCGATAGGCGAATTGGTGGGCGTGGCCGCCAGCAATTTCAGTTTGTCGCCAAGCGAGAGGTTGATTGCGCTGCCGGGGATTCCTTCGCAGCTACCGAGCCACCTGCTGCAACGTCGGCCAGATATCGCGTCGGCGGAACGCCGGGTGTTTGCAGCCAATGCCAATATCGGCGTAGCCAAGGCCGCGTGGTACCCGGACTTCAGCCTGACCGGGCTCATCGGTGGGCAGACGCAAGGCGTCGGCAATCTGCTGTCGGCGGGCAATCGCTATTGGGCGCTGGGTCCACTGGTCAATTTGCCGATCTTTGATGGCGGCCGCTTGAGCGCCAATGAACGCCAAGCCAAAGCCGAGTTTGAAGAAGCCTCGGCGCACTACCGCAGCCATGTGTTGAAAGCCGTGCGCGAAGTCGAGGACAACCTGGCGCAACTACGAGACCTGCAACAGGAAGCCCAGGATGAGCAAGCGGCGGCGGATGCAGCGCAACACACACAAACGCTGGCGATGAACAGCTACGAGGCCGGCGCGGTAAGCTACCTGGACGTGGTCACCGCACAGACGGCAGCCCTGCAGGCACAACGCACGTTGCAGGCGGTACAGACCCGTCAGTTGCAGGCGAGCGTGGGGTTGGTCACCGCGCTCGGTGGGGGTTGGCAATCTGGCGACCCGGCTTTGCCCCAATCAATTTTGCCTGCCCGTCCTTCTGCTTCCCCGTCCGCGCCTCAGTGATCAAACCCGGAATCAACTTGCCCTCGGGCAGGTTTTTCCAGAACCGGATCGGCAGATGCCCCTCCATCACCTTGGGGTTCAAGCGCGCCGGGTTGAAGATGTGGCTGTAATAGGTCAGCCACATCGCACTGTGGGGGTCCTCGACATTCTGTGCCAGCTGGCGCCACGCCTCGGGGCACTCGCGCTGATGAACAAGCTGCTCGCCGTCGTAATACACCCCATCCAACGGCGTGGCGATCATCCAGCGATGACGCCCCATTCGCCCGACAAAATGCTGGCTGGCCGATTTCAGGATGTCGTGGGCCGGCTCATGCCAGGCCACATATTCCGGCAACTCCAGCCCCGCCCCAGCCGGTAGCGCGACAAATCGCACAAACGCATGCAGATGGTGCGCCTCGCGACTGACCTGCTTGATCCGCCGCTGCAACTCACTGCCCAGCTTGTCCCCCGCCAGCATCGCCGTGCGGTCACCATGACTGACGCGCCACAACACTTCATACAACAGGCTCCAGCGCTGGTCCCCGTGGTAGCAGGCCGCCGACTCCAGCAATTCCAGCAGGGCCTTGGGCACCCGCGTCTGGTAAGGCCCCAAGCCTTCGGGAATCGGTTCGTCGGTGGCAAACAGGTCCGCCACCTCAGCCTCGCCCCAGCTCACCTGGCTGGGGTCGACCTGATGACTCAGCAGCCAGCGCGCCTGCTCGCGCCAGGTGCTGAACAGGTTGTTGCACTCCAGGCTGATCATCCCCACAAGCCCATTTGCTGCGGCTGCGGACGGTCGCGCAATTGCTCGCGCAACAACACGCTGGTGCTGTCGGCCTGTTGCGGATGGTAGTCGCTGGTGATGAAAAACGGCTTGGCCTTGGCCAGCACACACCGCATGCGCGCCAGGTCTTCGAAGCGGATCTTGCGCTCGCGGCGCAGGTCCACCAGGCGCTGGGTAGTGCGCAGGCCAATGCCTGGGATACGCGCGATCAAGGTCGGTTCGGCGCGGTTCAGGTCCAGGGGGAACACCTCACGGTTTTCCAGGGCCCAGGCCAGCTTGGGGTCGATATCCAGGGCCAGGTGGCCGGGGCCTTGGAAAAGCTCGTTGGCGCTGAAGCCATAACTGCGCAGCAAAAAATCCGCCTGGTACAAGCGGTGCTCGCGCATCAAGGGCGGTGCTGCCAGGGGCACGCTTTTCGGGCTGTTGGGAATGGGGCTGAACGCCGAGTAGTAGACGCGGCGCAGCTTGAAGTTGCCGTACAACGCCTCGGCGCCGTGGAGGATCGTGCTGTCATCGGTGTCATCGGCACCCACGATCAGTTGCGTGCTCTGCCCGGCCGGGGCAAAACGCGGCGCGCGCGGTTCGTTGCGGACCGTCTGCTCGCCGGTGTAGATGGTCTGCATGGCCTGCTTGATCGACACGATCTTTTTTTCCGGCGCCAGGGTCTGCAGGCTGGCCTCGGTAGGCAGTTCGATGTTCACGCTCAGGCGATCGGCATACTTTCCGGCTTCGGCGATCAGCGCCGGATCGGCGTCGGGAATGGTCTTGAGATGGATGTAGCCGCGAAAGTCATGCTCTTCGCGCAGCAATTTTGCGACCCGCACCAGCTGTTCCATGGTGTAGTCGGACGAACGGATGATGCCGGAACTGAGAAACAGCCCGCTGACGCAATTGCGCCGGTAGAAATCCAGGGTCAGGGTAACCACCTCCTCCGGGCTGAAACGCGCACGGGGCACGTCGCTGGAGCGGCGGTTGACGCAGTACTGGCAGTCGTACAGACAGAAGTTGGTGAGCAACACCTTGAGCAGCGACACACAACGCCCGTCCGGCGTATAGCTGTGGCAGATGCCCATGCCATCGGTGGAACCCAGCCCCGCCTTGCCCTCGGAGCTACGCTTGGGCGCGCCACTGCTGGCGCACGAAGCATCGTACTTGGCGGCGTCGGCGAGGATGCTGAGTTTTTCGATCAACTGCATGGAGGGTTACCGATACTGGTTTTTTGTACAGTATCAGCCAACCCTCCGGGTCACAAGTGCAGCCTGTCAGCTTGCCGTGGCGAGCAACAGGTCCTGCACCGAGCGCCCCTTGCCGCGCCCACGGTCCAGCGCATATAACGACGCCGCAATCTCATCCGCACGAATCGGCAATACCGACAGCAAAGTATCGCTCAAGCCGTGGCTGGCCTGGCTGAAGCCTTGGATGTAGATACCGGCGTTGCAACGCTCGTCAGTGACGATGCGGTAGTCACGCGCCACCTCGAAGTCACCCAGGTAATCTTCCAGCGGCGCGAGCAAGGCGCGGTGCGTCTGGCGCTCGTAGCCAGTGGCCAGGATCACCGCGTCGTAGTGATTGATGCTGGTATCGCCGTTGGCGTTGTTGCGCAGCACCAGTTCGATGCCCAGCGGGCCTGGGGTGGCCTTCTCGACCACGGTCATGGTGCGGAACGCCTGGCGCGCGATGCCGGAGACTTTCTGGCGGTAGAAGATGCCGTAGATGCGCTCGATCAGGTCCAGGTCCACCACCGAATAGTTGGTGTTCTGGTATTCGGCGACCAGACGCTCACGCTCGGCGCCCTCTTGCTGGAAAACCAGGTCGGTGAAGGCCGGCGAGAACACTTCGTTGACGAACGGGCTGTCGTCGGCGGGCTTGAGCGCCGAACCGCGCAGGATCATGTCGACCTGCACCGACGGGAAGCTGTCGTTCAGGTCGATGAAGGCTTCTGCCGCGCTCTGGCCACCGCCGATGATGGCGATGCGCATGGCCTTGCCCTCGACACACGGCTGGCTGGCCATGCGCTCCAGGTATTGGGAATGGTGGAACACCCGACTGTCGCCCTTGAGCGCCTTGAATGCTTCAGGAATGCGCGGCGTGCCGCCAGCGCTGACCACCACCGAACGGGTGGTGCGCACATGTTGCTCACCCAGCGCATCGCGGGAAATCACGCGCAGCGCTTCAACCTGCTGCTGGTGCAGGATCGGCTCGATGGCCAGCACTTCCTCGCCATAGCGCGCCTGGGCCTGGAACTGCCCGGCGACCCAGCGCAGGTAGTCGTTGTACTCCATGCGGCACGGGTAGAAGGTGCCCAGGTTGATGAAGTCCACCAGGCGGTCGTGGGCTTTGAGGTAGTTGACGAAGGAATACGGGCTGGTGGGATTGCGCAAGGTCACCAGGTCCTTGAGGAACGAGATCTGCAGTTCGCTCTGGGTCACCAGGGTATTGCCGTGCCAGCGGTAGTCAGCCTGTTTGTCGAGAAACAGCACGTCCAGTTTGCCCTGGGCCTTTTCGCGCTCCTGCAGGGCGATGGCCAGCGCCAGGTTCGAAGGGCCGAAACCGATACCGATCAGGTCGTGAACCGCGGGCGAAGCAATTGCCTGTGTCATTCCAGTGTCCTCTGGATAAGCCCCTTGGCGGTGGGGCGGGAATACCTTCAAGACCTGAACAACAGGCCGTGTGTTGATAGGAAACGAGGACAGTGAAATAAAATTTAACTGATCATTGATCAGTGCGCTTCCCACTCGCGCATCCGCACCCGGCAGTGCTTCATG
Source organism: Pseudomonas sp. P7759 (assembly GCF_013386445.1). Taxonomy (NCBI): domain Bacteria; kingdom Pseudomonadati; phylum Pseudomonadota; class Gammaproteobacteria; order Pseudomonadales; family Pseudomonadaceae; genus Pseudomonas; species Pseudomonas sp. P7759. The sequence goes on from NZ_JACART010000016.1 coordinate 165,371, forward strand.
GCGTTGACGATGTGTTTTTCCACCAGGGCGCGGGAAATGCACAGGCGTTCGGCGATCTGCAGGTGGGTCAGGCCTTCGAGCTTGCGCAGCAGGAAGCTGTCGCGACAGGCCGCCGGCAGCTCGGCCAGCGCGCGTTCGAGCAGTTCCAGGCGCTGGCCGTGGTCGTGACTGGTATGGGGCGAACTGCTGGCGAAGCACTCTTGCGCATCCAGCACGTCCAGGGGTTCGACCTGGCGCAAGGCGTTGCGCCGATGGCCGTCGATCACCAGGTTGAGCGCGGTGCGGTACAAAAAGGCACGGGGTTGTTCGATCGGCGTATCGCTGGAACGCTCCAGCACCCGGACATAAGCGTCATGCACCACATCCTCGGCCACCTGACGGTTGCCCAGCTTGGCGTTGAGGAAACACACCAGCTCGCGATAGTAGTTTTCCAACATGACTCCCGACCGCCGGGTGGCGGCATTAGGTCCTTGGGTGCAAATAAAGACAGCCTTCAGGTGATGGCAGTTTGAGTGCGTGCAATTTATAGTAATTCTCATCTACTTTTAAAGCAGACTTGCATCAACGGACGATTTTTTTCTTCAAAGGAGCTGTAACTGCTTATGTAACTGCCTAAATCCCCGCGCAATTCCCTCGTTTACTTGTCAGCTCCCCGCAACTGCGGTCCGAACTTTCCTGGCTGGAACCAAAGCATGAAACGCCCTCGACCTGCCCGACGCGCCTTGCTTGTTATCGCGTGCCTGATCCCCATTATCGCCATCGCGGCCTGGCAAGTGCTGCCACCGGGGCGTGACACCCTCACCACCGTCACCGTCACCCGCGGCAGTATCGAAAACAGCGTGACCGCCCTGGGCACCCTGCAGCCGCGCCGTTACGTGGACGTGGGCGCCCAGGCCTCCGGACAGATCCGCAAGATCCACGTCGAGGCGGGCGACCAGGTCCAGGAAGGCCAACTGCTAGTGGAGATCGACCCTTCCACGCAAAAAGCCAAGCTGGATGCCAGCCGCTACGCCATCGAAAACCTCAAGGCCCAGTTGCAGGAGCAAAAGGCCCAGCACGAACTGGCGCGCCAGAAGTACCAGCGCCAGCAACGCCTGGCCGCCGGCAACGCCACCCGCGAAGAAGACGTGCAAACCGCCAAGGCCGAACTGAGCGCCACCCAGGCGCGGGTCGACATGTTCCAGGCGCAGATCCAGCAAGCCCAGGCCAGCCTGCGCAGTGACGAAGCGGAATTGGGCTACACGCGCATCTACGCGCCGATGACCGGTACCGTGGTGGCGGTAGACGCGCGGGTCGGCCAGACCCTCAACGCACAGCAGCAGACGCCGCTGATCCTGCGCATCGCCAAGTTGTCGCCGATGACCGTGTGGGCGGAAGTCTCGGAAGCCGACATCGGCCACGTCAAACCGGGCATGACCGCCTATTTCACTACCCTGAGCGGCGGTAACCGGCGCTGGACCAGCACGGTGCGCCAGATCCTGCCGATCCCGCCCAAGCCGTTGAATGAAACCCAGGGCAGCGGCAGCCCCAACAGCACCAGCAAAAGTGGCAGCGGCCGCGTGGTGCTGTATACCGTGCTGCTGGACGTGGACAACAGCGACAACGCCTTGATGGCCGAAATGACCACCCAGGTATTTTTCGTCGCCAGCCAGGTCAAGGACGCCCTCACCGCGCCGGTCGCCGCGTTGTCGGGCACGGCCAATGCCAACCAACAGATCGCCCAAGTCGTGGGCAAGAATGGCCGCATCGAACAACGCCAGGTGCAGGTGGGCATCAGCGACCGCCTGCGCGTCCAGGTGCTCGACGGCCTGAACGAAGGTGATCAACTGCTGATCGGCCCGGCCAACGGCAACGGGGGTTGAGTTGACCACGCCCCTGATCGAACTCAAGAACATCCGCAAGTCCTACGGCGGCGGCGACAGCCCGCAGGTCGACGTGTTGCGCGGCATCGACCTGTCGATCCATGCCGGGGAATTCGTCGCCATCGTCGGCGCCTCGGGCTCCGGCAAGTCCACGTTGATGAATATCCTCGGCTGCCTGGACCGTCCAAGCACCGGCGACTACCTGTTCGCCGGGGAGAACGTCGCCCACCTGGACAGCGACGAACTCGCCTGGCTGCGTCGCGAAGCCTTCGGCTTCGTGTTCCAGGGCTACCACCTGATCCCGTCGGGCTCGGCCCAGGAAAACGTCGAGATGCCGGCGATCTATGCCGGTATCAGCGCCGCCGAGCGCCATGCCCGCGCCCATGCCCTGCTCACCCGCCTGGGCCTGGCGGAGCGCACCGGCAACCGTCCACACCAGCTTTCCGGTGGCCAGCAACAGCGGGTGTCCATTGCCCGCGCGTTGATGAACGGCGGCCATATCATCCTCGCCGACGAACCCACCGGCGCCCTCGACAGCCACAGTGGCGCCGAGGTCATGACGCTGCTCGACGAACTCGCCAGCCAGGGCCACGTGGTGATCCTGATTACCCACGACCGCGAAGTGGCGGCGCGGGCCAATCGCATCATCGAGATCCGCGATGGTTTGATCATCAGCGATTCAGCCGACGGCAGCGACGTTGCACCGGCATTGGCGAACGGCGCCCTGCAAGCCGTGGACCTGCGCCAGCGCCTGGCCGACGGCGCCGAGCACAATGGCGCGTGGAAAGCCGAGCTGGTGGATGCGGTGCAAGCCGCCTGGCGGGTGATGTGGATCAACCGCTTCCGCACCGCGCTGACCCTGCTGGGGATCATCATCGGCGTAGCCTCGGTGGTGGTGATGCTGGCGGTGGGCGAAGGCAGCAAGCGCCAGGTCATGGCGCAAATGGGCGCGTTCGGCTCCAACATCATCTACCTCAGCGGCTCGTCGCCGAACCCGCGTACGCCGCTGGGCATTGTTACCCTCGATGACGTCCACGCGCTGGCGGCCCTGCCCCAGGTCCAGCGCATCATGCCGGTCAACGGCAGCGAAGCCGGGGTGCGTTACGGCAACGTGGACTACATGGCGTATGTGGGCGGCAATGACACCAATTTCCCGGAGATTTTCAATTGGCCGGTGGTCGAGGGCAGTTACTTCACGGCCGCCGACGAGCGCGCCGCCGCCACCGTGGCGGTGATCGGGCATCGCGTGCGCGAAAAGCTGTTCAAGGGCGAGGTCAACCCGATCGGCCAGTACATCCTGATTGAAAACGTACCGTTCCAGGTGATCGGTGTACTGGCGGAAAAAGGTGCCGCCTCCGGTAACAAGGACAGTGACGACCGCGTCGCCATCCCTTACACCGCCGCCAGCGTGCGCCTGTTCGGCAGCTACAACCCCGAATATGTGGTGATCGCGGCGGCGGATGCGCGCAAGGTCCACGAAGCCGAGGTCGCCATTGATCAGTTGATGCAAAAACTGCACAACGGCAAGCGCGACTACGAGCTGACCAACAACGCCGCGATGATCCAGGCCGAGGCCCGCACGCAGAACACGCTGTCATTGATGCTCGGTTCGATTGCGGCGATTTCCCTGCTGGTGGGCGGGATCGGCGTGATGAACATCATGTTGATGACCGTGCGCGAACGCACCCGTGAAATCGGCATCCGCATGGCCACCGGCGCACGCCAGCGCGACATCCTGCGCCAGTTCCTCACAGAAGCGGTGATGCTTTCAGTGGTCGGCGGTTTGTGTGGCATCGCCCTCGCCTTGTTGGTCGGCGGCGTGTTGGTACTGGCCAAGGTGGCGGTGCAGTTCTCCCTCTTGGCGGTGTTTGGCGCATTTGGTTGCGCACTCGTCACCGGCGTCGTATTCGGCTTCATGCCGGCCCGTAAAGCTGCCCGGCTCGATCCGGTTAAGGCGTTGACCAGTGAATAAACAGTCCTTCTACCTGCCTGCCTTGTGCGTGTTACTCAGCGCCTGCACCGGCAACCCGCCCGCGCTCGACAGCGGGATTGCAGCGCCTGCCGCCTGGCAATTTGCCGAACGCGACGCTGCCCAAGCCACCAACCAGCAATGGTGGACGCAGTTTGGCAGCCCGCAGCTCAACCGTCTGGTCGAACAGGCCCGGCGTGACAGTTTCGACGTGGCCGCCGCCACCGCACGCGTGCGCCAGGCCCAAGCCAGTGCAGTGATTGCCGGCGCGCCGCTGTTGCCGGAAGTGAAGCTTAACCTCACCACCAGCCGCCAGAAGCTGTTGCGCGGCCCGGGTGGACCGGACCTTGACGCAACGCAAAGCGATGACGCCGTCGACAACTTTGGCGCCAACCTCAGCGCCAGCTACGAAGTGGACTTCTGGGGTGGCCGCGCCGCCGCCCGCGACAGCGCCCTGCATAGCCTGCGCGCCAGCGAATTTGACCAAGCCACCGTGGAGCTGACCTTGCTCAGCAGCGTGGCCGACCGCTACGCGCAAACCCTGGCCGCGCAGCAGCGCCAGCAGATTGCCGAGCTGAACCTGGCCAACGCGCGCAACGTGCTCGACCTGGTGCAGACCCGCTATGACGCCGGCTCCGCCACCGCCCTGGAATTGGCCCAGCAAAAAAGCCTGGTGGCCAGCCAGCAACGTCAACTGCCGCTGATCCAGCAACTGGCCGAAGAGTCGCAGATCACGCTGGCCGCCCTCCTCGGCCAACCGGTCCAGACGTTGGACCTGGGCGCAGAGCCGTTCCAGGCACTCACTTGGCCAACGATCGGTGCCGGTATGCCGAGCCAATTGCTCAGCCGCCGTCCTGATATCGCCAAGGCCGAGGCTCAGTTAGCGGCCGCACAGGCCGACGTCACCGTGGCCCGCGCGGCCATGCTGCCCGCCATCACCCTCGGCGCGACCCTGGGCTCCGACGCCTACAAGGCCGTGGATGTCCTGCGCAGCCCCTACTACACGCTGACCGCCGGGCTGGTGGCGCCGATCTTCAACAACGGCCGTTTAAGTGCTGAACGTGACAAGGCCCGCGCGCGCCAGGATGAACTGCTGCAAACCTATCGCGGTGCGATCATCAACGGCTTTGCCGACGTAGAAAAATCCCTCAGCAGCATCACGCGTCTCGACCAGCAGCGCGAATGGCAAAGCGAAGAACTGCAACAGGCCCAGACCGCCTTCCAAATTGCTGAAAGCCGCTACCAGGCCGGTGCCGAAGACCTGCTCACAGTACTGGAAACCCAACGCACCCTGTACGCGGCCCAAGACCAGAATGTGCAACTGCGGCTGTCGCGCCTACAGGCCAGCATCGCGTTGTACAAGGCATTGGGCGGCGGCTGGCAGACACAGATCCGATAAACAAAACTCCGCTTTCGTACATCAGCTGTCTTCTCGCCCTACATTCTTCGACCAAAGGTCCTTGGTAAAAAAACCGCACTCACACGGTTGCCCAGGACCTCTTGATGACTGTCGCAAAATACCTGACGTGCGCCTGTCTCTGGGTAACAGCCAGTGCTGCCCAAGAGCTGATTCCCCCCACCGCCATCGACTGGCTGCTGGATTGCCCCCTGCCCACCGTTGAACGCCTGGACCCTGAAGTGCTGCAACGCACCCAATGCGGGGTCGTGAGCGTGCCGCGCAATTACGCCGCGCCTCGGCAAGGCAATCTGCGTCTCTACCTGACCCGCGTCGGCGCCCGTGACCCGCTGAACCGCGAAGGCGTGGTGTTCGCCCAAGCTGGCGATGCCCCCAAAAGGAACCAGGGCGGCACCTTTGTCATTCACCTGACCAGCCTCTGGGGCTCCTACTCCAACCCGGCGTATCGCACGCTGGTCAACCGCTACGACGTCATCGAACTCAGCCCCCGCGACCTCGGCAACGACAATGGCGTCGAACAGGCCGCCCAGGACCTGGAGTTTGTGCGCACCCAACTGGGCGACGCCCAACTGCTCTACCTGGGCAATGCCGATGCTGCCCGCCTGGGCAACCGGTACGCGGCGCTGTTTCCCGAACGAGTGGCGCGCATGGTGCTGGTCAATGCGCCACAGCCCGAATCGGCCTCACCGCAGGTCGAACAACTGCGCCTGAAAGAGTTGGCCAAACAGGATGCCAGCAGCTGCATCAACCGCTGGGTGGGCGACTTCCTGGTCTTCGGCAAGCAGCCTCCGCCATCCACACGCTGCCTGGATTCGGGCAACGACGAGTAACCACTCGATTGCGACCTGTTGCCATCGAAAACGACACCCGCCGTTGACGCTGCACCTCGATCGTTATTAAGTGCTATTAATCCGCATTAATACGATAAATCAAACTTATGCTAAGCCGCCCGCTACGACGCAAACGCCAGAAGCTGTCCGATGTGATTGTCGAGTCGGTCAAGCGCTCCATCGTCACCGACGCCTTGAAGCCCGGCGACCGCCTGCCCACCGAACGCGAGCTGATGGAAAGCTTCCAGTGCTCCAAAGGTTCGGCCCGCGAAGCGCTCAAGGCGCTGGAAGTGGAAGGCCTGGTGAGCACTCGCACCGGGCCCAGCGGCGGCGCCTACCTGAACCAGGCCGGCACCGAACCGGCCAGCCGCGCGTTGCGCAACTACCTGCACTTCCAGCATCTGGACGGCGAACAGGTGTACCAACTGCGCAAAGTCATCGAAGTGGAACTGGCGGTATCGGTACTCGGGCGCTTGAGCGAAGACGACTACCAGGCGCTGCAGGACAACGTGGACTTTTGCAGCGCCCCCGAAGACAGTGAAGCCGGCCAGCGTGAACAGCGCCTGGCGGAGCTGGAGTTCCATAACCTGCTGGCCAAGGCCTGTCCCAACCCTTTGCTGAGTTTCATGGCGCAGTTCCTCAACGATCTGCTGCGCGACCTGGTGGTGCTGAAAAAAGCCTACAAGCCCAAGCGCAAGCAGTTCGACGCCGCCAACCTCGACTATCACAAGCAATTGCTGATCGCCTTTCGTGCCGGGGATGAAACCGCGGTGCGCAGCTTGATGCATGAACACATGTGCGATGCCGAACACCACATGACCGCCCTTGAAGGCCAGGTCAGCCCGCATTTTCTACTGGAGTTCGATCACTCTTAAAAAACACCACAGACCCAACGTGGGAGCGGGCTTGCTCGCGAAGGCGGTGAGTCAGCAAAGCATCCGGTGGCTGATGCACCGCATTCGCGAGCAAGCCCGCTCCCACAGTTTCTGTCCGCGTTTCACCTCAATAAAAAGGCCTGCCCACAGGCCCTTGCTCCACCGTATCGCCATTGCCACTCCTGCCAATAACTAAACCAGGGAGTCACCCCATGCAGCGTCGTACGTTGTTGAAAGCCAGTCTTACCGCAGCCGCCGCCCTCAGCCTCCCGCTGAGCATGCGGTCTGCATTCGCCGCCGAGCCCTTTACCTTTTACGGCCTAAAGTCCATGTCTGGCGCCTTTGCCAGCTATGGCAAGTTTGCCGACATGGGTTCGCGCCTGGCGGTGGAGCAGCACCCCGAACTGCTCGGCCGCCCGCTGAACTACAAGGTGATCGACACCGAGGGCAACGCCGGCAAGGCTGTGCGCAAGGTGCAGGAAGCCATCCAGCAGGACGGCGCGCGGTTCTTCCAGGGCTGCACCCTGTCGTCCTCGGCACTGGCGGTGGCCAAGGAAGTGGACAAGGTCGGGGGTGTGTTCATGACCCCGGTGGGCGCCGATGAAGTCACCGGCAAGGACTGCAACAAGGCAACCTTCCGCTGGTCGGTGCCTACCTACGGCGCGATCCGCGAAACCATGGTGCCGCTGATCAAGCTGCTGCCGGACGCCAAGCGTTGGTACACCATCACCCCGCAATACGTGTTCGGCGAAGCGCTGCTCGAAGGTGCGAAGAATGTGCTCAAGGAAAACGGCCTGGAACACATCTGCAACAGCTACCACTCGTTGCAGGAGCAGGAATTCTCCGGCTACCTGACCAACGCCATCGCCGCCAAACCCGATGTGCTGGTGCTGCTCAACTTCGGCAGCCAGTCGTCCAACACCCTGCGCCAGGCGGTGAACTTCGGCATCAAGGAACGCATGAAGGTGCTGCTGGTGTGGTCCGCCGGCCTCGACCAGTTCCAGGAACTGGGCAGCGACGTGCTGGAAGGCGTGTACCTCGGCGCACAGTACTGGCACCAGGTCGACACCCCGCTCAACCGTGAACTGGTCAAGCTCACCCAAGCCAAATACGGCATCAACCCTACCTACCCGCTGGCCGCCGATTACATCAGCACCAAGGTCATGCTCGAAGCCATCATCTGCACCGGCAGTTTCGACGGACCGACCGTGGCCAAGGCCCTGCAGGGCCTGAGCTACGAAGGGCCCACCGGCAAGGAATCGATCCGCGCCGGCGACCACCAGGTGATCAAGGATTACTACCTGCTGATCGGCAAGGCCACCGCCGACATGGCCGACAAGGACGACCTGGCCAAGGTGCTCAGCGCCGGCCAGTCGTTCCCGCCGGTGGAAGCCACGGGCTGCACGCTCGGCTGATCCCCCTGAATTTGGTAGCGCAGGGCCGTGCAAGCGGCCTCCTGCAGAGGGTTCCTGCATGCTTAATCTTTACCTGTTCCAGATCCTCAACGGCCTTGGGCTGGGGATGATCTACTTCCTGATCGCGGTCGGGCTGACGATCATTTTCGGCCTGCTCAACTTCGTCAACTTCGCCCACGGCGCGTTTTTCCTGCTGGGTGCCTACATCTGCTACACCGCCGTCAGCCTCACCGGCAACTTCTGGCTGGCGTTGCTGATTGCGCCGCTGGTGGTGGCCGCGCTGGCCTGGGCCATCGAGCGGTTGTTGATCCAGCGCATCTATCACTTACCGCACATGTTCCAGATCCTGGTGACCCTGGGCATCGCGCTGATCATCCAGGAAGCCAGCGTGATGATCTGGGGCCCGGTGGGCAAAAGCGTCGCCGTGCCGGAACTGCTGCGCGGCGTGCTGGTGGTGGGTGACTTCGTCTACCCCTACTACCGCCTGTTTCTCATCGTGTTTTCCGGGCTGGTCGGCCTGGGCCTGTGGCTGCTGCTGGAACGCACGCGCTTCGGCGCCCTGGTGCGGGCCGGCAGTGAAAGCACCGAAACCGTGTCGCTGCTGGGCACCAATATTTTCCGCCTGTTCTCCATGACCTTCGCCCTCGGCGTGGCCCTGGCCGGTGTCGCGGGCGTGCTGTTCGCCCCGTTGCGCGGCGCGCAGCCCTTTGTCGGCCCGGAAATTCTCGGGGTGGCCTTCGTGGTGGTGGTGATCGGCGGCATGGGCTCGTTCAGCGGTGCGCTGGTCGGCGGTTTGCTGGTGGGCGTGGTGCAAAGCCTGATGACCACACTCTGGCCCCAGGGTGCGAGCTTGATGATCTACGGCGCCATGGCCGTGGTGATTCTGGTCCGTCCCTACGGCCTGTTTGGGAGAGCCTGACATGAGCGAGAAAAATCCCCTGCCGTTTGCCAAGACGCAATCGCGCGCGATGTTGCTGTGGGTGTTGGCGGTGCTGATCGGCCTGCCCTTGATACTGCCGTCGGCGACCCTGGCCACCGAGATCCTGATCTTTGCGATGGCGGCCCTGGCCTGCAACCTGCTGCTGGGCTACACCGGCCTGCTGTCGTTCGGCCAAGGCATCTTCTTCGGGGCCGGCGCCTATTGCGCGGCGTTGCTGATGATCCACCTGCAACTGGGCCTGTTCACGGCGTTGTTCGGCGCCGCCGTGGCCGGTGGTTTCCTGGCGTTGCTGGTGGGTGCCCTGGCGATCCGTCGCACCGGCATCTACTTCGTGATGCTGACCCTGGCGTTCAGCCAGATGGCCTACTTTGTCGCCTACACCCTCAGCGACTGGACCGGTGGCGACAACGGCCTGCTCAGCGTGCCGCGCCCGGAGATCCGCATAGGTGAAACCGTGCTGCTGTCACTGGCCGACGCCCGCGCCTTCTACGGCTTTGTCGCGGTGCTGTTCCTGTTGATCTTCATCGGCGCCCGCCGGGTGATCGCCTCGCCATTCGGCAGCACCTTGATGGCGATCCGCGAAAACGAAACCCGCGCCTCGGCCATCGGCTACGACACGCGGCACTTCAAGATCCTGGTGTTTGTGCTGTCCGGCGCCGTCACCGGGATTGCCGGCGCGCTGTACGCCATGCTGCTGCACTTTGTGCCGCTGTCGAATATCGACCTGGCGATGTCCGAGAACATCCTGATCATGACCATCGTCGGCGGCACCGGCTCATTGTTCGGCTCGCTGCTCGGCGCCGGTTCCATCGTGCTGCTCGGGGATTTCCTCTCCGACCTGTGGCCACGCTGGCTGATGCTGCTGGGGGTGATCCTGATCCTGGTGGTGATCTTCATGCGCGGTGGTTTGTGGGGCGGCCTGGCGTCGCTGTTCGAAAAGGTACGCGGCCATCGCAACACGGCCGCTGTCGCCAAGGAGGAAGGGCTATGAGCATCCTTTTGGAAACCAGAGACCTGGAACTGGCCTATGGCGCGTTCCACGCGGTGAACGGCGTGAACCTCAAGGTCGAGGCCGGCACCATCCACACCATCATCGGCCCTAACGGCGCGGGCAAGACCAGCCTGTTCCACTGCCTCACGGGCGAACGCCAGGCCACCGCAGGGGCGATTCATTTCGACGGCAAGAACCTGATGCGCAAGCCCGCCCACGGCCGCGTCGGCCTGGGCATGGCGCGCTCGTTCCAGCTCACCAGCCTGTTCCAGAACCTCAGCGTGCGCGAAAACCTGCGCCTGGCCGCCCAGGGACGTGACGGCGCACGCGCCTTGAATTTCTGGCGCCGCGTCGACAGCAAGCGCGAACACCTGGAGATGGCCGACCAGGTGCTGGAACGCCTGCAACTCACCGCCCGTGCCGACACCCTGGCCGGCGAGTTGTCCCACGGCCAGCAGCGGGTGCTGGAGGTGGGCATGTCGATCTGCTCCAAACCGAAACTGTTGATGCTCGACGAACCCACCTCGGGCATGGGCATCGATGACATCCCGATCATGACCCAGCTGATCAGCGACCTCGGTCGCGACCACACGGTGCTGCTGATCGAACACAACATGAGCATCGTCATGTCCATCAGCCAACGCATCACGGTGATGAGCCACGGCCAGATCCTGGTGGAAGGCACGCCGGAATTCGTGCGCGCCGATGAACGCGTGCGCACCGCTTATCTTGGGGAGGCTGCCTGATGCTGATCGTCGAGAACATCCATTCCTACTACGACAAGAGCCACGTGCTGGAAGGCGTGTCGCTGACCGTCAACCCTGGCGAACTGGTGACGCTGCTGGGGCGCAATGGCGCCGGTAAGACCACCACCTTGCGCAGCATCCTCGGCATCATCTGCCCGCGCCAGGGCCAGATCCATTTCAACGGCCAGGCCTTGGTGGGCCAGAAGATCTTCGAAATCGCCCGCCAGGGCCTGGCGCTGGTGCCGGAAAACCGTGGGATTTTCCGCCTGCTCACCGTCGAAGAAAACCTGCGCATCGCCGCACGCAAGACCAGCCGCTGGCAGCTGGAAGACGTGTACGCCATGTTCCCGCGCCTCAAGGAGCGGCGCAAAAACGCCGGCCACGCGTTGTCCGGCGGCGAGCAGCAGATGCTCGCCATCGCCCGTGCCCTGCTCAACGATCCCAAGCTATTGATCCTCGATGAACCCACCGAAGGCCTGGCCCCGGTGATCGTCGACGAGTTGGTGAAGATCCTGCGCAAGGTCAAGGACGATGGCCTGCCGGTGCTGCTGGTGGAACAGAACCTGATGGTCTGCGACAAGCTCGCCGACCGCCATTACGTGCTTGAACAGGGCCGCGTGGTCTACGAGGGCAGCGCCGAAGCCTTCCGCGCCGACCCGACCATCAAAAACCGCTATTTGGCCCTCAGTGCCTGACCGGAGACTGCTGATGAATAGTTTTGCGCAACCGCTCAAGAGCAACGCCCCGCTGATCAACCGCGACCGCCTGTGGCAGTCGCTGATGGACCTGGCCCGACTCGGCGCCACCGCCAAAGGCGGCGTATGCCGCCTGGCCCTCACCGACCTGGATCGCCAGGCCCGCGACCTGTTTGTGCAGTGGTGCGAGGCCGCCGGGTGCAGCGTCACGGTCGACGCCATCGGCAATATCTTTGCGCGCCGCGCCGGGCAAAACCCGGCCCTGCCCCCGGTGATGACCGGCAGCCATATCGACACCCAACCCACGGGCGGCAAGTTCGACGGCTGTTATGGGGTAATGGCCGGACTAGAAGTGATCCGCACCCTGAATGATTTGAACATCGAAACCCAAGCGCCGATTGAAGTGGTGGTGTGGACCAACGAAGAAGGCTCGCGTTTTCCGCCGTGCATGATGGGCTCCGGGGTGTTTGCCGGTAAGTTCGATTTGCAGGACACCCTCGACAAAGTCGATGACCAGGGCCTGTCGGTGGGTGCCGAACTGCAACGCATTGGGTATGCAGGCTCCCGCGCCGTGCTCGGCCACCCGGTCGGCGCTTACTTCGAAGCACATATCGAACAGGGCCCGGTGCTGGAAGACCAGGCCACTACCATCGGCGTGGTCATGGGCTGCCTGGGCCAGAAGTGGTTCGACCTGACCTTCACCGGCGTCGAAGCCCACGCCGGCCCGACGCCGATGCACCTGCGCAAGGACGCCCTGGTCGGCGCTGCCGAGGTAATCAGCGCGGTCAACCGCATCGCCCATCAACAGCAACCCCACGCCTGCGGCACCGTCGGTTGCCTGAGCCTGCACCCCGGTTCGCGCAACGTGATTCCCGGCCAGGTGCACATGACCCTCGACCTGCGTCACCTGCATGCAGACAAACTACACGCCATGGTCGATGAAGTGCGAGGAGTGATCGAAGCCACCGCCGCCAGGCACGGGTTGGCGTATGAACTGACGCCAACCGCCGACTTCCCACCGCTGGACTTCGCCCCAGCCTGCGTCAACGCCGTGCGCGAGGGCGCCGAAGCCTTGGGCTTGAGCCATATGGACATCGTCAGCGGTGCCGGCCACGACGCGATTTTCGTCGCTGAACTGGGCCCGGCCGGGATGATCTTCGTGCCGTGCGAAGGCGGCATCAGCCATAACGAAATCGAAAACGCCGCGCCGGATGACCTGGCGGCGGGCTGCGCGGTATTGCTGCGCGCCATGGTCAATGCGGCACAGGGGGAAATCGCATGAGCGAGATCGGTCAACTGACGGCGGTGCAACTGCTGCAGCATTTTCGCGACAAGACCTTGTCGCCGGTGGAAGTCACCGAGGATGCCCTGCTGCGTATCGAACGCTTCAATCCGGTGGTGAACGCCTATTGCCACGTGGACCCGCAAGGTGCGCTGAACGCCGCGCGCGCCTCGGAACAACGCTGGCTCGACGGCCAGCCCTGCGGCCCGTTGGACGGCGTGCCGTCTTCGATCAAGGACCTGACGCTGACCATCGGCATGCCAACCCGCAAGGGCTCGCGCACCTCGTCCGCCGACGGGCCGTGGGAGGTGGACGCGCCCTTCCCGGCCTTTATGCGCAAGGCCGGTGCGGTGCTGCTGGGCAAAACCACCACCCCGGAATTCGGCTGGAAAGGCGTCACCGACAACCCGTTGTATGGCATCACCCGCAACCCCTGGGATACCCGCACCACGGCCGGCGGTTCGTCCGGCGGCGCGGGGGCAGCGGCAGCGCTGAACCTGGGGGTGCTGCACCAAGGCAGCGATGCGGGCGGTTCGATCCGGATCCCCTGTGCCTTTACCGGCACCTTCGGCATCAAGCCGACCTTCGGTTATGTGCCGCAATGGCCGGCCAGTTCCATGACCATCCTGTCGCACCTGGGGCCGATGACCCGTACGGTGGAAGACAGCGTCTTGATGCTGCAAACCATCGCCCAGCCGGACGCACGGGATGGCTTGATCGGTGCGCCACGCACCACACCATGGCTGACGCCGGGTACGGATTTGAAAGGGTTGCGCGTGGCCTACAGTCCGAACTTCGGTTACGTGAAGGTCGACCCACAAGTGGCCAAGGTGGTCGCGGAGGCGGTGCGAGGCCTGGAACAACTGGGCGCCCACGTCGAGCAGATCGACCCCGGTTTCAGCGACCCGCTGGACGTCTTCAGCACCTTGTGGGCAGCCGGCGCGGCACGCCTGACCGGCGCCATGAGCGAGGCACAAAAACAACTGCTCGACCCCGGCCTGCTGCGCATCGCCCAACGCGGCGAACGCTTGAGCCTGGACGACTTCAACGCAGCCCTCGAAGCCCGCGCCGCATTGGTAGCACGCATGGCGGCATTCCATGAGCACTACGATGTACTGGTGTCGCCGATGATGCCGATTACCGCGTTCACTGCCGGGCACGATGTGCCACCGGGCTCGGATTTGCAGGAGTGGACCGAGTGGACGCCGTTTACCTATCCCTTCAACCTCACGCAGCAACCGGCGGCATCGGTGCCGTGTGGGTTGGCGGCAAATGGCTTACCCGTGGGGTTGCATGTAGTAGGCGCGCGATTTGCCGACGAGCAGGTGTTGCGGGTGTGCCAGGCGTATGCAAAAGCATTTCCCACAACGCACTTACAAGCCCCAATCACCAAAACACCGTAGTACCTGATGTAGGAAGGGCTTATTGTGGCGAGCGGGCTTGTCCCGCTCGCCACAGTTGCAGTGTTCGTCCTTAATGGGAGGGTATCAGGCCACCTTCGCAGGCAAGCCAGCTCCCACAGTTTCAACCACATTCCATTACACTGTCCCCCATTCATTCCCAGGGGCCTTCATGGACATCGAACTGGCACGCACCTTCCTCGAAATCACCCGCTGCGGCAGCCTGGCCGCAGCCGCCGAGAAACTGCACGTCACCCAGACCGCCATCACCGCACGGGTCAAGAGCCTCGAAAGCCAACTAGGCAGCACACTGTTCGTGCGCAACCGCGCAGGCGCCAGGCTGACCGCCGACGGCGAGGCCTTCGTGGTGTACGCCAACCAATTGCTGCAAACCTGGGAAGCCGCAAAACGCGACCTGCCGCTGCCGGACGGCTATCGCAACGTGCTGCACATCGGCGGCGAAGTCAGCCTGTGCAACCCGTTGATGCTCGGCTGGGCCCAAGCGTTACGCCAACACATCCCCGGCCATGCCCTGCGTACCGAAGTGCGCGAAGGCGACCACCTGTTGCGCCAGCTGGAACTGGGCGTACTCGACGCTGCATTGGTGTTCCAACCGCAATACTGGCCAGGCTTGCAGGTGGAACAGGTGCTGGAAGAAAAACTGATCCTGGTGCAACTGGTGAGCAACCCAGCGCCCTACGTGTATATCGATTGGGGACCGGGCTTTCGCCAACAACACGACGCCGCCCTGCCCGACAAGGCCCGTGCCGCATTGAGTTTCAACCTGGGCCCGCTGGCATTGCAATACATCCTTGAGAACGGCGGCGCCGGCTATTTCCGCACCCGCGTGGTACAGAGTTACCTGGACAGCGGCGTGATGCAGCGCGTGCCCAAGGCGCCGGAATTCAGCTTCCCGACGTACCTGGTGTACTCACGGGCGCGGGATTCGGCGGTGTTGCAGCAGGCGCTGGGGTTGCTGCGTGAAGTGGTCAAGGCCGAAAGCGACTGGTCGCAGCGTTGGGACCCACTGATTTGAAGCAACAATCTGCACCGCGCATGCTAGCCTGCGGGTGTTTCCTTTAGCAGCCTGACCGATGAACAAGAAAAAGTCCGTCACCATCAGCGACATCGCCAAGCGGGTCGGCATGACCACCATCACGGTGTCCCGCGCACTGAGCAAACCCGACCTGGTCAAACCGGCCACCCTGGCGCGCATCCTCGAAGTGGCGCGGGAGATGGATTACGTGCCCAACGCCTTCGCGCGCGGGCTCAAGCGCAGTGAAAGCCTGATCATCGGCGTGATCACCGCTTCCGTGGACAACCCGTTCTACAGCGAAATGATCAAGGCGATTTCCCGCGAGGCCAAACAGCATGGCTACACCATCATGCTGGTGGACACCGATGAGCTGGAAGAGCTGGAAAGCAAGGCCGTGGACACCCTGTTGGGCTACCGCGTGGCGGGGATCATCCTGTCGCCGGTCTCGGATGAACCGAGCTATCAGCCCGACTACCTCGAACGCCTGGGCAACGGCAAAACCCCAGTGGTGCTGCTCGATCGCACGCTCCACGACAGCCCGTTCAGCCGCGTGGTGCTCGACAACTACCACAGTGGCATCCAGGCCGCGCACTACCTGCTGCGCCAGACCCCGAACCTCAAGCGCTTGCTGGTGCTGACCGGCCCCGAGCACTCACGCATCACCGTCGAACGGCTCAAGGGCCTGCGCGAAGTGCTGGCCGAGCACCCGCAGGTGCAGGTCGAAGTGCAGGCCGGCGACTACACGCTGATGCCGTCCTACCTGCACACCCTCGACTACCTGGCCGAACACTCGGCGCCGGACGCGATCATGGGCTTCAACCAGTTGATCACCCTCGGCGCCTTGCGCGCACTGCGCATGCACAACATCGCCCATGACAGCCTGACCATCTGCGGCATCGACCGCCTGCCCTTCGCCGACATTTTCGGCGTGCCCATCGCCTGCGTGGCCCACGATGCGTCCCTGGCCGGCAGCAGCGCGGTGCGCCTGTTGCTCGACCGCCTGGAAGACCCGTTCAAGCCACGGGACAAGGTGGTGATCGCCGGTCAGTTGGAGAACGGCTAGCGGCTGGTGTAGCCGCCGTCGATGGGCAAGCTGACGCCGCTGATCATGCTGGCGGCTCGGCTCAGCAGAAACAGCACCGGTAATGCCACTTCCACCGTTTCGGCAAAGCGCCCCAAGGGTATCGCCGCCAGCGCCGGGTCACGCTTGGCCGGTTCGGACCAGGCCATGGCCGCCATCGGCGTGAGCGTCACCGTGGGGTTGACGCTGTTGACGCGAATCCCAAAACGGCCCCACTCGGCGCATTGCACACGGGTGATCGCATCCAGCGCGGCCTTGGAGGCGCAGTAGCCGAGGTGATCGTCCAGGGCGACCAGCGAGGCCTGACTGGAGACATTGACGATGCTGCCAGCGATCTGTGCTTCGATCATTTTGGCCGCTACACGGCTGGCGACTTGCGCAGCGGCGCGGGCGTTGACTTGCATCACTTGGTCGAAAGCCTCGGCGCTGATGGCGGCAGCCGGCTCCAGGCGCGAGATACCGGCGCAGTTGACCAGGCCATGCAGGGGCGGCAGGTCGTTCAGGGTCTTGTCGAGGGCGACGCTGTCGGCGATGTCCAGGCACAAAGTGTGGCAGCCGAGTTCGGCCAAGGCTTGGGCGTCGCGGCCGAGGGCAAAGACATCGGCGCCGCTGGCGATGAGTTGCAAGGCAATTTCGCGGCCGATGCCGCTGCTGGCGCCGGTGACGAGGATGCGGTGGTGGGTGAAGTCGAAGGCTGCGTTCATTCAGTTCTCCTGCAGGCTGTGCATGATCGGTTTCAGGGCGGGATACAGCTTCAGGTACTCGGCAAACGCCCGGTCATACGCCTCGACATTTTCCGCCTTGGGCTCAGCCCGTAACTCCAGCTGCACCCAGCCCTTGTCCATTTCTCCGTCACTCACCAACCCCACCGTGTGCGCCGCCAACAACGCCGCCCCCAACGCCGCTTCCACCTCCTGGACAATGGTGTACACCGGGTAGCGCGTGACATCCGCGATGATCTGCATCCACAGATCCGAATGGCTCGCCCCGCCCACCACGATCAAGCGTGGGTCCAGGGAATGCGCGCCACGGGTGCCCGCTTCGATGTTGTGTCGCAGGGCAAAACTCACCCCCTCCAGCACGGCGCGATACAGATGAATACGGCTGTGGTAGAGGTTCAAGCCGACAAAACTGCCACTGGCGCGGTCATCCCACACCGGGCTGCGCTCGCCCATCAAGTAAGGCAGGAACAACAGGCCTTCGCTGCCCGCCGGGATGTTCATCGCGCGCTGTTCCAGCAGCACCAGGCTGTCCTGGCCGGTGGCCTTGGCTTGCTGTTCTTCGGCCTGGCAGAACTGCTCGCGAAACCAGCTGACCGAGGCACCGGCGGTGATCGCGCCGCCGAAGATGTACAGGTCGCGGTGGCCGTTGTAGACGTGGGGCATGCTCACCAAACCATGGTGCGCATCCCCTTGCTGGTTGAGGTAACCCCAGCACATGCTGGTGCCGATCATTGCCACGTGGTTGCCTGGCTGCGTCACACCCGCCGCCAAGGTTGCCATGGCCGCATCGACGCCACCGGCCAGAATCGGTGTGCCCGCCTGCAGGCCCAGGCGCGCCGCCCACTCCTCCAGCAACCCACCGACGACTTCCCCGGAATACACCAGGCGCTCCGGCATCATCGCCTGCGGTATGCCCAGCGCATCGAGCATTTCGCCAGACCAGCCACGCGCCTTCACGTCGTAGACGCCACCGATGTTGCCGGCGCTGCTATGGTCCACCGCCAACGCCCCGGTGAGGCACCAGTTGATGTAGCTGTTGGGCGGCAGCAGGTAGCGGGTCTTGGCCCACACCTCAGGCTGGTGCTGCTTGAGCCAGAGCATCTTGGTAAAGCCGTAGTAGCTGTCCACCGAGTTGCCGGTGATCGCGAACAGCCGCTCCAGGTCCACCTGCTCGCGCACCCAGGCCACCTGCTCACCAGCGCGGCGGTCCATCCAGATCAGGCACGGGTGCAGCGGCGTGATGTGCGCATCCACCGCAATCCCCGAGCCGCCGTACAAGCTGCTGATGCACAGCGCCTTGACCTGCTCCGTCGCCACGCCGGCCTTGGCCATGCACTGCGCCACACAGGCCTCGACGGCATCGAGCCAGACCTGCGGCCATTGTTCGGCCCAGCGCACTTTTGGGGTATCCACGCGATACCCCTGGCAGTGCTGGGCGATGATCGTGCCTTGACCATCCACCAGCAGCGCCTTGGTGCTCTGGGTTCCTATATCGACACCCATCACGTAGTTCATTTTCAGGCCACCGGCTTCAACAGCACCTTGATCGACTTAGTCGAATTGGCCAACGCGAAGGCCTCGGCAAAGTCGTCCAGCGGGAAGTCATGGGTGACGATGCCCTTAGAGGTGACCAGGCCGCGTTCGAACAGGTCGATAGCGATCGGGTAGCAATACGGGCCGAGATGGGCGCCGCGTACGTCCAGCTCCTTGCGGTCGCCGATGATCGACCAGTCGACGCTGGTCTCGGCACCAAACACGCTGAACTCGACAAAACGCCCGAGCTTGCGGATCAGGTCCAGGCCCTGGGTCACGCCCGCCGGCACGCCGGTGGTTTCGATGTAGACGTCGCAGCCGTAGTTGTCGGTCAGGCCGTTGATGATTTCGCGGGCGTTGTCGCGCGACGGGTTGATCACCACATCGGCGCCGAATTTTTTCGCCAGTTCCAGGCGCTCGTCGACCATGTCGATCACCACCAGTTTCTTCGGGGTTTTCAACGCAGCGACTTGGACCATGCACAGGCCGAGGGTGCCGGCGCCGGCGATCACCACCACGTCGTCGAGCTGGACATCGCCACGGTTGACCGTATGGATTGAGCAGGCCATCGGTTCCACCAGCGCCGAGTCTTCCAGCGACACCGACTCGGGGATCTTGTGCACGATGGCGGTCTTGGGAATGCGCATGTACTGGGCCATGCCACCTTCGGCCACTTCACGCTGGAAGCCGAAGATATTGTGCACTTCGCACATCCAGTACTTGCCTGACTTGCAGAAACGGCACTTGCCGCACGGCACGATCTGCTCGGCGATCACCTTGTCGCCCACCGCGACTTCGAAGTGCTCTTCGGCGCCCTCGCCCACTTCCACCACATAGCCAAAAAATTCGTGCCCCGGTACCACCGGCGCCTTGACCCACGGGTTATCGCCGCCCCAGAACATTGCGGCGCCCGAGTGGCACTTGCAGTCACTGGCACAGATGCCGCAGGCGGCGATGCGGATCACCAGCTCATTGGCGCGCGCCTGGGGTTTGCCGATGCGTTCCAGGCGATAGTCTTTCGGGCCGTGGCAGACGACGGCTTGCATTTCGGTGTGCTTGTCCATGGTGTCGGGTCCTGTTCTTGTTAGGTATTTATTTGTGGCGCTGACGGCTGATAAAAATCGCCAGCAAAATGATTGCGCCCTTGATCACGCTCTGGACGTAGGGCGACACGCCCAGCATGTTCAGGCCGTTGTTCAACACGCCGAGCAGCATGGCGCCGAGCAACGTACCGACGATCACCCCGCGCCCACCGGCAATCGAGGCGCCGCCGAGTACCACGGCGGCAATCGCGTCCAGCTCGAACGACACGCCGGCATTCGGCTGGCCGCTCATCAGGCGTGAGGTGAGGACCAACCCGGCAATCGCCGCCGTGAGGCCACTGATGCCGTACACCAGCAACTTGAAACGCGCCGCGCGCACGCCGGACAAGCGCACCGCTTCTTCATTGCCGCCAATGGCGTAGATGTAGCGACCGATGCGTGTGTGTTGCAGCAGCACGTAGGCGGCCAGGTAGGTGAGCAACATGATCAGGATCGGCACCTGGATGCCGAACAGGCTTTCGCGGCCAAAGAACGCAAACCAGTCCGGCAGCCCGGAAATCGGATAGCCATCGGTGTACATCAGGCCCAGGCCACGGGCGATACCCATGGTCGCCAGGGTCACGATGATCGGCGGCATGTGCAGGTAGGCCACGAACAGACCGTTGCCGATACCGAAGGCCACGCCGACCAACATGCCTGCGCCAATCGCCAGGCCGGGCGGCAGGCCCGCGACCATCAACCCGGCCGTAAGCGTGCCGGACAAGGCCATCACCGGCCCGACCGACAAGTCGATGCCGCCGGTGAGGATCACGCAGGTCATGCCCACCGCGATGATCGCGTTGATCGACACCTGGCGGGCGATGTTCGACAGGTTGCTGGCGGTGAGGAAGGTGTCGCTGGCGAGGATCATCACCAGGGTCACCACCACCAGCCCCACGAACGGATAAAACGCCGGCGAGCGCACCAGTCGCGCCAGGTTCAGGCGCAACCGGCTGCTGTCGCCGGTCCTAATGGACGTATTCACTTGAGCCCCCTGTTGCATGGCGCATGACCTCTTGAGGATTGACGGCAGACGCCTCGAGTACCTTGACGATGGCGCCCTTGTGGAACACGGCGACGCGGTCGCACATGCCGATGACTTCCGGCAATTCGGAGGAAATCATGATGATTGCGTAGCCCTGTTCGGTGAGGCTGCGCATCAGCGCATAGATCTGCGCCTTGGCCCCCACGTCGATGCCACGGGTGGGTTCGTCGAACACCAGCACGTCGCAGTGATGGTTGATCCAACGGGCGATCACCACCTTTTGCTGGTTGCCGCCGCTGAGGTTGAACACCCGGCTTTCGCTGCTGGGGGCCTTGATCGACAGTTGCGTCATCAGGCCTTCGACGCTGGCGCATTCGCGGTTTTTGTCGATCAGCCCCGAGGCGTTCTGGTATTTGGGCAGGTTGTTCAGCGAGATGTTTTCGCGAATGCTGAAGTCGGTGATCAGCCCTTCGCTCTTGCGGCTTTCCGGCAGCAGGCCGATGCCGTGGGCCAGGGCCTGGGCCGGGTCGTCTAGGGTGATTTTCTCGCCACGTAGCCACACGTCTTTGCTCACCGACGGCAGCGCGCCCATCATGCCCAGGGCCAACTCGGTACGACCGGAGCCGACCAGCCCGGCAAAGCCGAGGATCTCGCCCTTGTGCAGTTGGAAGCTGTTATGAGGGCCGTTGCGCACCAGCTGAATATCTTTGACCTCCAGCAACAGCGGGCCGCGCTCGGTGCTGGGTTTGGGTGGAAAACTGCATTCCAGGCGGCGCCCGACCATCATCTCGACCAGCCGGTCGATATCACTGTCAGCCACATCGGTGACGCCGACATTGCCGCCGTCGCGCAACACGCTGATGCGGTCGCACACCTGGAAAATCTCCTCCAGGTGATGGGAAATGAAAATCACCGCCACGCCCTGGCGCTTGAGTTCGCGCATGATCTCGAACAGCAGCTCGGCCTCGCTGGGCGTGAGGGTGGCGGTGGGTTCGTCGAGCACCAGCAGGCGCGCATCCAGGGCCAACGCCTTGGCGATTTCGACAAACTGCTGCTCGGCCACGCTCAGGTGCTTGACCGCGCATTGCAGGTCGATGGTCACGCCCAGGCGCTTGAACAAGGCCTCGCTGGCCTCGACCATTTCGCGCTTGCGCAACAGGCCGAAACGGTTACTCAGCTCATGGCCGAGGAAGATGTTTTCCACCGCCGTGAGGTAGGGAATCAGGCTGAATTCCTGGAACACGATGCCGATGCCGGCGGCGATTGCGTCGCGATAGGTCGCGAACTGCTGCGCCTGGCCATCGATCAGGATCTGGCCTTCGTCTTGATGTTCGACGCCGCCGAGGATCTTCATCAGCGTCGATTTGCCCGCGCCATTTTCGCCGAGCAAGGCATGAATCTCACCGCGCTCGACTTGCAGGTTGATGGACTTGAGGGCCTGTACGCCCGGGTAGCGCTTACAGATGTTTTCCAACTTCAGAAGACTGCTCATACCGCCGACCTCATATTCAGAAGGATGACCTGGGCCCCACGGACAGCGTGGGGCCTGGGTGATTTACCAGCTGAAGTCCTTGGCCTTGGCCTGGTCGATCAGGGTGATGTCCACTGGAATGGTGGCCGGCACTTGCGAGCCCCACTTCTTGGCCAGGGCGATGCCCAGGGCCAAGCGGATCTGGTCGCGCGGGTACTGCGCCGAGGTGGCGATGAATTTGCTGCCGGGTTTCTGGATCGCCTTGATCGCTTCCGGCGCGCCATCGACGCTGACCAGCTTCACGTCCAGGCCACTGGCTTCGATGGCCGAGAGTGCACCGAGGGAGCCGTTGTCATTCACGCTGAAAATGCCCTTGAGGGTGGGCTGGGCCTGCAACATGTTTTCGGTGACGGTCAGCGCCTGGTCACGTTCCTGCTTGCCGTTCTGGATGCTGACAATCTTGATGTCCGGGTGCTTGGCCACGGCCTCTTTGCAACCGCGTACACGCTCCAGGATCGGCACCACGGCGATGCCGTCGAGGATCGCGATATTGCCTTTGTCGCCGATGTTCTTGGCCAAGTATTCGCAGGCCTGGAAGCCGGCGTCGAAGTTTTTCGAGCCGACGAAGGAGTCCAGCGGGCCGTCGGCCTGGGCGTCTACCGCGACGACCACGACACCGGCAGCGTGAGCAGACTTGACCGCCGATTGCACGCCGACCGAGTCTGTGGGGTTGATCAGCAGGATATCGATGCCTTTTTGCAGCATGTCTTCGACGTCACTGACCTGCTTGGACACGTCGTGACGGGCGTCGGTGATGATCAGTTTCGCGCCGATGGTCGCCCCGGCTTCTTCGAGGGCGTTTTTCATGGTGACGAAATAGGGGTTGTTGATTTCCTGGAAGGACGCGCCGATGCGGATCGGCTTGGCAGCGTCGGCAAATGCCGGGGAGACAGTGCCGAGGGTGATGCTTACAGCCAATAAACACAGGGTTTTCGGGAGCATTTTCATGGCGTGGTTCTCTGTTTTGTTTTTATTGTTAGAGCAAATGTTATCGTTAACATTTTGCGAGAAGCTAACAAGGAAATGGGGGGTGTGCAAGCCCCCATTGGTCGCTTCGGATAAGCCGGTCACTGCAAAACTCGCACATTCCCTGGCGCCAACTAAGCTCACTTTCCAACAAAAAAACACCGAGCAACCCGCCATGGCCCACCCCACCGAGACGTTTCGCGCGCGCTACCGCGCCGCTGTCGCGCCCCGCTACAACCCTTGGCTGCACGCCGGTTTCGTGTTCGGCTACGGCCTTGTGTGCATCGCCCTGGCCTGGTCTTCCACGCATCAGATCAGCGCTGTGCAATGGCTGACCGTGCCGCTGACCCTGGTGTTCTTCAACCTCTGCATCTACCTCGTGCACCGTCACCTCGGCCACCACAAGCACGCCTTGGCCCGGCTGTTCTACGCACGCCACACCGGCGATCATCACAGTTTTTTCACCCCCGGCCACATGACCTATGACAGCCCCCGCGACTGGCGCGTCATCCTGTTCCCGGCCTGGCTGATCGTGCTGCACAGCCTGGTAATCACCCTGCCCGCCTGGTGGTTGCTCAAGCAAGTGAGCCCCAATGTCGCCGGGCTGTTCGCCGGGTGCATGATCCTCGGATATTTACTTTACGAAGTGTTTCACGCCTGCGAGCACCTGCCCGCCAGCCACCCGGTGGCACGGCTGCCATGGATCCGCCAGATGCATCAACTGCACGCCCTGCATCACCGCCGTGAACTGATGCAGGGGCGCAACTTCAACATCGTCCTTCCCCTGATGGATTACCTGTTCGGCACCCTGCACTGGGAGCCGAGCCCCCACGACAACCAGGAATCGTCATGAGTACCCGTCCCAAAAAACTGCGTCATCTGTTGTTTGTCCTGTTGCTGGCGGTGGTCGCCTTTCTGCTGTTGATGCCCACAAAGGTGCAACCGGTGAATTGGACGCCACCCAAGGCGCCGTCGATGAAGAGCGGCCCTTACGCCGAGAACCAGCGCCTCAAGGGCGTGCAGAAAATCGGCGCCCAGGACATCGCCGGGCCCGAAGCCTTGCTGCTGGATGCCCAGGGCTTTTTGATCAGTGGTTTACATGACGGACGCATCATCCGCACCTCGCCCGACAGCCGCAGCCTGGAAGTATTGGCCAATACCGGTGGGCGGCCCCTGGGCCTGGCGTTGCACCCGGATGGGCGCCTGATCATTGCCGACGGGATCAAGGGCTTGCTCGCCCTGGATGCAAAACATCAACTCACGACGTTGAGCACCCGCGCCAACGGCGTGCCCTTTGGCTTTACCGATGACGTCACCGTGGACGCCAGCGGGCGTTATGCCTACTTCAGCGATGCGTCGAGTCGCTGGGGCTATGGGCAGGATGGCGAAGCGGTGATCGAGCATGGCGGCGACGGTCGGCTGTTGCGTTATGACTTCGGCAATGGCAGCACCGATGTGCTGCTCGACCAACTGCAATTCGCTAACGGCGTTGCATTAGGACCGGACGAAACCTTCGTGCTGGTGAATGAAACCGGCGCGTACCGCATCAGCCGTTACTGGCTCAAAGGCGAGCGCGCCGGCACCCATGACCTGTTTATCGACAACCTGCCCGGCCTGCCGGACAACCTCAGCTTCAACGGCCAGGACCGTTTCTGGGTGGCGCTGTATTCGCCACGCAATCCCTTGCTGGACAGCTTTGCCGGCTATCCGATGTTGCGCAAGGTGATGGTGCGGGCGCTGATGGTGGTGCCCAAGCCTATCGAACGCAAAGCCTTCGTGCTGGGGCTGGATACCGAGGGCAAGGTCATCGCCAACCTGCAGGATGGCAGCCCGGGGAATTATTCGCCGATCACCACCGCGCGGGAGTATGGAAACTGGTTGTACCTGGGCTCGTTGAAAGGCACGAGCATGGCGCGGCTATCGTTGGACCTGGCATTGGCGGGCGAATAAAAAAGGGGCAGCCTCGTCAGGCTGCCCCTTCTCACTCACGCTGTGGGATCAGTGAACGATGTTCTGGGTGCAAATGTGCCCGAAGGTCACGTAAGGCACGTTCTCGCCACCCACGCCCACACCGGGGAACTCGTCCAGCTCGATACGCCAGCCACCGAAGTTGAAGGTGGTGTCCCAGTTATACGTCACGCCGGTGCTGTTATCCGGATACTGCACACGGTATTCGCCGAAGCAGTCACCGATGCCGGCGCTGGCCTGGGAAGTGCCCGCACTGTTGGTGGTGGCCTTGAAGTCGGTCCAGTGGAACTCGGCACCGTCAAAGCGCTTGTCGATGCGCAGGACCGGTGTGACACCCAACAGCGGTGCGCCTGTGGAGTCGGACCAGTTGGTGGTCCAGTTCACCGTACGTCCCGCCTGGGTCGCCATCCAGAAGATCGACGCAGGTACACGCACGATATTGTCACCCTTCACATCCGAGGTGTTCAGGCGCGGCGTGGACCCCAGGCTCAACTGGTATTGCTTGGTCGGATCCTGGACCACGGCCGGGTTGGCCTGCACACGCACCTTCACCGTAGTACCTGGTGTAACGCTCGGGTAGGTCGAGGTCGACCCGGCCGGGATGGTGACCCAATTGACGCCGTCAAAACGATCGAAAATCCACTGGTTGCGACTGCCGTTCGCGTCACCGGCCAGGTACATGCTCACGCTTTGGCCACGCACCGCCTTGAAGTCGAAGTAATCGACATCGTTGGCGTTGTCGAGGTTACCGGTCACCTTGTTCATCGAGTCCGGCAGTACAAAGGCGGTTTGCGGCGTGTCATTCGGTTCGTAGGCGTCGATGTTGGTATCCACCGCCACGCCAAAGCTGAATTGCGAGTTATTGGCGACCTTGGCGACCATGTACCAGTAGTAATCACCGGCCGGTAGCACGCCGTTGAGATACTCATCGGCATTGCCAGCGGCATCCGAGGAGCCCACCACGCTCAGGTTGCCCTGGCCGTCGTCCTGGAACAGGGTCAGCGACATGTCGGTGCCCGCGCTCTGGTTGACCAGTTGCACCTGGACCCGCGCGTTCTGTGGGAGGTTGAAGTGGTAGGCAAACTCTTCACCCTGGGCCACACCGTCGATGGTGTAGAGGGTATTGATATCCAGGGTGGGGAACAGCGGAACAAAGTCGGCGACGGCAGCGCTTTTCGGCTCGACCTGGCCCGGTTTTTTCAACTCGCTGACTACGCTGTTGAACGGCGCGGATTTGACCGCCTGGGCGACGGCCTTGGACTGGCCGGTCTTGGCCGCCAGGAGTTTTTGCTTGAGGCTGGCCGGCACCTTCGCCGCGTCCAGCGTGCCGCCGGATTTGAGCGCTTTTTCCACGGCCTGCCTGACCGCTTCGGCGCTGAGTTTCTGAGGTGTTTGCTCAGCCAGGGCAAAGGCCGAAACGAAGCAGGAGGCCGCCATGGCCGCGCCCAGCATAAAGGCTTTTTTCGATTTCATTTTTTATCCATCCATAGTTAAAAACTGAAGGTCAGGTGACATCCGGTCACCTGGGATGGAATGTAGAATATGACTGTACATATGTACAGTATTTTTTTATGAAAAAATCATTCCTATGGAATCGGGATGTCGTACCACCAGCGCCAGACGATCCACACAACGGTCCCTAAGGCCCAAATGTACCCAACGTAATAGGGCCACACCACCCAACGCTTGAGCGCCAAAGGGACAGACGCCAGTTCGGCTTCAGTCACAACACCGGCCGCCATATAGCGTTTTGAATCTGAGAAAAACGCTAGAATCAGCAACATGCGATATTGCCTGTCGATCCACTGGTTTCGGCACCAGAAGCGCTTATTGTCGCGAACCCTTTCATTTTGACTGAAGTGGCTTTCCACCTCGTCAAGCTTTGTATATTCCGCAAAAATCATCAGTCCCACGATTACAAACATTCCAGCAAACAGCACGATGGAGTAGATGAGAAAAAGGTCCATGGTCAGGTCCCCTCGGGCAGGAAAATCAAATCCCCATCGGCGTCCACGATCCTCCCTCCCAAAAATGAACCAAAACTGCCGAACTCATCACCTCCCACAAACCCTCCCGCTGCACCTCCGATAACGCCACAGGCGAGTTCACCTTTTCCCTTCATTCGAATGCCTAAGAACATTGTGCATGCCCGACGAGCTGCGTCTGCACCGACTTTTCCCAGAAAGGCGGCTCCTGCGACTCCACCCGCCATTCTCCCCGTCTCAACATACTTCGCCCTTCTGCATTGAGCTTCCCTTCCCGTCATACACGCCTCCTTGATCTCCAAACTCGCCACGCCTACGTCCAACGCCAATCCCATGTAAGTCCCTTTGCTCAACCACTTTGACATCTGCGCAATAGCGCCAATCCTTTGCGCATACCCCGCAATTTCCCCCTTATGCAGATAGCTCCTGGTCGAAATCCCCAACACCTTCTTCAACGACTCATTACCCTGCAATCCCGTCCCCAACCGCGCAGCCCCTTGCATCTGCACCTCCAAGCGACGAAACACCGCCTGGCGCTGCTGGATAAACGCCGCCCTGTCCAACCCGCCGTCTTTCAACCGCTGATGCAACCGCTCGATTTCCTCCAACGTTTGCGCCACTTCATTCAGGTGCCGCGCCCAGGCCGAAGTCGCACTGCCGACGCCAATCGAGCCGTTCGCCATGAAACTCTGCAGCAAGTCATAGTTGCCGAGCAGTGCCGTACCCGTCGCCGCATTCAGTGCCAGGTGACGACGGACTTCCTCGGCATGGCGCATCAACCACGCTTCCTCGACCGAGCAATTCAGGCTGTGGCTGTCGGGAATAATCACCAGTTGCCCCGGTGCCACCAAGCCGGGCCGCAGGTGCCGATTCAGCACGTCAAAATGATCCGAGCGCGAACGACTCAACCCGCCACCCATCAATCGGGATTTGAGGCTTGGGTAGTCCGTTGCGCGGTCGTTGATAAAGCTCTGCGCCATGCCCCACATCCAGGATGCAATTGAGATGGCGTCGAAATATAAGCAAGCGCCTGCGCCCCGGACACAAGCCCAGGGGGGTCGCTTTACATTTGGGAAGCTGCCTACGCAGCGGTGAAATAGAGCCTACAGAAACCGCCCTAATACCCGGTCATTTCCAGGTAACCCACCCCGCCATCAAACCGCACCGGCCCTTCCCAGTACGGAATACTCAGGTTCATCCAGGCGTTCGGGTTGACGGCTTGGGTGGTGATATCCAGCTGTTTGCCGGGGATTTTCAGCGACCAGCGCGTGGGAATCTTGCGACCGTCAATCGTGGTGGTTTCCAACGGCACCAGTTGGATATCCGCGTTGTGCAGCGTCTGCGTCTGGCCTTGCGCGTCGATCCAGGTCCCCGTGAGATAACCCGCGCCGTCGGCTTGCCGCACCCGAAACAGCATCAACTGCTCGCCACGGTCCAGGTGCAGGGAGAACCAGTCCCAGCCGGTCTGGCTGGCGCTCAGCGGCTGGCTGCTCCACTCGCGGTCGAGCCAGGCCGGGCCGGTGACTTGATACACCTTGCCATTGACAGTGACGCTACCACTGGCACTGAAAAACGGCTGGCTGTAGTAGTACGACGCCTGGCCCTGGTCGGACTTGCGGCTGTAGCCCTCGTCACCCTGCAACACCAATGGGCGACTGGAGGTCAGCTGTAGGTCATAGGCGAATTGCGCACCACTGGCCTTGAGTTGCATGTCGGCCAGGCTGCTTACGGCGCCGGGACGGGTGACGAAATTCCAATCGTCGATCCAGGCATTGAACGGCTGCGCCTGGGCCCCGGCCTGGCCCACGCCGCCGCGCGCAAAGCGTTCGGCGGCATAGTGGTGAGTGGCGGACGTCACGGCGGCGTGGCCAAGCCAGATCGTCGAATCGCGCCAGCCCGCCTCGGTCGGCCCGGCCTTGAGCGCATTGCGGAACAAGGTCCACTGCACGCCGAAGACATTGCCCTGCGCGTCCTTGAGGTTGGCGGTGACGTACCACCACTCGATACGAAAGCCCGGATGGGGGCCATGGTCCTCGGGAAAACTGAACACTTTGCCGGGTACCACTTGGGCAAAGTCCGCCGCGTCACTGCCCAGGCCGGCGAAGCTTTCCTGCGGCTCAGGGACTTTGTCACAAGCGACCAACAAGCAGCACATCCACAACAGCCACTTAATCTTCATTGGCAAACGTCCTCAACAAATCCGCCGGACGACTGCGATACAACTGCCACAACGGCCATGCCGAGGCCAGCAAGGTCGCGAGCATCGCCAACCCAAGCAACTGCGCGAGTTGCCACGGGAACACCTGCAGCGGCAGGCGCCAACCAAAGGCCTGCACATTGATCACCGCGTCCAGGCACCAGGCCAACAGCAAGCCGAGCGGCAAGGCCAAGACCAACGTGAGTACCGCCAGCAGCCAGGTCTGGCCAAGGTTGAGCAGCATCAATTGCCGACGCGTGACGCCCAATGCCCACAGCGGTGCGAGTTGGCCCAGGCGACTCTGGCTCTGGGTCAACAGGCTGATGAACAGCGCCACACCGGCCACGCCCAGCGTCAGGCTGTTCAGGGCGGCGGTGGCGGCGAAGGTGCGTTCGAATACCTGGCTCGACCAGCCTTTGAGTTGCTGTTGATCGACGATACGGCTGTCTTCCAAGGCAAAGGCGCGTTGCACCTCACGCGTCAGCGGTGCCACGTCTGCCGGTGACACCCGCAGGTTGAAACGCGCCGGTGACAGCGTCGGCCAATGGGTCAGCAGGTGCTTGGAATTGACCAGAATATGGCCCTTGGGGTTGCCGTAATCGGCGTAGATCCCGACTATTTTCGGCGTCCAGGTGCCCTGAGGCGTCGGGATGCTCAGGGTATCGCCCAACTTCACCGCCAGCCTGCGTGCCAGTTGCTCGCTGAGCATCAGCGTGTCCCCTTGCTGCAACTGGTCCCACGGCTCGCTCGACGCCTCCAACAGCGGCCAATGCTGGCGATAAGTCGGGTCGTCGACCACGCCAAACAGATCCGCCGGCCAGCCCTGCAATTGCACCGCGACTTGCCAGGTGGGCAACACCGCCTGCACTCGCGGTTGTTGCGCCAACCATCGGCTCAGTTGCTCGGCCTGGGCCGGGTTTTGTGGGTTGAGGTACAGCTCGGCAGTCAGACGCTGCTCCAGCCAGTTGTTGAACGTATGACGAAACCCCGACGTCATGGAGCCTGCCCCGATATTCGCGGCCAGGGCCAACAGCAGCGCCATCAGGGCCAGGCTCAACGCCGGCAATTGCTGACGGCAATCAGCCAGAAACCACTGGCCCAGCACCGAACGGCTGCGTCCCAGAACGGCCTTGAGCAAAGCATTGAGCACCACCGGCAAACCCAGGGCCGCACCGAGCAGTAACGCAGCCATCAGCACGAAGCCAGCAGCCAGGCTATGACCGAACCCCAGCGCCAGCACGGCGATCACCAGCGCGGCAGCGGCCACCCACCCTTGCCGCTGCAACCAACGCCCATGGGCCTCATGCCAGGCCTGCGCATTGGCCAGCGCCAACAAGGGCAAGCGCGCCGCCCGCCACAGGCTGCTGGCACCGGCCAGCAACGCGCCGAGCAAACTCAAGCCCAACCCGGCACCCCACCACCAAGGGCTCAGGCTCAACTGCCCCGGCACCTCGGCGCCATACAAACCACGCAGGCTGGCGGCGACATCCGGCAGCAACAGGCTGGCCAACAGGTAGCCGCTGGCCACGCCGAGCACGCCACCCAGCAACGAAAGCACACCGAGTTCGACGCCCAGGCTGACGATCAACAGACGCACACTGACGCCACAGGCACGCAAGGTGCGCAACAGCCCGCGCCGTTGCTCCAGGGCTAGCCCAATGGCGGCGTGCACGATAAACAGCCCGACCACAAAGGATAGAAAGCCCAATGCATCGAGGTTCAGGTGAAAGCTTGCGGTGAGACGCGCGAGGTTATTGTCCTCGCCTTGCTTGAGTTGCAGCCCGGCGGGCGGCGTGGGCTGGCCAGCGGCGAAAGTCTTGTCCACCAACAGCCGCGACAGGCGCTCAGGCATCTCCAGCACAGGCTGGGCAAAGCCGATGTCGGTGAGCAACACTCCGGGGGCCATATCGGCCTGGGTTTGCAGCGGCGGCAGGGTGTGTCCGCTCAGGGTGGTGGGCTGTTGACCTTCATGCAGCCCCAAGGCCTCCAAGGTCTGCGGTGCAATCCACGTACGCCCCGGCGGTTCGAAAAACGCCAGCATTTGTGCCTGGCTCAAACGCTGCCCTGCCACCGCGCCACTGCCGGGCAACGACACCGGGTCGATGCCCATCAATTGCAGGCGCACCTCCTCCCGCTCCTTGAGCTGCACCCGCCCTTGAACCACCGGCGACACCGGCCAACCGGCCCGACGCAACTGGGCGAAGACTGCTTGGGGGAAACTGGCGCCGTCCGCCGCGCCGAGGCTGGCCTGGGGTTCGCCGCCGATCAACTGGCTGGCGCGGGCATAGCTGTCGCGTGCCTGGCTGTTGAGGGCCTGTACGCCGATCAGCAGCGCGGTGGCCAGCCACAAACCGGTGAGCACGCTGAAAAACTGCACCGGATGGCGCCGCCAATGGCTGAGCAGCGCGCGCAAGGTCCAATAAAAAACAGCCATTTCAGACAGCACTCGCGGGCACGACATGGCCGCGATGCAACACCACCTGCCGGTCCAGGCGTGCGGCGATGCGTGGGCTATGGGTGACCATCAACAAGCTGGTGGGACTTTCGCGCAGCAAGTCCAGCAGCAGTTGCAACACCTCGTCGCTGGTGGCTTCGTCGAGGTTGCCGGTGGGTTCATCGGCCAATAACAGGCGCGGCCTTGACGCCAACGCGCGCCCCACCGCGACCCGTTGCTGCTGGCCGCCGGAAAGCTGTTCCGGATAACGCTTGAGCAGACCACCCAGGCCCAGGCGCGCCACCAGCTGTGCCTGCCACTGCGGATCAAACCGCCCGGCCAACCGCGCCTGGAACGCCAGGTTGTCCTCGACCCGCAGGCTGCCGATCAGGTTGAACTGCTGGAACACCAGCCCGATCTCCGTGCGCCGCCAATGGGCCAGTTGCGCTTCGCTGAGTTGGTCGAGGCGCTGCTCGCCGACCTGGATGCTGCCACCGTCCACCCGGTCCAGGCCGGCCACCAGATGCAGCAAAGTGCTCTTGCCGCTGCCCGACTCGCCCATCAACGCCAGGCTGCTGCGCTCGGCCAGGTGCAGGTCCACTCCGGCCAACACCGCCAACGGCCCTTGGGGGGTGGCATAGCTTTTGAACACACCTTGCACTTGCAGCATGAGAACACTCGTTTGAGGGGTGGCAATCGAGAATAACGGCTGGCGATCCAGGCCATGCAAATTTTTCACATGGATTTCACCGGCTAACCACCCCACGCACTCTAGATTACCGGCCATGGGTCATTCGTCGGCAACTTGTTAGTTGCCATGCCTGACAACTTTTTAACCGCAACATGTTCAGCGAAAAGACAGCCTCCCTGTGACAGCCTCTGGCTTCACTGTGGGCATACGCCAACACGTTGCACCTAATTAATAAAACATTGCCAACACTGCCCATGGTGAATGAAGTGGTTGACCTTACCCTGACCAAACCGCGCTCGCGATGGGCCTTTATCAAGCGCCTGCGACGACTGTGGCTGGGGCTGTTCGTGGTCGGTTTGCTGTTGGCTGCCAGCCTGCTCTGGCACGCTTCGCCCAAGGACCTCGGCGTCGGCAACCGCCTGCTGACTTCCCACGTGCTACCCCTCTGGCGCGACGGCGACCTGATCGTGCTGGTGCGCCACGAAGAGCGGTGCGACCGCTCGACCAACCCTTGCCTGGGCCCCGTGGAGGGCCTGACGATCAACGGCAGCCAGAACGCCGAAACACTGGGCAAAGCCTTTAAAACACTGGGCATGGACGGCAGCGACGTGCTGGCCAGCCCGGCCATCCGCACCGCCCAGACCTTGCGCTTCATGTTTGGTAAAAACGAACTGACCTCCGGCCAGCAAGCCGTCTGCGGCGCAGCCATGGGCGAAGAATTACTCAGCCACAAAACCCCCGGACGCAACCTGGTCTTCGTCACTCACAGCGGCTGCATTGCCGACTTCGAAAGCACCCTGGGCTTTCCCCATGCCGCCTTCCCCAAATACGGCAGCGCCTTGTTCGTGCAGGTATTGCCCAACGGTAAATTCAAGACGCTGGGCATCGTCAATGGCCCGGACTGGCCGGCCGCGTTAAAACAACTTTAAACACTTTCCTGTCCATTTGTTCAGCAAAAAGACAGCCCTGCTCTGGCATGTTTAGTTGCGCCTTTTAACTAAGGACATCATGACTATTTTCCGTAATTCAGTGAATGCTGTGACTTTTTCTTCTATTACCTCATTACTTGAAATCCCCACAACTAAACGTCAGGGAGTGACGTTTGCATGACTCGATTAAAACCTCTGCCACTTTTATTACTGGCCTTTATCGCGTTTTACCTGTTGCCCCTGGGCCTGCACGGCTTGTGGATCCCGGACGAAACCCGCTACGCCCAGATCAGCCAGGAAATGCTCCAGAGCGGCAACTGGGTAGCGCCGCATTTCATGGGCATCCGCTATTTTGAAAAACCCGCTGGCGGTTATTGGTTGATCGCCTTGGGCCAAGCGGTGTTCGGCCAGAACCTGTTCGGCGTGCGCATCGCCTCGGCGCTTACGACCGGCTTGAGCGTGCTGTTGGCCTACCTGATGGCCCGCCGCCTGTGGAATGACCCGCTCAAAAGCTACGCCTGCGCCCTGCTCTACCTGAGCTTCGGCCTGGTGGCCGGGCAAGCGGGCTACTCCAACCTGGATCCGCAATTCACCTTGTGGGTCAACCTGAGCCTGGTGGCCCTGTGGTTTGCCCTCGACAGCCACACAGTGCGCGGCCGCCTTTGGGCGTGGACCGTCGTGGGCCTGGCCTGCGCCCTGGGTTTCCTGACCAAGGGCTTCCTGGCCCTGGCGTTGCCGGTGTTGATCGCCGTGCCTTACATGCTCTGGCAACGCCGCCTGGGCGAACTGCTGCGCTATGGCCCGCTGGCCATGCTGGTGTGCTTGTTGGTGTGCCTGCCTTGGGCGCTGGCGATCCATCTGCAGGAACCGGACTTCTGGCGCTTCTTTTTCTGGAATGAACACATCCGCCGCTTCAGCGCCGACAACGCGCAACACGTGCGGCCGTGGTGGTTCTTCCTGCCGATCATCGCTGTAGCGTGTCTGCCTTGGGCAGGGTTGCTGCCGAGCACCCTGCGCAAGACCTGGCAGGAAAAGCGCCAACCGGCCATCGCCTTCCTGGCCCTGTGGCTGCTGTTGCCACTGGGTTTCTTCAGCCTGAGCAACGGCAAGCTGCCGACCTACATCATGCCGTGCCTGCTACCCCTGGCCTTGTTGATGGGGCATACGCTGGTCGACCTGATCAACCGGCATAAAGCCCGCACGATCTGCCTCAATGGCCTGCTCAACTTCGTGATCGGCATGGCGGCCATGATCGTGCTGATCTACCTGCAAATCGCCCGACCCTTGTACAGCAACAGCCATGCGGAGATGTTCAGCCTGTCCCTGGCGTTTATCGTGTTGCTGGGGTGGATCCTCACCAACCTGCTGCAAGCCTTCCGCCCGCTGACGCTGTGGGCGATGCCAGCGCTGGGCATCGGCCTGCTGGTGATCCTGCTGCCGGCGAGCATGCCGGAGTGGATCGCGGACAACGAAATGCCCGACCAGTTTGTGCTCGAACACCTGGAACAACTGCAACAGACAAAAGCCCTGCTGAGCAACGAACTGGGGAATGCCAGTGCCTTGGCCTGGCGCCTGAAACGCCCGGAAGTGGCGCTGTACGACACCGAGGGTGAGCTGCGATATGGCTTGCAGTACGCAGGTTCGGTGCATCGCAAAGTGGAATTGGAAGCGGTGCAGGCCTGGCTCAAGGAACAGCGCCAACTCGGCTCGGTGGGCGTACTGATGCGCGTCAACAGCACCAGTGAAATGCGCGAAGCCGGGCAACTGCCGCCCGGAGGCAAACGCTACTACAAGGGTTCCCTCGAACTGATCATCTACCCGAAATCGCCGTGATGGCGGCTTTCTGGAAGACCGAACGCGGCGCCCTGCTGCTGTTGCTGGGCGTCACCGCCGTGCTGCTGCTGACCGGCCTGGGCGCACGCGACCTGTGGGGCCCGGAAACCCGTTGGGCGAACATCGCCTTGCAGATGCTGCAGAGCGGCGACTATTTCGATCCCTACCTCAAGGGCGCGCCCTATTACGACAAACCCCTGCCCTCCTACTGGTTGATCACCGCCAGCGCCCACTTACTGGGTGGCCTCGGTCCCTGGTCACTGCGCTTGCCGTCCGTGATCGGCGCCTGGCTGAGCGTGTGGCTGGTCTACCTGATCGGCGAACAACTGCTACGCAAGGGCACCGGGCTGATTGCCGCTTGGATGCTCACCACCACCTTCTACTTCCTGTTCTGGGCGCGTGTGGCCACGGCCGACGTGCTGACGGTGTGTGGTGTGCTGGCGGCGGTGTGGTGGTACTGGCGCGGGCCGGAGGACACGCGGTTGGGTCGCTACACGGTGTTCTTCCTGCTGCTGGCCGTGACATCGCTGTTCAAAGGGCTGATCGGCTTTGTACTGCCCGGCCTGGTGCTGCTGCCACACCTGCTGGCGGAACATCGCTACAAGCGCCACCTCAACCTGCGCCTGGTGTGTGCCTTGCTGATCGCTGCGGCGGTGTATGCCGTGCCCTTCGTGCTGTCCCATGTCTACGGTGCCCCTAGCTATGGCAGCAGCGGCCTGGCGTTGGTGTTCCGCGAAAACGTGGTGCGCTTTTTCGACCCGTTCGACCATATGGGCCCGATCTACACCTACCTGATCTACCTGCCCGCCTACACCCTGCCCTGGGTGCCGTGCTGGCTGCTCGGCCTGTGGCTGGCGCTGCGGCACTGGCGCCACACGCCGCCGAACGTGCGGTGGCTGGTGTGGGGCCTGGGCCTGTTGTTCGTGTTCTTCACCGCCAGCGGCAGTCGACGCAGCTACTACGTACTGCCATTGGTGCCCTTCGCCCAACTGCTCGGCGCCTGGTGGGTCAGCGAACGCCTGCGGGCACGGCCAGCCAGCCAGTCACGCTGGTTCAAAGGCTTCGCCATCGCCGCCGCGCTGATGCTGTTGATACTCGGCGTGGCCTACCCCTGGAGCAACAGCAACGGCGGCGTGACCCGCTTTGCCGAAGACGTGCGAACCGAAGCGACCCAAATCGCGCCGTGGGAGCAATGGCAACTCGTGCTGGTGGAAGCGGACAACAAAGTGCCGATGTACCTGCAAAACGGCGGCAAGCCGTTCTACTACGTGGCCGAAACCCAGGACTTTCCCCGCCAGGGCGATAGCGCGGCGTTCCTGGCCTGGCTGGAAAAAACCAGCGGCAAGACCTTCGACCCGCAACGCACCATTATTGTCGCGCAGTACGCCAAGGACGATCCCGCGCCACTGGCTTATCTGGGCAAGGATCATCGGGTGATTGGCACCCAGCCGGATAATGGCGAGCGGTGGTTTCACAAGCGTGAGGATGGGAGCGTGGCGTTTGTGCCAGAGCGTCGATAGACAGAGGTTTCACCGGTTCAACAGGTCGATCTTCTCCCGCGTCCCCTCATCAATAAGCCCGCGAAGCCGCTCAAACAAAGGATCGGCATCCGTGTAGCCCTTGCCGTAGGTCAGGTTGAATCCATAGTCGAAATCGGGCGGGTTCTTGCCCTGATTGTGCTGGAGAAGAGTCTCCAGTTTGTCCAGCGCCTTGACGGCCTTGGCCTCGGCAGACTGTGCGGTTTCATAGTCCTCCCAGAGCGCCATTATCTGCGTTTGCAATGGTCCGTCGAGTGCGCGGGTCAGGTGTAGAAGGTCTTTTCTTTCTTGCTCGCTCTTGTCGGGAAATGACGCTTTGTGGATGGCCGGGATGTCGCCATGGATGGCCTCTCCCAGGTCATGGATGACGCACATCTGGAGCAGTTTGAGCCTGTCTAGATGGCGGAATTGAT
Organism: Pseudomonas sp. P7759; assembly: GCF_013386445.1. Classification (NCBI taxonomy): domain Bacteria; kingdom Pseudomonadati; phylum Pseudomonadota; class Gammaproteobacteria; order Pseudomonadales; family Pseudomonadaceae; genus Pseudomonas; species Pseudomonas sp. P7759. The sequence continues at coordinate 202,717 of NZ_JACART010000016.1, forward strand.
CCTCGAAAACCATCGCCATCAGACACAGGCGCCAGCTATGTTCCGCTGTGCTTTCGGTGCGCCCTGAGGTGGTGTGGGCGCTGCGGAGTACGTCCTTGAGTTTTTCCGCCTCGCGAATGAAGGCAAGGCGCGCTTTGATCTCTTCGGTGTCCATGGTGTTCTCTGGCTCGGTCGACTGACAGGCTGCGCGACTGCACAGGCGGCCAGACTAGGTCCAGGGCTATCTGGCGTCCACGCATAAGATATGCGTGCGCCCGTGTCAGAGTGTCTCGACCAGGCGCGCGGCCGTTCCGTCCGAGAGGGGGATACGGGTCCAGCGGCAAACACCTTGCGTGATGGGTACGAGCAGCGAGTCATTGGCGCCCGTGGAAAACTCCACGGCAGGCGGTGCCAGGGTTTCGCGCCATCCGGATGCGTTGAGTGCCAGCTCCTTGCGCATGATCTCGGGGGTGGCGAAACGCCAAAGAGAGCAGCCCATCAACTCACTGATCGGGTGCGTGAACTCGGCGGCTCGGCTCGGAGAGCACGCCAGCAGACGGTGGGTCAGGTCGCAGACAAGGTGCATGGGCCGGGGGCTCTCGCTGACCAGCCGGGCCAGGACGTGATCGGCGGCGGCGTCGAGGCGAGCGGCCAGCAGTTGCTCAAGCTTTTTGTGCGCCACCGGGTCCATGGCCTGCACGCCGCTTTCCCAGCGGGAAATGGTCGATTGGGTCACACCGAACACCTGCGCGGCATGGGATTGCTTGACGCGGTGCAGCAGGCGCCAGCGCCTCAGCGCAACGCCAGGCAAGGCCAGCGGTAACAATGTGTCAGACATGTCGAGATTCTCGAGAGGCGACGGGGCGGGTCAGTTTGATGGATGTTCACCCACGCCTGCAAATCAACTCTCGGGATTGATCCCGCTTTTGCGTGGCACACCGGCCTCGTCCGTGCCCACTCGCAACCCTGCGACCTGCTCCTGCACCGCCCGTCCCTCTGCCCGATTGCGGATGAACCCAACGCGGGTAAATCGCTCCAGAAACGGCACCGGCAAGGTCTTGCCCGGTATCACTGCCGGCTGCTCGTCCACATCACCGAACAGGGTATACGCGGCATTTGGCAAGTGCCGGGTATTGAGGTCACTGGTCAGCCGTCCTTCCTGCAACACAATCGCGCGGTTGGTGACCCGTTGCAGGTCGGACAGGCGCTGGGAAATGTAGAGGATCGCCACACCCCGTGCGCGCTGGCAGTCGATCAAGCCAAGCAGGCGTTCGGCGTCGGTTTCCGACAGGGCGGCAGTGGGTTCGTCGAGGATCAGGAATCGGGGTTGCTGGGCAAAGGCGCGGGCCAGCACCAGCAATTGGCGGTCCGCCTGGCCGAGGCGTTCGACCGGGTGTTGCAGCGGCAGCTCCAGGCCCAGCCCGGCGGCGATGGCTCCGGCACGTTGCAGAAGGTTTTTGCGATTGAGCAAGAAGTCGGCGTCGGGTTGGCCCAGCTCATCGAGCAACAAGTTCTCGGCCACACTCAGGCCGGGGGCGATCCCATCGTCGGGGCGTTGGTGCACCGCCACGATGCCAACCCGCCGCGCCGACAACGGCGAGGTGAAACGTTGGCGCTGGCCATCGACCCACAGTTCACCAGCGTCCGGCGCCAGGCTGCCGCTGAGGATCTTTACCAGGGTCGATTTGCCCGCCCCCGTGGCGCCGAGCAACGCCACGCCCTCACCCGGATAAATATCCAGACTGACCTGATCCAGCGCCCGTTGGGCACCATAGGTTTTGCATAGACCAAGCAAGCGAATCAGGGGCGCGGGGGCAACGAGGTTGCTCATGGCTCATCTCTAAGGCGGAACGGTGACTCATTACAACGCTTAACGGCGCTGATTTATTCCGAACAACAATGAGTTAGGTCCCGAATTAAATGCATTACCTCATGAACAATCCAATAGCTGAATCGCATAGCCGAATTTTTTTGAGTTATAAGGCGATTGTCGGCAGTTAGATGAATGCATTCAGCGTGGCATCCGGCAATGCTCAGCGAAGGTACAAACCGGGGACATCGTTTACATATCTGACCGCGCTGCCTGGTTTTGGGTCTGCTGCGCAGCCCAACGCGGGCGGTGCGACGATTCGACAAGCCCGCTCGCCACAGGATATCGCGTAAGCATCTTGAATTTATTAAACGCAGAGTGCGGTAGATGGCATTTGGTCATGGTTTGTAAAGGGCCAGCAAGGCGTGTCGCTTTTAATTGCAGGACGTTTCCTAGACAATCCTCGCCGCCTTGTGCCTGCCGGGATCGGTGGCTAGTCTTCGCTCCGTCGCTGAACTTCAGTGATCGGGTTTAGCAGCCTGACTTCAATGGGCACACGGTTCACATCTGCGTTTATGGTGGCTGTGCGCGGGGCACCTTCGGGTGCGCTGGTTTTCCTATTGACCGGTCTGCTAACCCGCGTACAGCTGCCACCCGCGTTTAGCAGCGTCGGCGGTAGCTCCTTTGCTCAATAGGAGTTGCACCATGAACAAAGCCCTACCCGACCCACCCTGTGACCCCGCAAAAGACCGCGCCGCGTTCAACCGCGCCATCGACCATTACCTGCCTTCACAGGGTTTCCACGTCATCAACGAAGACCTCAGCTTCGAAGACGCCCTGCTCTACACCGCCAGTTTGCTCGACAGCGCTTCAGCGACTGCATTGGATTGCGGCGAGCTGCTGCCCAGCCCCGAGCGGGCTAAGATCCTGGCGGTGTGGCATTTACTGGAAATGGCCAAGACGACGGTGGATCGCTCCATCGCGTGCCTGAAACCTTCGCCTACCACTGCCTGAACACGGCGTCCTCACGTTTTTCGCCGGCAAGCCGGTATCTACAGAAACCAAAAAGCGCATCCACGATGCGAAGCGAGTCGCTCTTGATTTTGATCTCAGGCGCCCCGTCAAACACGCTGGCCGGAATTCGACAGGGATTTGGGGGGTAAACCGGCAGGGATGCCGGTTTAGCCGC